>PCCE01000029.1 GCA_002731575.1 Gammaproteobacteria bacterium | reverse complement strand
TGCTGGTGGAGTGATTAGAGCTTTGGCGAGCTTTGGGGTGCTGCAGGAGACATTAGGACCTCTAAAGGCCGCGACGGCTCTAGCGATACATCAGTAACTGTAGGTGGACGCTGCATTCATTAAAGGTGGTTTCTGAAAAAGAAAAAAGCCCCAGATGACGGCTCAAGTGGGGCTTTTAACTCCCGAGGCTGCATAGGATTGTTGAGTTAGAGATAACACCAGCTGTCAAAAAAATAAGTCTAAACAGCAATGCACAATTTAGGAGTCATCTTGTCCAATAACCGCCATCACAGTCCATTTAACGGCGTAGCCGTAAAACACGGTTAAAATTGCTATCGAAGCAGCGGGGCCAAGAGCGCTTAGCTCTTTCAAATTTGCTGCTATCCCCACGCAACCAACAAGCCCCGAGGCTTAAAGGGCTTGCTTGATAAAAATTGGCGCCAAAAATTCCAGTGTTGATCTGTCCATTTTGATAGGAAGACTAAGGCGACGAAATATACCATCTCGATCGCAGACCAGTCCTGGGGGTAAGGTCACTCCCTCCGCATTTTAGTTCGGTATGTGGTCATATCCATGCCGGGGTAGCGAAGCCCTACAGAGTCCAAAGTTTCCTCCGTCCAGTAAGGGTCTCCTGGGGCTGCGAAACCAAGCACGATTCTTTGAACCACGCTCAGATTCTCGAGGTAGGCAGTCGGGAGTTGTGCCAGTTTTGGCGCAAAACCTTGCCAATTAACCCACTCGGCGCTCTTTTGTTTCCAGGCATGGTGTTGGGTATAGCGTACCTTATGTGGTGCGACCGGGGTGCCTCTATGCCAGGCGTCTAAGCGGTAAAGCACGCAAGAACCTGGTTGATAACGCAGTGGTTTTTCTTCTCTATAGCGCGTCTCAGTAAGCTCCAAAGCGCGCACCCCGGCGTCATCGGCAGATGAGCCGTTATGCGTTCCAAAAACGAAATTAGGCGGGTTGAAAGCCGCTTGACTGTACTGGGTAAGTTCCCCAGGCGCCGCTCGCACGAAATGGGTAGCGCCTCCGGCCTCTTGAACGTCGCTGTAATAGCATAGACATGCGACCACTTCAGGGCCGGATGTTCTCGGTGGGACCAATAACGTGTTGTTGCCGTAGTCAACGTGAATATCTTGATCGCCGGCCGCTGTATGAGCAGCCTCGACAGTCTCTGGGTCTCTTGGGCGACCTACCTTGGCAATCAGATGGTCCTGGTAGAGCCGAATGTCCTCGACATTGCTTTGGAGCAGTTCAGCGACCGCCCGGAGGGCTCGAGGGTGCAATGGCATTTGGTTAATTGCAAGATTGGCCGATTGTTCACCTTTGTGTGTCCAGGGCATGGGAGAGAACGAGAGATATGAAGGATCGGCCAAACTGAGCGAGATTACCTTCTCCTCTGGGAAAAGCTCTCTGGCTTCTTGCGCTGCTTGGGCGATAAGTGTTTCGGGCCACAGGTTGTTTAAGAACAAAAAACCGTCGTTAAGAAACTGCTCGCGCTGGCTCTCGGCCAACAAATTTTGCCCGGGATCAAGGGCGCTATCATCAGGCAAGACCTCAGGCCACCACCAATCGTCATCGTTCAATGCCCCATAGGGATCATTTGATAGGTTACGCATATCTGCTTCTTCGAAACTATTTTGAGTGGATCTCGTTTGCGCCAAAGTATCATGGAAAGACAATCGTTCAGAAAAGGCTCGTTAGTCTGTCCTTACCCCCAAAAAGTTTCCAATGGGAGCGCGGAGACCCGCAACAGGCGCGATTTATCTTGGGCGAGCAATCAAAGCTTTAGCGGTTCGGATAGAAAATGAGGCTCTCTGTGAACATATGTGCGCTTCTATTGGCACCTAGTGCTATGCGACAGCAGTTTTGACGACCTCTTTTGTCCTCGCCAAAACATTTTGTGACCTCGCTTGCATCTTCGTCGAAGACAAGCCCGCGAAAGCGGAGCTATTTCGAAAATTCAGGACTGCGCAACCAAGATTGCGGGAATCGATCCAATATCTCCTTCATTGCTGCCGCCGAACGCGGATATTGCGCCTTGTCGCCGGTATCCTTTAGCCAGGCATCAAGATAAGCGCGTTTTGATTCTAGTACTGTCCGGAAAGTGGGATCTGCAGCCAGGTTCACTACCTCATTGGGATCTTGCTCTAAATCGTACAGCTCCTCAGAAACCCTTGGACCATATGGTAAGGCCTGCACGTCCGTAAGCCCACCTTCTTCAGCGAGACGGCGAATCATTAAAAAACTAGTAGCCTCGGGATCTGCAAGAGCTAGCATTTCTCTATGACCCCAATTCATTAGTGGCCTGTCTGTGTGAAAGTTTCGAATGTAGTGGTATCTATCCCCCATTACTGACCGCACCCGGTCTATCACATTCGACATTCGGTCTGCTGAAGAAAACACAACTGGACGCGCATACCCCGATGCAAAAACGTTTCGTGCGTCCATATGCTCAGGAACATCCAATCCTGCTAGTGCGAGAGAGGTGGCAGCAATATCCATTAAGTTTACTAAGTCGGAACGCCGGGCCCCTGGTTTCGCCACTTCGGGTAGGCCTGGCGCGACTATGATCAGGGGAACGTGTAAGCCCTCGACATAGCAAAATTCTTTGCTGCGAGGAAGGTCTGAACCGTGGTCCGAGTAAAGAAAAATTACCGTGTTATTCCAGAGCCCGTCTGCCTTTAGGGCGCTAACAACTTGACCGAGCTGATAATCCGTTCGGAGAATGCTGTTGTAATGATTTGCAATGTGCTCGCGCACTTGAGGGATGTCAGGATACTGTGCGGGAACTGTTATTGCCTCCTTAGGGACTGGTTCAAGGCCTTTAGGCTCGAGCTCTGACAGAATGTTAACGATTCCCTTGCCTCCAGCAATGGCCATTTGGCCAAAAAACGATTTGCCCTCGGCGACTGTGCGCCAGCTCAAGTTTTCAGCTGCTTCCTTTGACGCCCTTTGAGCTCGGGCCTGCGCTTGATCACTTTTTTTGCGCGTTTTGTCAGTTGACGCTTGAGTGGCGGCTGCCATGATTTTCTTGGTTTTACCCTGAATCACAGACCCTCGGTGATTGTTACCTAAAGAGTAAAGGTCGCGCCTTTTGTAGCTAAAGTTGAAGTCGTCTTTGTCTTCGTTATAGGTCTCGAAGCCTGCTGAACGGAACAGCTCAGGCACAGTCTGAAAGCCCTCAGGTAGTTCAATTTGATAGCCGTCAACGCGCCCTGAACGGTGGTCGTGGGTGCCTAGGCGAATGCTATAACTGCCAGTTACCATCGCCGAGCGAGTAGGGCTGCATACAGGTGTGGGAGCATATGCGCGCTCGAACACGACGCCCTCCGCGGCTAGCTTGTCGATATTGGGTGTTGCAACTGTGTTATCTCCGTAGGTGCCATACCACGGGGACTGATCATCTATAGCAATCCACAGAACGTTCTGACGCATGCTTGCGTTTTGCTCTGCCGATAAGGTCTGATTGGCAAGCAAANTTCCGAGGACAAAAAACAGAAACGTGCANATGNTCTTNTGCATCATAAACAACAGCCTCCCTCNGATCACCTCAAGTCCACCGAGCNTGAAACAGAACTTGATATTTCAANNNTTTATNNTATTCNGCGGGCTGTCGAGCATCAACANAAAAACAACGCCGCTCGGCTCGCGGTTAACAGTGCTTATNANTGTCAAAAGCAAACCTGTGATGATGTGTTTCATGTTCTGCGAATCCTTTAACNGTGACAACNATGTGCGATTGGCATGCTTTAGATCCTCCGGTAGCGGTAGGAGCTTGATTTGCTCTACAAGAATGTNATTCATAAAAAATACTGTTGNATATATNGCCCGCAGGGCGACTCCAGCAAGCATAAGACACCAATCCTTCCACCTACCCTTGTTATACAATTAGTTATTCAGTTAATTCCAGCAGGAGATAGCCTGTGACTGCTGAAGAATACAAAGGAGTGTAATGCACAAATGCTGGTGGAGTGATTAGAGCTTTGGCGAGCTTTGGGGTGCCGCAGGAGACATTAGGACCTCTAAAGGCCGCGACGGCTCTTGCTATACATCAGTAGCTGTAGGTGGACGCTGGGTACATCAAAGGTGGCTTTGAAAGAAAGGAGTCACCAAATCTCACACAAGCCATCCAGACTCAAGTCCTCACTGGTGAGACTCAAGAGTGCTCATGCAATGCCCCAACTTTTGGTGCGGGACTAGGTCTAATAAACCGAAGTCACTAAAAGGGCTTGTCTCCACGAATTGTAACTCTTTCCATTAGACGTTCGTTTGGGAAGTAATCCGCCGTCGCATAATGCTGACAGGATCGATTATCCCAAAAAGCGATAGAGTCTTTTCGCCACCGAAAGCGACACTGAATTTCCGGCTTTTGCGCCGTTGCATATAGTTTATCGAGCAAGCGGCTTGCATCACCGATAGCAACACCTTCGATGCCTACAGTGAAAAGCGCATTTACGTATATCGACTTTTGACCAGTTACGGGGTGTGTCCGTACCAAAGGGTGAACAACTGGAGGATATTCTTCATCGAATTTCGATAGCCTTTTTGCATTGACGCCCGACGCGACCAGATAGCGACGCATTGGCTGGAATTGATGGATTGCCTTCATTTCACTTATTTCGTTACGAATGGACTCATCAATAAGCTCATAGGCCATTTCCATATTCGCAAATAGTGTGTCGCCTCCTACCTTAGGGACTTTTTTAGCAACTAGGACAGACCCGAGCGAGGGTTGCTCTCGCCACGTTACATCTGAGTGCCACACGGCTGTTCCTGACGGTCGCTTTTCCGCGTTGTTGTGTAGCACCATTATTTCTGCGAATCCCGTTTTCTGATTCACTGGATGAGTCTCAAGGTCGCCGAATTCTCTAGCAAACCGAAGGTGCGCCTCTGAGTCGACGTATTGGTCCCGAAAGAAAATCACCTTATGTTTAACAAGTTGCGCCTCTAGCCACGCCACACTTTTTTGGCGAATGCTTTGACTCAAATTAATCCCGGTTATCTCCGCGCCGATATTAGGTGTCTGTGCAATCACCATTGCCATCTTCATCCCCCTCTTGTCCTATTATAGACCCTTATACTTTTTGTTAGTCGCTAAACCTCTCAGGCTCTACGGATTTTGCGCTCCTCCCCAACCAGTCAACAAAGACACTAGAGCCTTAGTCTGTGCTCAGATAACCCCAGCTAACACTAGCTAAAGACACCAACACTAACCCCAGCAACAAATGCATTAAGTGTCTAACCTAACGCTTGTCTCCACTAAAGGGCAGCACGTTGCTTAGCGTAGTGTTCTTTTGACCGCAGAAATAAACCAAAGATTACCTTTGCGGCCCGAAGGTTACGACGTTATCAGTCGCTAATGTTGGATTGTTAGGTTGTTCAGGCAGGCCATCAACCAATCTATCTGTCAAAGCTCTAAACTCATTGAGCATGGCATCGCTATAGATACCTGCTGCGCCGTAATCGTCCTGTACGCCGTCACCTGATGACCATCCGAACATTCTTTGAAATGTCGGCAGCCTGCTGACCCCTTTAATTTCACCAACGTGCTTACCTGTGTGCCTCATGCTGTAGGCCGTCAACGCTGTATTACCTGTAGCTTTGAGAAGCTCATCTTTTATTAGCTTTGAATGCCTTGATTCAGTCTGCGTTGCTCGCCTGCCGCAAATTGAAGCAAACCCAAAGTCATCCTTGGGGTAGTTCTTAAACTGTCTGAGAAGCTGCCCATGGGTCTCATTGACAATTACCACTGGTCTGGTCCGTGTGGCCTTTTTAGTGCCTCCTAGAATGAAATAACCATCATAAACATCGCTAACATCAGACTGTATTAGCTCACTGGCGTGGCTGCCGCTGAAGATTCCAAATACATGCAGCCTAAACATATGGTCGTAAGCATCGTCATGTGCAGCAAGCCATAACAGCGGAAGCTCTTTAACAATATCCACCACGGGACGCTGCTTCGCATTCGCCCGTTGTTCTTCAATGGTCAGCTTGGTAGTTACAGCCACGTTGATGGCTACTTCTTCAGCGTATCTTCTCAGGGCCGCAGCAGCAGGAACTAAGTCCCGTTTAGCTGAGGCTGGTGATGTTTTGTGTAGTTTCAGGAGGTGCTTGCGGTACAGCCTAAGAGCTACGTTGCAGTTGTCGCTGGTAAACTCTCGGTTGCCTGTGAACGCCATAAAGTCATTGAGCCGCTTTAGCTCTTTACTCCAAGCCCGTTGAAGTTGTTTCGTCTTAGCCTCCGACGTAGCCTTTAGCTGCATCGCTTGTTGCTTGTGCCGCTTGTAATGCTCCGCTGCGTCAGAAAATAGATGTACCTCTGCGTGGCCCTTGTTCGTTTTGAGTAGCGTGTTAACAGCCGACACTAAGTCCTCTGGCATCCTTTGCTCGTTTGGATAGACATGCTCCCAGTCGTGGTGATGTTGGTTTACATGGATACCAAACGCTGCGTCTAAGGTGCCATCAAAGGCTGGGTTCATAGGGTCAACGTCTATCATCGCCCCTTGCTCAACGCCACGAACCTCTAGTAGGGTTTTTGCGTCTTCAATCGCCTGCTTCTTACTAGCAGTACCTTCACTGCTTGAACGCAGCATCCGACAAACGTCATCAAACACCCTATTATGTGTTTCAATGGCTGCCGTAATCTGAGCAACGGTAGCTGCTTTGGTAAGCCCTAGGGGTCTGGTGATTGTCAGCGGCAGGTGCATGGCCTTGGCTTTACCCTTGATGGCCTTGGGCAGTCCACGCTGGTAGGCTAACCAGTCGCTGTTGTTATCAATCTTTAAATATTTAATTTTGCGCAAAGTCATGCCCCTAAGTTAGCAGTAATTAAGGGCTGATGAGTACCAAATTATCTTTGGATTATCTTTAGGGCGTCGCCAGAACAGCTGCTAAATCAAGATAAGATCAATTAAATCAATCACTTGCCTGTAGGCCTGTTATCTTTGTTGGTGCCCAGGAGAGGACTTGAACCTCCACGGCCTTACGGCCACTAGCACCTGAAGCTAGCGTGTCTACCAATTTCACCACCTGGGCATGTGTGGTCCGATAGGGCCGCGGACTTTACTTAACACAGATATAAGGTGTCAATCTTGACGAAACCCCGTGGCGGGAAATCTCCATCTAAGTCTCCATCGGAGCTTGTCGCTAAAGACAGTAAGCTAAATGCACAAAGCATGCGCGCTGTGCTTGCCGACGGTGAGCCTCGATCTTGGCGCAGCATTACTGTAGCACTGGGGGTTAAAGCCCCCCACGAGATTAAACGTGCCCGCCAGTTGCTCAAGGGCATGATTCGTCAAGGCGAGGTTGAGGAACAGGCGCAGCGCCAATATGTGCTGCTCTCCAAACAGGCTTCCCCCATGGAAGCCCGAGCCTCTGGCGACAGCAAGCAAAATGCAACTCAGGCAGATGGGCAGCTCTGCAGTGGGGTGGTTGCAGGCTATGCCGGTAAACTTACCTTGGCTGGGCTGCCCATCCAAAAAGCAGGCCCGGGTCGACAAACGATTGCCGTGCGCCCCGGCGACGAAGTTGATTATCGGGTTGAGCAACACGATGCAGACCCTTACGCCCACGTTGTAGCAGTGCGCAAGGCCACGCCCCGACCCGCTGTTGGCATTGTTAATCGTCGCGGCCGCTATACTGTATTGGAACCCCTGGCCCGCAGCTTCGAGGGACGTATGCGCCTGCTCGACGGCGATGTCAGCTTCCGTCACGGTGATGCGGTGCGTGCCGAGATTGTTGATCAAGATCGTCACGGCTTGATAGGGCGAATTTTGGCAGTTCTGCCTAGCGCCTCGGTTGTTGAGCAAGCCATTGACGCAACCTTGGAAAGCTTGGACATCAGCCGCGATTGGCCCGACGCGGTTACTCGCGCGGCCCAGCGCTTACCCAGCCGCGTGCAGCCGGACCAGTATGCAGATCGGGTAGATCTGACCACTGCACCGCTGGTCACCATAGATGGCGCCACAGCCAAGGACTTTGACGATGCGGTCTATGCTAGGGCACTGGGCGGGCAAAAGGGCTGGCGGCTAGTGGTGGCTATTGCTGACGTGGCCAATTATGTAAAACCGCGCTCTGCTCTAGATACCGAGGCAGCCCAGCGCACCACGTCGGTCTACCTTCCCGGACAAGTAGTACCCATGCTGCCAGAGGCGATATCTAACGAATTGTGTTCGCTCAAGCCCAATGTATTTCGGTTGGCCTTAGTGTGTGACATGCAGGTGTCGACCAAGGGCGTTGTGCGTGACTATACCTTCTATAACGGGCTGATACGTTCTCACGGTCGCCTTACTTACGAGGAAGTGCAGGCACACTTGGACAGCGGCGCTAGGCTGCCATGTGCTGATGAGGACCGCGCCTCGGTCGCAAAATCCATCGCTGCCTTAGCCGATGTGCACGAGGTCTTTCGCCAAGCCAAAGACCAGCGTGGTGGGCTGGACTTCGACAGCCGCGAGGGTGTGATAGATATTGAGCGGGGCCATGTTACCGGCGTGCAGGAAGTCGCCAGATTGCAGGCACACCAGATCATCGAAGAAGCTATGATCAACGCCAACGTCTGCGCTGCTGCCTTTATTGAAGCCAACGACAGCCGCTCGCTTTACCGCTTACACGAAGCCCCAGACAGCCTCAAATTAGAAACCTTGCGCCAAGATCTTATGGCCATTGGTCTGCGCCTGCCCGAGGGCGTACCCAGCTCTCTTACCTATCAGACGTTGCTGCGAGAAATCGCTGCCAAGGAGCAGGGTTGGCTGTATCAGCAGTTAGTACTGCGCAGCATGAAGCAGGCAGTGTACGGACCACACAATGCCGGCCACTTTGGCCTAGGGCTGGAGCGCTACATGCATTTCACCAGTCCCATACGACGCTACCCTGATTTGCTCGTGCACCGAGCGATAAAGTCCATCGTGCAAGGCAAGACCAACCGCGCTGGCTGGGTGCCGCCGCTGGAGCAGTTGGTAGATCTCGGCGAGCATTGTTCAACTAACGAACGTCGTGCCGAAACGGCGGGCTGGACAGTAGAAGCATGGCTGAAATGCGATTTAGTCAAACAGCATACGGGCGAGACTTTGCCCGGGACCATCGCTGGCGTGACCGAATTCGGACTGTTTGTAGATCTCGATGGATTTTACGTACAGGGCCTGCTGCACATATCTGATCTCGGTGCAGACTACTTCCGCTATGACGCGCGCAAACAAAGTCTTATCGGTGACCGCAGCGGCAAGCGCTTTACCTTGGGGGAAGGGTTAGTGGTAACGGTGGCAAATGTGGAGCCACCCCAAGGCAAAATCGAGCTGCAGCTGGTTGCGGGCAGCAGCAAACAAAACCCAGCGTCGAAGAACATCAAGCCCCAATCCGGCAAGACGGGTAAGACGGGTAAATCAGGCAAGTCCGAGGCGAAAGAAAAGCCGCAGCAAAAGGCTCAGCAAAAAGCCCAGAAGAAAAAGAAGCAAACCACGCCAGAAGCGATGAAACGGCGCAAGAGCAAAAGCGATGGATGAGGTGATCGGCATCCAGGCCGTGCGCGCAGCCTTGCGTGATCAGCCGGATCTGGCGCGCACACTGTATTTGATGCAAGGCCGCAGAGATGCCCGCTACAACGAGCTAATCGGCATGGCGCGGCAAGCTGGCGTGCGCTATCAGGTAGTGGAAGATGCTTGGTTTAAGCTTAAGGCGCTGGAGGGCGCGCATCAAGGCGTGCTGCTGGAGTGCCATAGCAGAACCCTGGCCGATGAAAAAGAGCTACAAGCGCGCTGGTCTGAACTGGGGCCAGCGCCGTTGATTTTGGTACTGGATAGCATCACCGACCCGCGCAACTTAGGGGCCTGTCTGCGTACTGCCAACGCGGCCAGTGTCGATGTGGTCATTGTGCCTAAGCGCAACAGCGCGCCGCTCAGCGCAGTGGCGTTGAAAACTGCCCAAGGCGGTGCCGAAGACCTTTTTATTGTGCAGGTGACCAATCTAGCCCGCACCCTGACATGGCTGCGTGATCAGGGGGTATGGCTATTTGGTGCCGATGCCGAGGGCGATGATGTGTGGCGGACGCTAGATAGTAGCGGCGCCACCGCCCTAGTCATGGGCAGCGAGGGCTCTGGCTTACGACGGCTCACCCGCAGCCTATGCGACAAACTGGTGAGCATCCCCATGCTCGGTAAGGTTGAGAGCCTTAATGTGAGTGTGGCGACAGGTATCCTGCTGTATGAGGCAGTGCGGCAAAGGCGTAAAACCTCTTGATCCGGCGACCTAGATCGGCCTTGCACCAGCCACCTTAGAACCCTAGAATGCGCGTCCGCCGAACAAAGCGGAATGGGTTCGCCCATCACATATCCTTGCTCCACAGTTCTGCAAAACACGCTGGGGGCATTAACCATAAGGAAGCGCAATGCGACACTATGAAATTGTTTTTTTAGTGCACCCAGATCAGAGCGATCAGGTGCCCGGTATGATCGAACGCTATCAAGGCGTTATCGAGCGCGGTAACGGCGTCGTCCACCGCACTGAAGATTGGGGCCGACGCCAGCTCGCTTACCCGATCGCAAAAATTCACAAAGCCCATTACATCCTGATGAATGTTGAAGTGGGTCAAGAAAGCATCGAAGAATTGGAAAGCGCATTCCGCTTCAATGACGCGGTGATACGCAACATGATTATCCGCCGCGATGCAGCTGAAACCGGTAACTCAAAGCTCTACGAAGAAGAGCTACGTGAGCAGGAAAAGGACCGTGAGCGTGACCGTCGCAGACAAGAAGATTCCGCTTCACGCGCTACCGCACCTCAGGCTCCAGCTGCAGAGGCTGCGACAGAAGAGGCCCCCGCGGATGCTGAATCAACAACTGAAGAAAACACTGAGGAGAACGCATGATGCGAGGCGGCAGAAGACCACAGGTTCAATTCAAAGATTTAGAGGTCGATTACAAGAACCTCGATTCGTTACGCCAGTTTATTGGTGAAACCGGCAAGATCGTACCAAGCCGCATTACTGGTGCGTCGGCGCGTTTTCAGCGCAATCTTGCCAAGCAGGTAAAGCGGGCGCGCTATTTGGCGCTGATTCCCTACACCGACCAACACAAATAGCGGGTAGAGCAACGACCATGAATGTAATTTTACTAGAACGCCTGAATAACTTGGGCGATTTGGGTGACGAAGTGTCGGTTAAGCCGGGCTTTGCACGCAACTTTCTAATCCCGCAGCAAAAGGCTGTGCAAGCTAATGCGGCGAATCGAGAGATATTTGAAGGACGTCGGGCGGAGCTTGAAAAGAACGCCAATGAGCGTCTGGGTGAGGCCCAAGGTCGCGCTGAAAAACTGCAGGACCATATCGTGACAATTATGATGAAGGCAGGAGAAGAAGGCCGCCTGTACGGTTCCGTAGGTACCCAGAACATTGCAGATGCGCTGGTTGCCGAAGGTCATCAGATTGAGCGCAGCGAGGTTCGCATGCCTGAAGGCGCAATCCGCGCCCTGGGGGAATTCGACATCGCACTGCAGCTGCACTCAGATGTAACGGTGAACATCAAAGTAGCCGTGGTCGAAGCCTAGCCTTATAAGGCAGTTGCTCAAGAAAAAAGGCAGCCAGCCTAAAGAGAAAGCGGGTACCAGCCCGTTTTTTTTTCGCCGCGAAAACGCGCAGCGCTGGGTAAAACGGGTAGATTGCGATGTACCGGCGTCAAGGTCTTGTCTAGTCCTTGCAAATGCCACGGGATCATAGGAATCTTCCAAGCCCTCGAGATAAAGCCAAATTAAACGCCCATTGATATGTCCGAATACGCCCCCGACAGCAACCCAGTAACCGCGCTGAAAATACCTCCTCATTCCTTAGAGGCGGAACAGTCGGTATTGGGCGGTCTTATGCTTGATGATCAGGCATGGTTCGATCTCATCGAGATTGTTGCCGCCACGGACTTCTATCGTACCCAGCACCAAATCATTTTTGACGCCATGAATGAGCTGGCCTCGGACGACGCCCCCTTGGACGCGATTACCGTGTCTGAACGGCTTTCTTCCAAGGGCCTGTTGGACAAGGCCGGAGGCATTAGCTACTTAGCGGAGCTAGCGGACAGCACTCCCGGGGCCAGCAACGTATTGGCTTACGGCAAAATTGTGCGCGAGCGCTCGGTACTGCGACAGTTAATTGGCGCGGCCAATCAAATCGCCGATTCGGCCTTCACACCAGACGGCCGCGATACCGATACCTTGCTCGAACTGGCGGAGCAGTCGGTATTTCAAATTGCCGAAAACCGACTGAAAGACAGCGGCCCGGAAAAAGTCGCCCCGCTGCTAATTAAAGCCGTTGAGAAAGTTGAATTTTTGCACGGCTCCAAGGGCGCACTTACCGGACTTGCCTCTGGCTTTACCGATCTAGATCGAATGACAACCGGGTGGCAGGGTTCGGATTTGGTTATCGTGGCGGCTAGGCCCTCCATGGGCAAAACCGCCTTCGCCGTGAATATGGTGGAACATGCGGTGATGACAGGAGGCTCGGTACTGGTCTTCAGCATGGAGATGCCCTCAGATCAAATTGTTATGCGCATGCTTTCCAGCCTAGGCCGGATCGATCAGACCCGGCTGCGCACAGGTGATCTCAAAGACGAAGACTGGGACCGTTTTGCCAGCGCGGTTAGCCAGCTGAAAGATAAGAAACTCTACATCGACGATACTGCCGCACTGACACCCGGTGAGGTACGCTCCAGAGCGCGCCGGGTGGCCCGAGAAACAGGCGGTCTCGACATGGTAATGGTCGATTATCTGCAGCTCATGCGTACCGCCAAGGACAGTGAAAATCGCGCTACGGAAATTTCCGAAATATCCCGCTCGCTGAAAGCGCTGGCGAAAGAACTGAAATGTCCGGTGGTGGCGCTTTCCCAGCTCAACCGGCAGTTGGAATCGCGTCCAGACAAGCGCCCCATGAACAGTGATCTGCGCGAATCCGGGGCCATCGAGCAAGATGCGGATGTGATTTTATTCATCTATCGCGACGAGGTGTATAACGAAAACACCGAAGACCTCGGTATCGCCGAAATCATTATCGGCAAGCAGCGTAACGGCCCCATCGGTAAAGTGCGTCTGAAGTTCACGGGCAATCTCACCAAGTTCGAAGACTTGGCCCATGAAATGTACAACGACTACATGCACTAACCCGATCATCGAGAGTTAATGGCGAAAGCAAAAACCAAATCCGCCTACGTTTGCGACGAATGCGGTGCCGAACATAGCAAGTGGCAGGGTCAGTGCGGCACCTGTAATGCTTGGAATACCCTCAGTCGAGTCAACATCACACCCGTGGCATCTGCAGCCGTAGGTTACGCTGGCGTCAGCGCCGAGGTGCGCAAGCTTGGCGATATTCAAGCGGTGGAAGCGGAACGCATTGGTACCGGCTTCGCCGAACTGGACCGCGTGCTTGGCGGCGGCTTTGTGCCCGGCTCGGTGGTACTGATCGGTGGCGACCCCGGCGCAGGTAAAAGTACGCTGCTGCTACAAGCTTCCACGGCCCTAGCCCAGCATCAAGGGGTGCTCTATGTTACCGGTGAGGAATCGCTGCAGCAGCTGGCGCTGCGGGCCCAGCGTTTACAGCTGCCCATGGACGGCCTCAGCGTGGCAGCAGAAACTCGTGCTGAGGTGATAGCCAAACTGGTGGAAACCCAGCGGCCAAAAATTGTTGTGCTAGATTCCATTCAAGTAATGCAAATGGAATCGGTAGATTCCACGCCCGGCTCGGTTGCACAGGTGCGTGAAACCGCGTCATTTTTCACCCGTTTAGCCAAACAGCATGACATCGTCATCGTCTTGGTCGGCCATATCACTAAGGAAGGTGGCATCGCGGGTCCCAAGGTCCTAGAGCATATGATCGACTGTTTCATGATGCTCGACAGTCCTGCGGGCAGCCGTTACCGGACCCTGCGTGGGCATAAGAACCGCTTTGGCGCAGTCAACGAGCTGGGCATTTTTGCCATGACCGATCTCGGTATGAAAGAGGTGGCCAATCCTTCGGCGATTTTCCTGCAGCGCGGGGATGTAGATTCGCCGGGCAGCATTGCCACCGTCACTTGGGAAGGTACCCGACCGTTGTTAGTCGAGCTACAGGCCCTAGTAGACGATGTGGCCGGTGGGCATCCCAAGCGAGTGGCCGTGGGCCTGGACCAACAGCGTTTGGCCATGCATCTAGCGGTTTTGCACCGGCACTGCGGCATTGCGCTGAGTGATCAGGATGTTTTCGCCAACGTGGTAGGCGGTGTGCGTATCACCGAAACCGGCGCTGATCTTGCCTTGTTGCTCGCCGTGCTAGGTTCCTTTCGTGACCGGGTACTCTCCCGTGAGCTAATTGTCTTTGGTGAGTTGGGCTTAACGGGTGAGCTACGGCCTGTTGCCAATGGTCAGGAACGACTGCGCGAGGCTGCCAAGCATGGCTTTAAGTACGCTATCGTCCCTTTTGCCAACCGCCCCAAGGAGCCGGTCGGCAAGATGCAGGTGCACGGCGTGAAAACACTTGCGGCCGCCCTAGAGGTGCTGCAGTCCCTGTAAACCCTATGCTTGTCGCCGCTGCTAACGGTGAATGGGTTTGTACTGCACTCGCGTTGGCTGGGCGTCGCCCAAACGCTTCTTCCGGTCGGCCTCGTATTCGGTGTAGTTACCCTCAAAAAAGGTCACATCACTGTCGCCAGTAAAGGCGATGATATGAGTGGCGATACGATCAAGGAACCAGCGGTCGTGAGAGATCACTAAGGCAGTGCCAGCGTAGCTAAGCAGTGCCTCCTCTAATGCCCGCAGAGTTTCCACGTCGAGGTCGTTGGTGGGTTCGTCTAATAGCAGCACGTTAGCCCCGCGCCGCAGTAGCTTGGCAAGGTGCACGCGGTTGCGCTCACCGCCAGACAATGTGCCGACAAACTTTTGCTGGTCTGTGCCCTTAAAGTTGAAGCGGCCACAGTACTGGCGGCTAGCAATTTCATGTTTGCCAATGCGCATAATGTCGAGGCCTTCAGAGACTTCTTCCCATACGGTTTTGTCATCGGCGAGGGCGTCGCGGCTTTGGTCGACATAGGCAAGATCCACCGTAGAACCCTTGTCGATGGTGCCGCTGTCTGGTGTCTCTTGGCCGGTGAGCATTTTAAAGAATGTGGACTTGCCCGCACCGTTGCCGCCAATGATGCCAACGATGGCGCCGCGCGGAATAATGGCGCTGAAATCGTCGATCAGCAGCCGGTCGCCAAAGCCCTTACTCAGATTATTGATCTCAATAACCTTTTCGCCCAAACGCTCGCCTGTTGGAATAAACAGCTCCGTGGTCTCGCGACGCACTTCACTTTCCTCCGCGACCAGTTCATCAAAACGAGCCATACGCGACTTACTTTTGGCTTGCCGCGCCTTGGGGTTGGAGCGCACCCATTCCAACTCGGACTTAATGGTGCGCTGGCGTGCTTCGTCGGTAGACGCTTCTTGCTCCAGACGTTTCTCCTTGGCTTCCAGCCAAGTGGAGTAGTTGCCTTCATAGGGCAGGCCGCGACCACGATCCAACTCCAAAATCCAGCTGGCTACGTTATCCAAGAAATAACGGTCGTGGGTAACTGCCACCACAGTACCCGGATACTCGTCTAAGAAGCGCTCTAGCCACGACACACTTTCTGCGTCCAAATGGTTGGTCGGTTCGTCTAGCAGCAGCATGTCGGGCTTGGAGAGCAGTAGGGCGCAAAGAGCCACCCGGCGGCGCTCCCCCCCGGAAAGGCTGGCAACTGGGGTTTCCCAAGTTGGCAGGCGCAGGGCGTCAGCAGCGATATCTAAGGTACGGTCAATTTCCCAACCCTCTACGGCATCAATTTGGGTGGCCAAATCGCCTTGCCGTTCCAGCAGTCTGGTCATTTCGTCGTCGTCCATTGGCTCGGCAAAGCGCTCCGAAATGTCGTTGTACTCGTTGAGGACAGACATAATTTCCGCCACGCCAAGTTCCACATTGCCGCGCACGTCGAGGGTGTCGTCCAAAGCCGGCTCTTGGGGCAGATAGCCAACGCGGATGTCTTTCTGCGCGCGGGCTTCGCCGTCTATCTCGGTGTCTTGACCGGCCATGATGCGCAACAGGCTCGATTTGCCTGAACCATTGAGGCCCAGTACACCGATTTTTGCGCCGGGGAAAAACGACAGATTGATGTTTTGCAGAATGGTCCGCTGGGGCGGAACGACTTTGGTCACCCCCTGCATGGTGTAAACGTACTGCGCCATGAAGGCTCCTGAAGACTAAAAGCGCGAAGTATACGGGGCTGTGCCTACGACGCCACATTTGTCTTTACCCTGACAGCGGTAAGGGTTTCCCAAGCAGTCGGCAGAGCAATTTAAAAGGGAATGAGCAAGGTTGTCGTAAAAGTCGCAGTTCTTTCAGGTCATCTCATTGTCGACATGGTCTATACTGGCTTTTTTGAGCCAAGGCTCAGTTGAGATAGGGAAAAAGTTGCATGTTTGTAGGGAACGAAACCATTGCTGAATTTGACCCTGAACTGGCCGCGGTCATTAACGCCGAGGCGCGACGTCAAGAAGAACATATCGAACTCATCGCGTCTGAGAACTATGCTAGCCCCCGCTCCATGGAAGCTCAGGGCAGTGTGCTAACCAACAAGTATGCCGAAGGCTATCCGGGCAAGCGCTACTACGGTGGCTGTGAACATGTGGACAAGGCTGAGGTATTGGCGATCGAGCGCGCCAAAGCTCTGTTCGGCGCAGACTATGCCAATGTGCAACCCCACTCCGGCTCTCAAGCCAATGCGGCTGTATATCTGGCCTTGCTGGCAGGCGGGGACACCGTACTCGGTATGAGCCTAGCCGATGGTGGACACCTAACCCACGGCGCGTCGGTGAATTTTTCCGGCAAGCTCTATAATCCAGTGCAATACGGCATCAACGTAGAAACCGGCGAGGTCGACTACGAGGATGTCGCCCGGCTGGCCCAAGAACATCAACCGAAAATGATAGTGGCCGGTTTTTCGGCTTACTCGCGTCGGCTCGATTGGCAAAAGTTCCGCGAAATTGCCGATTCTGTAGGCGCGTACCTATTGGTCGACATGGCTCACGTCGCAGGCTTGGTTGCGGCAGGCGAATATCCTAACCCCGTGCCCTATGCCGATGTTGTCACCTCGACGACCCACAAGACACTTTGCGGTCCACGCGGCGGTATTATCTTGGCCCGCTCAAATCCAGAGGTGGAGAAGAAGCTGAACTCTGCGCTCTTTCCTGGCAGTCAGGGCGGCCCACTGATGCATGTGATCGCGGCAAAAGCGGTGGCCTTCAAAGAAGCCATGACCCCACACTTTAAAGATTACCAAGCACAGACCTTGGCCAATGCTCGGGCCATAGCCATGGGACTTATGCAGCGCGGGTACTCTATCGTTTCTGGTGGCACCGACAATCATCTGCTGCTGCTCGATCTGGTCGATAAAGACATTACTGGCAAGGCGGCAGACGCGGCCTTGGGCGCCGCCAATATCACCGTGAACAAAAATGCGGTGCCTAACGATCCCCGCTCGCCCTTTGTTACCAGCGGTATTCGCATCGGTTCGCCTGCGGTAACCCGTCGCGGATTCAAGGAAGCCGAGTGCTTGCAGCTGGCAGGCTGGATTGCCGACATCCTCGATGACATCGAAAACGCGGAAACTAATAACGCAGTGCAGGCAAAGGTATTGGAGCTTTGCGCGCGCTTCCCGGTGTATCCTAAGGGGACTTGAACGTTTTGGCTGCGCAGGCTTCATGTTTGCCGCCATGTTTGCCTCTGGGAAGCCCTTTAAATGCATTGTCCTTTTTGCAGCGATCTCGACACTAAGGTTATCGACTCTCGGTTGGTAGCCGAGGGCGATTCGGTACGCCGACGTCGGGAATGCCTGAGCTGCGGCGAGCGTTTTACAACATTTGAAACCGCAGAACTGGTGATGCCGCATTTGATCAAGCGCGATGGCAGACGCGAACCCTTCGACGAGGAAAAGCTGCGCTATGGCCTGTCCAAGGCGTTGGAAAAGCGACCGGTTAGCGTCGATCAAATTGAAACCTCGGTAAACCATATCAAGCACAAGCTGCGCTCAACCGGCGAACGTGAGCTGCCCGCCTTGCAGGTGGGGGAGGCGGTTATGACGCAGCTGCGGGCGCTGGATCCGGTAGCCTATGTGCGCTTCGCTTCGGTCTACCGGGACTTCCAAGACATCAGCGAGTTTGCTGCAGAAATCAACAAACTTGCCAGCAGTCGCAACACGGGTAACAGCTAAGGGCGCGTCTGCTATGGATTTGCTATCCGACACATTGTTTGTCCAGGCCACCCTTGAGTTGGCGGCCAAGGGTCGCAATAGCTGCGCGCCGAATCCACCGGTAGGCTGCATTATCGTTCGCCAGGGCATAGTGCTAGGCCGCGGCTACCACCGTACTGCTGGCGAAGGACATGCCGAGGTAAACGCCATTGCCAATGCTGGTGGTGATATTGCCGGGGCCACGGTTTACGTAAGTTTGGAGCCCTGTGCCTTTGTTGGACGCACGCCAGCTTGCGCGCAGACCCTCGTGGATGCTGGCGTAGCAAGAGTAGTTATTGGCACCGAAGACCCGCATCCGCAGGTGGCTGGCAAGGGTGCTGCCATGCTGCGCCAAGCTGGTATCGACGTGCGCACTCTAGATCTGCCTGAGGCTCGCGCCATGGTTGCAGGATTTGTCAGCAGAATTCTGCAGCAGCGGCCTCGTGTGGCGCTTAAGTCTGCGAGCAGTTTGGATGGGGCCGTGGCCCTTGCTTCGGGGGAAAGTCAGTGGATAACAGGGTCTGAGGCGCGCCGGGTAGTGCAGCACCTACGGGCACAAAGTGATGCGGTTATCACCGGTGCAGGTACGGTTATTGCCGATAATCCTCAACTCAACGTGCGCGCTGCCGAATTGGTCGAAGGCAACTTAGTTCAGCCGCTGCGGGTGGTGCTAGACAGCACTTTGCGGGCACCTCCACAAAGCCAGATATTTTCCGCCAACACTCTGGTTGTTCACGGTCTTGATGCCGATGCCCAGTATGCTGAGCCGACCCTTGGGCCTGTTGAGTATTTGGCCCTAGCCAACGGGCCGCGGGATATTGCCAACCTGCTGCAAGCCTTGGCCGATCGCGGCTGCAACAATGTGTTAGTTGAGGCAGGCCCGAAAATACTGGGCAGTTTTTTACAGGCCAATTCTGCTGCGCCGCTTTGGGACGAATGGCACTGCTTTATCGCACCCAAGGTGTTGGGCAGTGCAAGCCTGTCAGTGGCAGACTTCGCGCTTACCAAGCTGGCTGCAGCCCATCAGGCAAGCGTGCTAGAACACACCCAGGTCGGTGAAGATGTCTGGCTGCGCCTCGCGCCTAGTGCATTTCCCGCCGACGCGCCCTGAGCCTTTAGGAATATCATGTCAGAACAGTCTCCAGCGCCGAAAAATAAAACCAATATGTGGGCGCGCCGCAAGGCCCGCCGGGCGCTGACTCAGGCCGCCTATCAATGGCAGGTTAATGAAACCGCAGTGCTACAGCTGCGCCGCGAGTTTGGCGAGCAGGCGCTGGACAAAGCCGATGCGGATTTTTTTGCCGATGTGTTGGCGCTTATGGTGCGCCATGTCGGTGAGCTAGATGCCCAACTAGCACCATTACTGGACCGGTCTGGTGAGCAGCTCGACGTGGTAGAGCGGGGGATTTTGCGTTTAGCGGCGACGGAGCTTAACTACCGTATCGACGTGCCCTATTCGGTAGTGATTAACGAATACGTGGAATTGACCAAAACCTTCGGCGCACAGGATGCGTATAAGTACGTGAATGGCGTACTCGACCGCCTAGCCCAAGACGTACGCAGCATTGAAGTGGCTGCCCATCAGGGGAACTGACGCCAGTGCAGGACGAGTTTGCCCTAATCGATGCCATTGTTGAGGGCCTAGCAGACCGCGCCATGGGCGAGTGGATCAGCCTTGGTCCCGGCGACGATGCGGCACTTATCAGGCCAACCCCCGGGCTACAGCAGGTGGCATCCATTGATACCCTGCTCGCGGATGTGCATTTTCCAGCCGCAGCGCCAGCGCAGCTAATTGGTTATCGGGCGCTCATGGTGTCGTTCTCGGATCTGGCCGCCATGGGGGCGCTGCCGCGTTATTGTTTGGTCTCGCTGGCCATAGCAGACACGCCGCAAGGGCCAAATCAAAGTCAAACCCACAGCCGTGATTGGGTGATTGATCTGGCGCGTGGCATGGCGGACGCCGCCCGCGACCTAGGTGTTTATATTTGCGGCGGTAATCTTGCCAAGGGGCCGCTCAACGTAGCCGTTAGCGTACACGGTGAAGTGGATGCCGCTGGCGCCCTGCTGCGCTCCGGCGCCGCAGCCGGACAAAGCCTCTATGTTACTGGACCGCTTGGAGCTGCAGCCGCCTGTGTGCGCACAGAACATATGCTGCCCGTGAACATGGCTGCCCTAACCCCGCTGCAGCAAGCCTATTATCGGCCCCGGGCGCGCACCGACTTATACGAGCTGCAGGTAGCTGCTACGGCGGGTATCGACATATCCGATGGCCTAGCGCAGGACCTTGGGCATTTGTGTCAGGCCAGCGGCTGCGGCGCGGATTTGCAGTCCGCGGCTATACCCGTAGCTCAAGGGGCGTTGCTGGAAGATGCCCTATTTGGCGGCGACGACTATGAGCTACTGCTGGCCAGTGCCGAGATGCTGCCCGCTACTTGGTGTATTGGTAGGCTCACTGCGGAGCCCGGCCTGCGCTTGGACGGAGAGTCGATCGCGCCCAAGGGTTTCGATCACTTTGCCGGCTGAGCTAGTGTTCGGCCAAGGCTTGGCCCGGGTGGTCACAGCACACCGACCGCAGGGCAGGCGCGCGCCAAGGGGATAACAGCATGCTGACACTAAAACTATTTTTTCAGCCCGCGGTATTTTGGCTTACCGCAGGGGGCCTAGGGTTTTTACGTCCAGCGCCGGGCACCTGGGGGTCTGCGGGCGCGTTAGTGTTCTGGTGGTTTTTGCTAAGTCCCCTGCATTGGTCTCTGCAGCTCGTCATCATCGCCGCTTACTTTGCGCTCAGCTGGTGGCTGTGTAACCGCCTGATCGCACAGCTTGGTTTGCGCGATGAGCCACAAATTGTCGCCGATGAGGTGGCAGGCATGTGGCTTGCGCTGGCTTGGCTGCCTCAATCGCTGGGTTGGGCGTTGGCGGCCTTTGTGCTGTTTCGTGCCGCCGACATTCTTAAGCCTGGTCCCATTGGCGTGCTCGACCGTCGTCTGCACAGTGGTCTGGGGATTATGGCCGACGACCTGCTGGCTGGCGGCCTCTGCGCCTTGGTGTTAGGGCTGGCCGCAATAGCCTTGCGCACTGGACTTGGTTAGCTAGAAGCTACGCCGAACCGACTTGTGCGCCAAATGAGAGAGCCGTTCCGTGGCCAAATCCGCCTGATCCAGAAGCGCGAGGGCTGCCTCTAACAGGTCATCGGCGTAGGCTTGAGCGGCGTCTAGCCCCATCAGTTTGGGGAAGGTGTTTTTGTCCAGCGCCTCGTCGGAACCGGCGGGCTTACCCAATGTGGCAGAGCTTGCGGTGACATCGAGGATGTCGTCTACAACCTGAAACGCCAGTCCGATTTTTGCACCAAACTGTTGTAACAGAGCCAAGCGAGAGTCCGTTGGCTCAACCTCTGCGCAGTAAGCGCCCACCATCAAGGCCGACTCTATCAGTGCTCCGGTTTTTGCCCCATGTAAGGCTTCCAACTCGATTAACGACAACTGTCGGCCCTCTGCGGCGATATCCAGACACTGGCCACCGGCCATGCCCGGCCACCCGGCGGCTTTCGATAACAGACCAATGCTGCGTAGTTTGGCCTCGTTGCTAATGTCTGGAGCCTCGGCCACGGCTTGGAATGCCAGCGAATGCAGACTGTCCCCGGCAAGAATGGCGTTGGCTTCACCAAACGCAATATGCGTCGCCGCCTGACCGTGGCGCAGATCGTCGTCGTCCATGGCGGGCAGATCATCGTGAATCAGCGAGTAGGCATGAATAAATTCGAAGGCGCAGGCTGGTGACAGGGCTACCGCATAGCTGCCGCTGAATGCCTCGCAGGCCGCGCAGGTGAGCAGTGGGCGCATGCGCTTGCCACCGCCAAGCACCGCGTGGCGCATGGCATCGATCATGGGTTGGGCAAGGGCAGACTGGCGGGGCAGCAGGGTGTCCAGTGCCGCAGCCACATCAGCCCGAACAGATTCGAGGGGGTCGCTCATGAAGCGTCGGGGTCAAGGTCGACTAGCGTATCTGTGTCAGTGAGGGCCTGTACTCGCAGTTCGGCTTGGCTGAGGGCCTGCTGACATTGCCGGGTTAGCATGACCCCACGCTCAAAAGCTTGCAGCGATTCGTCTAAACTCAGATCGCCTTCTTCCATTTGCGCCACAAGTTTTTCCAGTTCCGCCATGGCGTCTTCAAAATTTACGCTCTCGGCATTCGCAGATTCTTTGTTCTTACTCATGAGCGCAGTTTACAGTGCTGCTGTGTGGTTGGAAGGCTCTGCCCGTGTTCATCGCAAATCAGAGATTACGAGTTGAGCTCTCTTGGCTGTTGATATGGCGCTGCAGGATATCGAGTTTAGTGCGCAGCGCCCCCGCAATTTGTTGCCCGGGCAGATTCAGCTGCAGGGTGTTGTGGTCTTCGCCTCGGTAAGGGTCCCAGCGTGGCTGGTGAGGCAGACTGGGTGCGCCAGTTTTGGCAAATTCCGTCCAGTAGTCGCTGATGCGGTCCGCCATTTGGTGGTCTTCAGGGTTCCAGAAATCTCCGGTTTTGCCGACGTTGTTGAATACGAAGGGTAGATCGCCGGAGTGATAGGCCCCAGCACTGCGCGGCCCGCCAGCAAGTATCAGGTCAGGCTGATCGTGCCGATACAGCTGATAGGCTGGCGGCACATAGTCCATAAAGTACAAATAACTTGGGGCACCAATGGCCGTTTGATAGGCCGCCCAGCGGCGCATGGCGAGGGCCATAAAAAGATCGGTCTCAATACTTTGTAGCGCAAATCCCGGACTCTGGCTGAGTTCATTCGCGTAGGCCGCTTGCAGTGGCCCGGCAAGTTCACCGAACCTTGCCGCTAAGCCTTGTTGAAAATCCGCGTTGCTCAGTTGCGCATTAAGAGGCAGCAGTTCAATGCCTTCGTTGGCTAAAGAGCCTAGCAGCGTTGGTACCTTGGTCTGCCTGCCTGCTGCGAACACTTCCAACGGAGCCTTGGGCAACACCCAGCCGTCCACACTTAGTAATCCGGAGCCGTTGTCCCAACCGCTGTCAGTAGCGGCGCTTAGCAAGCTGTCGTTGTCGATGTCGCGCAGGTCTTGGGCGCTGATGTCGCGGTGCTTTGGTAGCAGGTGAGTGGCAAACTGCTGGCCGCGCTGCTCGCCGCTCGGATCCTGTCGATGACGCGACCAATAGGCCGCAGATTGACCAATGGCCTTGTGGAACAGGCCCTGACTCAGGGGCGAGGACATCAGCGCACAAACGCTCATAGAACCCGCAGACTGGCCAAAAATAGTGACGTTGTTTGGGTCGCCGCCAAAGTTTGCGATGTTGTCGCGCACCCACTGCAGCGCAGCAATTTTATCCAGCAGGCCATAGTTGCCACTGCTGCCATGTTGCGACTCTGCGCTTAACGCAGGGTGTGCTAAGAATCCCCATGGCCCCAGCCGATAGTTTACCGAGACCAGCAGCACGCCCTTACGCGCCAGTTCCGTGCCATCAAACAATGGCACATGGGCGTAGCCACCGGTATGTGCGCCACCATGAAACCACACCATCACGGGCAGTGGCTTGGCGCTGGCTGTATCAGCCCAGAGGTTGAGATATAAACAGTCTTCGCTGCGTGGATACTCGCCTCGGCTCCAGACGAATTCGTCCTCGCTAAAGGCCTGATAGCAGGCATTTCCCGGGGTTGCGGCGCTTCTGACACCCGACCAGGATGCCATAGCCTGAGGCGGACGCCATCGCAGTTGGCCGACCGGCGGCGCGGCGAAAGGCAGGCCATGAAAGGCAGCAATTTGCTGTTCGTCGTTGGCCCATACGCCGCGCACGCTGCCAGCTTGGGTTGGTTTGAGGAGGGGGTCTGTCACGGTCGTAGTTGAGGTCAGTGCTGTGGTCATTGTCTCAGGATGCTCGGTGCAGGCCAGTAGCAGTGTGCATGCGGCGAGCATGAAGTGCCGCGCCAACTGCGGGCTGACCATTAGCTTAGGCCCAGCCGTTGGCAGGCTTGTTCACGCAAGTCCCGCTTCAGAATTTTACCTGACGCGGTGCGTGGTAGCGGCTCTACCTGCTGGTGAATAAAGCGCGGGATCTTAAATTTTGCAAGCCGCTCTTGCAAAAAGCCTGAAAGATCTTGTTCGGCGATAGCAGAGGCAACGTACAGGGTGGAGCCTACTTCCTCGCCCAAGCGCTCGTCAGGAACGGCGTAAACCGACGCTTCCTGAATCAGCGGGTGCTCAAGTAAGGCCGCTTCAACCTCGCCGCAACCGATGTTTTCGCCGCCACGGATAACCAGATCCTTGATCCGGTCGACAATGTAGAGATAGCCCTCGTCATCCAAGTAAGCCACATCACCGGTACGCATCCAACCACCGGGCAGGAAGGTTTCGGCGTTCGCGTCTGGGCGTTGCCAGTAACCGCGAAACACCGCCGCTCCGCGTATCAGCAGTTCGCCGCGCTCTCCTGCTGCGAGCTCATTGCCTTGTTCGTCGATAACCTGAAGTTCCATAACCGCACTGCAGCGTCCCGAACTTTCCGGGTGCGCTAGGTAATCGAGGCCACCGATACCAGTGCCTATGGCGTTGGTTTCAGTCATACCCCAGCCAGTGCTTGGCAGCGCATTGGTGAAGGATTTTTCGATGCTCCGCACCTGTTCTGGTGCCCGTGGTGCGCCTCCACCCCCCACAGAGGCCAGCGTGCTTAGATCGCTCTGGGTGCGTGCGGCTTCTTGGACCAAGTCGCCGGTCATTGCTGCTGGGGCAATAAAGGAATTGATTTGCTCTGTTTCTATTAGCTTAGCTGCTGCTGCGGCATCCCACTTATACATGGAAACGATTTTACGCTGGTGCCGATAGCTGGCCAGATACACGGCATGCGACCCAGTGGCATGAAACAGCGGCACCGCTAGCAGTGTCGCGGCCTGATGAGCCAAGGGCGCGGGCGGTTCCGGCAACATAGCAATGGCGCTGGTTTGGTCAAGCTCCCAGCTCAGTAAGGCAGCTAAAATGTTCATATGGCAGGACACCACGCCCTTGGGGTGGCCGGTAGAACCCGAGGTATACAAAATGGCGGCGTCATCCTCGGCTGTAGGGCATTGCTCCGGCATAGCTAGAATACCGTGTTCCGCGACCTGTGCCGCCAGCAGCACGCTCAGCTCAGGACTTTCGGGGTAGTCGCTGCTGCGTACTGCAATGGTCTGAACACTCAGTGGCTGTTCAATTTGTGCGAAGCGCTGCAATCTCTCGTCATCGGCGAGCAGGACTTTTGCGCCGCAGTCGGTGAGGCCATAGGCCATTTCATCCGGTCGCCACAGCGAATTCATAGCAACTGCGATGCCGCCAATGGAGGTAACAGCCATGAAGCTAAGAATCCATTCGGGGTAATTGCGCATGGAGATAGCGACGCGGTCGCCCTTGGCGATGCCATAGTCGCGGATCAACAGTTGGGCAATTTGTGCCGCCTGTGAGTAAGCCTCCGCATAGCTAAGACGCTCGTCTGCGTAGACTAAGAACTCTGCATCCGTCGCGTTGTCGGCAAACAGGTCACGCAGGGTTGCCGGTGCGTGTTTGAAGAAACGGCAGTCTCTGCCGTAGACACTGCTGTCGATAAGTTCGAAGGGTTGCCCCGCTGCGGTAAGTGCGCCAATAACCTCGGCGCGGCTTGGTTGATGATCTGACACGATAAAATACTCCCTTCCTAAACCCCTCTACTGCGTCAATAATAATACCCGCGCTGGGCCTGAACGCTAGCCTTACCAAACTTGACATAAGCCTCGGCGGAGACGATCGCCGAGTTAATTTTCCAGGCGAGAAATTTTTATGAGCACAGAACTGAATGATGCGTTGATTGAATCCCTGCAAACCATCGATACGCCGACGGTTTGCAATGCATTGGAACTGCTAATACCGCAACGCCGAGGCTATGGCTTTACCACCTCCCAGCTGGTGTGCACGCGCCCAGAGTTACCGCCCATGGTGGGCTATGCGCGTACTGCGACCATTCGCGCCGCACACCCTTCAGATCTTTCGGGGCGTGAGGCGAGAGCACTGTCCGATGGCTATTACGAGTACGTCGACAGCGGACCTAAGCCTAGTATCGCGGTGATTCAGGATCTCGATGGCAACAATGGCTATGGTTGTTTATGGGGGGAAGTGAATTCAAATATCCATAGGGGCTTCGGCTGTCAGGGGGTAATCACTGATGGCGGCGTCCGCGACATTCCCGATATTGCACCTGGTTTTCAAATGCTTGCGGCCAGCGTGCTGCCATCTCATGCCTACGTGCATGTGGTGGACTTCTCGCGCCCGGTAGATGTGGTTGGAATGCGCGTTGTCGATGGCGACATCATTCATGCTGATCAGCACGGAGCCGTGGTCATACCGGCCGATGTTATCGGTCAGGTGAAAGCAGCAGCCGAGCAGTTAGCGCGTCAGGAAGCCGTCATCATTAGTGCCGCTCAGCAGCCGGATTTCGATTTTGCGAAGCTGCGGAAAGCCCAAGGTGAAGCTGCGGAGATACACTAAGCTTCACCTAGGAACCATCATTGCATAGAGCTAATGGTTAGACTCTTGGCCTACTAGGGCTTTTTCCGGAATCCCGGCGGCGTAGTACCCAAGTCCTCGCGAAAGCCGGTGCGCAGCTCCTCACCGGCGCCAGCGACTAAATACCGAGCAATATACTGGCCATGCTCGCTGAGCGTGTTGTAAATCTCCCTAGGCATACTAGTGCGCATGGGTTCACGATACCAAGGCGCATGAAACTCTGCGTTAGGCATTGCACGCACATGATCTGACAAATTTGGTGTGCCGCCGTGCCAAGCCCGTGTGTCGCGGATCAGCACACTGCCTGCTGGTGCCGGACAAACCGTGCTGAGTTTCATCCATTCCGGTTCTTGAGCGAGCTTGGGTATTTTTTGCTGGCTGTGTTGGGTGCCGGGTATTTGTCTGATTGGGCCGTTGATGGCAGTAAAATCGCAGGTCAAAAAGTTACAGCAAACATAGGGGCAGGGCAGATCTCGATAATTGAGCTTGCCGCGAGGGTCGTGAAACGAACCAAAGGTTTGGCCTTGGTACTCGAGCCGGTCGTTCATATCAGAGTGCAGGGGTTGATAGCTGCTGGCACCGGGCAAACAAAAGTCGCCGCCAGCGCCGCGCAAAATGTAGTTCCGACTGCCAAAGATGGCGGTAATAATAGGGGTCACTGTGGGCAGATCTACCAGCATAGCCCAGGCGGGTTCGTGCAGCAGTTGACCGGTGATACTGGCTGATCCAAAGGAATAGCGATGGCTGCCGCGATTACCTTGGCGGTTTTTGTCCTTGGCCAGAACATCGCGTATGACCCGCTCGGACGCCGTGTTCAGTTGGTCGAGTTGTTTAGGGGTAAGCACATTTTCAATGACCACAAAGCCGTCACGGTAGAATAGCCGCACCGCGTCCTCGACATCTTCAGGTTGCAGCCGCTCTAATCCGCGTATGCCATTGTGATTGGCTAAGTAGGCGCGCTGCTCGGCAAAGGCTTCGCTGTCGGCGTCAGCCCAACCCAAATCATCTAGCGATCCATTTTGTGTGTTTCCATCAGCAATTAGCGGTGGCTCTGTCGGGAATCCCGATATGTTGGCGGTTGGATTTTTCGCCATGCTTACTCCCCATTGAGGCTCAGGTCTGAGAGCATAAGGGGTAGCAAGGGTTTGAGGAAATGGGCAAATGAGTAGACGACAAGCGGACGCTAACTATCCACTGCACGGTTTGAAAGTTTTGGATTTTTCCAGGGTACTGGCTGGCCCCTTTGCCGGGAGGATGCTCTGTGATCTGGGTGCCGACGTAGTCAAGATCGAGCCACCCGATGGTGACATCACTCGGCTCTGGGGTCGTGACATTGCCGGTCTGCCAGGTTACTACCATCAGCAGAACGCTGGTAAACGTAACATCTGTGTGGATCTGCGCGCGCCGGGCGCTGTGGAGTTGGTTGAGGCACTGGTTGCCAAGGCAGATATTCTGATTGAGAACTATCGCCCAGATGTCATGCCGCGCCTCGGCCTTGGCTACGAGGTGCTGCAAGAGGTAAACCCGGGTCTGATCATGCTGTCTATTTCAGGCTTTGGCCAAGGCGGGCCAGAATCTCATCGGCCTGCCTATGCCCCCATTATTCACGCCGAGGCGGGCCTAATGCAGCGCCAAACTAATCGCGGCGGCGGCGCGCTCAATGACTTGCCTTTGTCCATTGCTGATACCAACGCAAGTTTGCACGGACTGGTCGGTCTGCTTTCAGCAGTAATCATGCGCGAGCGCACCGGCACCGGCCAGCATATCGACATCGCCATGATCGATGCGACCTTTGCCACTGATGATCAAATTCAATACGCCTTAGAGGATGCGGAGAGTACTGCCGCGCTACCCAACGATGTTTGGCCAACTGGGGCTGGACCCATACTGTTGTCTGCTGACTTTCGATTTTTGTGGATTCAACTGACCAAACTGATGGGCATTATTGATCCGACCACGAAGGAAACACCACTGGCTGAAAAAGTTAGCACGCGCCGCGCCATTGTTGGCGAGTACATGCTCGACCTTGAGACATGGGGGCAGGTAGAACAGGCCATGGAAACCATGAACTTGGCTTGGGGCAAGGTGCGAGATCCCGCCGATGTAATCGAGCAGCCTACGTTGCGCGCCCGTGGTGCCATAGTCGATATGGATGACCGCGCTGGCGGCACACGCCCGCTAACCCAATCGCCGTACCGATTTTCTGCCGCTAGCAGCGGCGTGCGGGGACCGGCGCCACATCGTGGTGAGCACAATGCCGAAGTATTAGGTGAATGGTTGGGCCACCAGGCCGATAGCATTGAAGTTCTAGCTGCAGACGGTGTCCTGCAGCAGGACGATGAGACGCTGAGTTCCTAGCGAGGCTGCCGAAGCGAGGGCAGGGCCCCAATTATTTACTAGGGCCTAAGTCGATAGGAGAGGGTGCGGCCATTTGGCAGTCGGGATTCCAGCGTGCGCCAATTACCAGCGGCACTGTAGCCAAGGGTCATATCAATCTCGCCACCGGCTAAGGTGTAGAGTTGCAGGCTTTCCTTGTCTATTTTTGCGTCTTCTTTTGGGCCTTTTCTTCTGCGATCTTCTTCTCTGGCCTCGCCTGTGCCGTCTTTTGCACTTTCGCTAACTGCGGGTAGTGGGCCGCCTATTGCAATGTCGATCACCTCGCCAGACTGACCGTTTAGCAAGCGTTGCTGAGTTAATAGTGCTGGGGACCAGTAGGCAAAGGCGAGTAGACAGCCTTGTTCCAGTGTTTGCGCGCTATTGGTTCGAAGAGAAAAGCCCTCAGCGTTGGCCGTGCCCTGCAATGTTTGGGTGCGGCCATTGATCTTGGTCTCGCTGGCAATACTTTGCAGGCACATGTCTTTGTCGTAGCGCTCGCTCACTTGGTGCCGATAGGAAAATACGGGCACGCCGAAAATGGTGTAGCGAAACTTCGCGTTGGCAACTACCTCGTAGCCGCTGTCGTTACGGGTGGCGGTGAATTCGTGAAAGCCAACGGTCTGATCGTCTATTTGCACGTCAAAATACCAGTTCTGGGACTGCACTGGTGCGGCAAAGACCTGTTCTGAGTTGCTCACGCTAAGCCCGAAGATAATCACCGACAAGGAAGTAACCTTGGCAAGGCTGGCCCGAGCAACACGAAACAGCGCCGTCGGGTTCGGAAAGAAGGCCGGGGTGTGCTGCTGGTATGCCGCGTACTCGGGTCTGTGTTCGGTGATGCCGTCTTCAGTGCGGGCAACCCCGGTAAACCGCAGTAGTAGAAACGTAACGAGGGCCATCGGTACTAAGGCTAAGAGGCCCCAGTTGTCGGTTAGGCTCAGGGCGATGAGCGTTTGCCCTAACCAAAACAGCCACTCGCCGAAGTAGTTTGGGTGTCGGCACAGTGCCCAGAGGCCGCTACGCATTACCTCATGGCTACCTCTGTGTTTTAGGAAGGCGGTAAGCTGTAGGTCTGCGATAACCTCCCAGCTAAGACCCACCAAGCCAATCAGCACGCCTATATACGCAGACCAGTGCCATGCGGCTGCAGTAAGTGCAGGGACCAGCAGCAACGAAATCAACCAAGCCATCAGCGCTTGAGGGATAAAAATTAGCCACACGCTGTCGCGATCAAAGTTTATGCCAGTTTGTTCACGCACCGCTCTGTAGCGCCGGTCTTCTCCTGCACCGGCCTGTCGTACCGCAATATGGGTTGCTAAGCGGAGTGCCCATACGCTAATCAAACCCAGTGTCAGTCCGGCACCAATACTACTGCTGATAGGCAGTGACAGCCCTAAGACCACAGCGCACAGTAGATGGTGTAGTGGCCAAAAGCTATCGGCAATGCTAGCGCAGCGGTAGTGCCAAGAAAGCCGCCAAGCGAGCAGGCTTTGGGCTGTCACAAAGAGCGCGGCGAGTCCCCCCGCCCAAATCACTCCTGCGAATCCTCAACGGCGAAGCGACCGTTTATGCCTTTGATCACCCGACCCAGCGCTGGGATATGTTGGTAGAAGCCCAAGCCCGTATCCCAGAAATCCTGATGCAAAACGACTTGCCCAAGCGAATTGAAGCGCAGGTGAGTAATGCCAATGGTGTCGCTAGTAACAGTCTTGCGTAGTGGTTGGAACTCCGCGCTCATAGCCCATACCAGGTAAACGTCCGCGTCCCGTTCCAGCGTCTGCAGTATCTCGACCTCCACGCCGGTGCCCGCTTGTACTAGACCGGCGAAGTGTTCTACCACTTTGTCTCGGCGACTGGTCAGCATGAGTGCGTCACTGAAGTGAAGTGTTGGGGCGTACAGCTGCGCGGCCCTACTGGCAGTGTCTTCTACGCCGAGCTTTGACAGAAAGTCCACAAACTCGTCGATTACTGAGGCTGGCGTTTCTGCACTTCCGGAAAACTTTTTTAGCGCCTGTTTATAGGCCAGTGGGTAGGGAGTGGTACTTATCGGGTTCGTCGCGCAGCCGCCGAGGCACAGGTTGACCAACAAAAAAATAGATAACAGTTTCATTTCGTGAGAGTAGTGAAGTGCTCGTGAAAACCGAGTGAAGCCTTGGCAGGGCAGATTCACAGCTGTTTCACGCCACGTAACAAAAGATGCGTACCTAACAGCACCCCATGCTGAGATTGATTCCCCTCTGTGCGCAAGAGGCGGGCGGGCAACCCAGAAGACCCCACGCCAAGTTTGCGATCAAGGAAGAAGCCTGCCTGCTAGGGGAAAACGCTTAGAAGCAGGTAAGGAACAGAGAAAAATTATGACCGATTCTAGAACATGAACGCTCCTACAAACAGAAGCCAACAGCGCTCTGCGACGAGGCGAGTGGCAGTGGTCGGCGGTGGAATATCTGGTGTTGCAGCGGCGCATCGGTTAGCGGAGTCCGTTGACGTCACCCTATTTGAAGCCCAGCGCCGACTCGGAGGCCATACGGATTCGCACTCGGTATGGGTTGAGGACAAGGTCTACACCATCGATACTGGCTTCGTGGCCTTCCATCCGTCCGGTCACGCCAGTTTTTGTCAGTGGCTTGCGCAAATAGGGGTTCCGACCCAGCGCACGGACATGTCGTTTAGTGTGCGCGCCGACCACGAGGAGTTGGAATACAGCACCATAGGATGGCGTACGTTTTTTTCTTCTAGTCAGTTGCTGTTTTCGCTTAAGCATTGGCGTTTGCTCTGGGATTGGCAGCGTTTTCATATGGAAGCCCCCAAGGCTGCAGAGCATCTCGGTCAGCTCAATGCCGGAGATTACTTCCGCCAGCACAATTATAGCGATCGCTTTGTGCAGCGGCATATGGCGCCCCTGTGCGCGGCGCTATGGGCACAAAGCCAGGCCAGCGCGCTAGATACACCGCTGCAGCATTTGGCGTCTATCGTACAAAATCAAAAAATCTTTCAGCATCCCGCACAGTCACTGTGGCAAGTCGTGAGCGGCGGCGCATCTCAGTATCTGGAGGTGTTTGCTCAACAGTTTCCCGGTGACATTCGCTGTAGCTCCAGGGTGCAACGGATTCGCCGCCATGCCGGTGGTGTTAGTGTGGAGACAGAAAGCGAAACAATGGAATTTGACGCTATCGTCATTGCCTGTCATAGCGATCAGGCGCTGGAGGCCTTGGTAGAGCCTAGCCAAACTGAGACCGATGTTTTGGGTGCGATCAGATATGCTGATAATCAGGTGATCTTGCATGGCGATGCCACTTACATGCCAAGAGACCCGCAGAACTGGTCGAGTTGGAATGCTCGCATTGATGATTCCACTGGCCGCTCGGAAACCACTTATTGGATGAATCGAGTGCAGGGAATTCGCGGCCCGCAGTTCTTTATTACCCTAAATCCCCAGCAGGCACCGAAACGCATCTGGACCGAGCGCAAGTACCGGCACCCGGTGCTAGATGCTAGCGCCTATCAGGCCCAGCAGCGGCGCGCGGATATTAGCGGTTTTGATCGCACATTTTATTGCGGTGCTTACTGGGGCATGGGCGGCCACGAAGATGGCTTCCGCAGCGGTATTGATGCAGCCGAACACGTGTTAGAAAAATTGCCCGCTCTGTCTCGCGATAATACAGCAGCCACCAACGCTGCAGATTATGCGGCAGATGTTGGCAACGCTGATCAACGCCAGGGTGGCTGATAAGGCTAGGAAGACGATGTTTGCGACTCCGGGTCGCTACAAAATTGCCAACGCGTTGCTGCTGAAAGCAGCTTGGCTTTGTTGTGTGCTGGGCGGCGTTGCCTTTGGTGCGCCAGCGTTGGCAGTTATGTTTCTGGTCAGTTTCTGGCAGAGCGAGCTGCAGGAGGATTTGCCTCATGTGGCGCTGCTCGGAGCCATCGGCCTGTGTCTAGATACCCTGTGGATGTATGTTGGCGTACTCGACTATGGCAGTGCGGCCATTGCCTTACCCTTTGGGTTGACGCTGGCACCGGCATGGATCGTCATGCTGTGGTTGGCTGTGGGTCTGAGTATTCGTCATAGTCTGATCTTTATGGTCAACCGCCCACTGCTCGGTGCCTTGATAGTTGGCTGTGGTTCACCCTTGTCCTACCTTACGGGTGAGCAATTCGGTGCAGTAGCCATACCCAGCATGGAAGGCCTGTATATACTCGGTGCGGTGTGGATCTTACTTTTCTTCTGGGTATTTAATCGAGCGAAAACTCAGCTAACTGCCGGTTGACGCATGTGTCATGATCCACGTTGACCAATGGCAGCATTTGGCGGCCTAGGTTGGGAGACGGGAGACTCCTATTCATAGATCAATGTCTTGCGGGGAAGGCGCGTGAAAATTCGACGAACCAGATTAATGACCAAGCTCGGCCGTGTGGTCGCGCTGCAGGTGATATTGATCAGCGCGGCTGTAGCTGCGGGTATTTACGTTACAAATACCATTGTCGAAGATTTTCTCATCACCGAAGCGCTAGAAAACGAAGCCGCCCACTATTGGGATTTGTACCGACAGAACCCTGAGCAACCGCTGCCAAATACTGCCAACATGCGTGCATACTTGGTAGACCCGCCAACCACGAACACACAGATAACCCAGACTCGTGAGGGCATAACACCGCCACCTCAACTGTTAGCTCAACTACCGGGATTTATGGGGCGGGTGACCATTGGCTCTGAGACCCCGACGCTCTATGTTAGCGAGCAGGTTAGCGGCAGCGGCCCGGTTTTATACCTAACCTTTGCCAGTGACGATGTGTCACAGCTGGCGTTTTACTTTGGTATTCTGCCGCTGTCGGTGGCCCTGCTCATGGTCTACGGTTTTTCATTCCTTACCTATCGCCTGTCACACCGTGCAATTTCGCCCATTGTGAAGCTCGCCGACTACCTTGAGGAATTTCGCTTTGGTGGCTACAACCAACCCGCGGTAGATCTGGGCGATCTGCGCGCGCTAGCAAATGTCGAGGTCGATGTGATGATCGACGCCATAGACAGCTTTGCTGAACGCCTCGACACTTTTATTGAGCGAGAGCGTATTTTTACCCGAGACGCCAGCCATGAACTGCGCACCCCTATTGCGGTCTTCAAAGGCTCTTTAGATTTGTTGCAGCGCAAAGCCGACCGTAGCGACGACGACATCAAGGCCTTTGCACGTATGCGGCGCACAGTCGACGACATGGAAGGCTTGATCGAAACCCTATTGCTACTGGCTCGCGGCGAGGAAGTTGAGCGTATTCATGAAATCCGCTGTTTGAATGAATTGATCCCCAGCTTTGTTGAGCAAGTTGCGCCCATGGCAGAGCAGCGCGGTCTAGAGCTATCGATCGACGAACAGGCACAACTGTGGGTTAAGTCGCCATCGCGGGTGGTTCAAATTGTGCTGATTAATCTGCTGCGTAACGCCATTAACTACACCCAACAAGGTTCGGTGATTGTGCGCATTAGCAAAAATTCGGTAAGCGTTATCGATACTGGAATCGGCATGAGCCCAGAAGAGCTACAGCATGCCTTTGAGCCCTTCTACCGCGGTGAGCGCAGCCGTGCCAGCAGCATGGGGCATGGCTTGGGCCTTTCCATTGTTCGCCGTCTGGTGCACCAGTTCGATTGGCCTATTCGCGTGCAGAGCAATGTGGGCAAGGGAACAGAAGTCACCATCGAGTTCTTCGATGCCTAAGGCCTGCCGTTAGGCCCTAGCGTGCTTCCAAATCGCCAGCGTACGATCACGCGCCTCACGCAGATCTATCATCGGTTCCGGGTAGTTGCCGACACCACCAAATTTCCAAGGTTCCAGCGCTTGTTTAGCGTTGGTGTCGGAGAGCTCAGGAATCATTTGCCGCACAAACTCGCCCTCGGGGTCGAAGCGTTCGGCCTGCCTTACCGGGTTAAAGATACGGAAATACGGCACCGCATCGGTGCCCGTCGAGGCGCTCCATTGCCAGCCACCGTTGTTTGCGGCGAAGTCTCCATCCACCAACTGGCTCATAAAGTAGGCTTCACCTAAGCGCCAGTCGAGAAACAGATGTTTGGCCAAAAACTGCGCCGTGACCATGCGCAACCGGTTATGCATCCAACCCGTGCGGTTCAGTTGGCGCATGCCTGCATCGACAAAGGGGAATCCCGTCTCACCCTGCTGCCAGCGCTGCAGTTGCTCCTGACTGTGGTTCCACGGTAGTTGGTCAGTTTCTGCCTTGAACGCCCTGCCCATAGCCAGCCGAGGGTGTTCGGCCAAAATATGGTTATAAAAGTCGCGCCAGATAATCTCGCTGATCCAAGTATCGATGCCGCTAACGCCGCCGCTGAGTTTGCCGTCATTGTTTTGCTGTGCGGCTTCTAGGCATTGATTAGCGGAGAGGGTGCCAGCAGCCAAATGTGGTGACAGTTTGCTAGTGCCCGCTAGGTTGGGCAGGTCGCGGTCAGTATCGTAGGCTGCCACCGCCTCAGCGGTGAACTGGGTAAGTTGGGCAAGTGCGCGTTCCTCACCGCCAGGCCAAAAATCTGCGCCCAAAAATTTATCTACGCCATTTAGGGGATCGGGCACGGTTGCGGCGTCTACTACTGGACCCTGGGCTGTAGGAGCCGGCAGTGGGTTAATACCTTGTTCCATGGCGATGCTGATCCAGCGTTTTTTGAAGGGTGTGAACACCGAATAGGCGCTGCCATCGGGTTTACATACGCTGCCCGGCGGCAGACCGGTAAACGCTTGGTGTCGCTCTACAGCGATGCCACTAGCGGTCAACGCTTGCGCTACGGCGTTGTCGCGCCGCTGCTCGTCTATGGCGATTTCGTCGTTCCAGAAGACCTTGCTGGCCTGTACGGCTTGGGCAGCTTGCAGTACCTGCTGGGGTGCATCGGCAAAGCGGTCGGCGACGATGATCCTGGTTGCGATGCCAAGTGCCGCTAGACGCTGGGAAAGGGCATCGACGCTGCGCAGCACAAAGGCGATCTTTTTCGCTGCGAGGCCGTGCTCTTGCCATTGCTTGGGTGCGAGTAGAAACAGCCCGATAACCTGACCAGATTTGGCAGCGGTAGATAGGGCCGGATTGTCCAGCACGCGCAAATCAGAGCGAAACCAAACAAGGTGATTGGACATGATTCTTCCCAAATGAACTAGAACATTGCTGCGCTGCAGCTAAAACGCGACGTTAAACCCGCAGGTGTCGTTGTTCTGTCAACAGGGTTGCACCGTGAATATTATTCTGCCGCAGCTTTGCGCAGGCAGTAACCCTGACCCTGTCGAGTTTGCAGCAGCGCCTCGTCGAAAGGTCGGTCGATAATGCGACGCAGGTTATAAATGTGGCTACGCAGGGTATCGCTGTCTGGTGGCTCGTCGCCCCACAGTTCCCGCTCTAAAGCTGCCCGTGTGACAACTTTGGGCGATTCGCGGATTAGCACATGCAAAATGTTGAACAGCGTGCGCGATAGCGTTAGCGGCTGTTCATCACGAACGACCTCCATAGTGTCCAGATTCAGGGTTAGGCCACCTACCGTATATTCTTTTTCAAGATGCTGACTGCGGCGGATCACGGCTTCCAGTCTGGCCTCCAGTTCGGGCATATCAAAGGGCTTGATTAAGTAGTCGTCGGCCCCAGATTCGAATCCCTTGAGCTTGTCGCTGAGCTGATCGCGAGCCGTGAGCATGATGATGGGCGTAGTGACATTGGCATCGTCGCGCAGTCTTCGACACACCGTTAGGCCATCTACCCCCGGTAGCATAACGTCGAGGACGATGGCTTCGTAAATGTTGGTGACGCCCAAGTGCATGGCTGTCAAACCATCGGTGGCGTAGTCGACAATATAGCCGCTGGCTTCCAGATAAGCGCCAACGGTTTCGGCCAGTTCCTGATGATCTTCGACAAGCAGAATAGATTTATTAGGTGTTTTCATGATCCATCCCCAACGTTGATTAACGCCTCACTCTTTCGGGGAAACAGTGGCACAAACTTTCAGTAGACGCCACAGTCTGTTTGTTATTGAAGGTTGTACAGCAGGTCTGCTGGTTTATAACTCTGGCCGCTGCAGCCACATGGCCGAGCTACCACTTCGACTTAGGACCAGTCTTGCCGGAACACCACTCGAAGCCGTTGGGTTAGCATCGGCTGTTGATGAAGTTAGTGCATTTGGCCCGGCTACCGTAGGGTTTGCGGATATCATTTGTACACTGCAGGTGTCGGGGTCATCACGATAGGCCAGTGCCTTTGCGAGTAAGGGTTCTTCAGCCACACCTAGTGGCGAGAAGTCTTCTGTTACTTGGCAGCCCGGCAGACTAGCGCCAACCGCCGCGTCGCTGCTATCGCTGGGCGAGAAACCGTCGGGGTAATCGCCAAATCCCGCTGCGTTTACCGCACGAAACTGTGTGGTGAAATACGTCGTGCCACAATTATCTTGCGGGTAGAAACCGTAGGGTTTGCCACAAGTTGATGTGCCCATTTGAATGACTTCGATGCCGACGCCGCTGAGGCCATTTATGATGGCCTCCGAGGCCGAGCAAGTAGCTCTGGTGGTGAGCACAAAGACCCGCTGGCTGGGCAAGTTAAGTGTCGGCAGTAACGCTCCTCTTGGCTCAGCCGCGTAGGTTTGCGTCTCGAACCTAGATGGGCCGATTGGCTCACCGGTAATGGGATTGAAGCCCGGGTTTTTGTCATTGAACTCCAAGGTGCCAAATGTACGTCCGCTGACACTTGGTCCGGCGATCATATAGGCCAACTGACTGGCCAAGTATAAAAAACCGCCAGGGTTGTAGCGCAAATCCAGCACTAAGTCCGTTATGTTGGCTGCACCCATGCGGTCAATCGCATCCACCAGTTTCTGCTCTGCCGGCATGATGTGGTCAGTGAACAGCAGGTAGCCGACGTTGCCTGTGTCCGTGGCGAGAATGATGTCCATAGGCACGGGATCGATGGTTATTTCTGCCGATGTCATTGTTATCGTACGGGACTCCTCGGCTTCCGGATCCAATACTTCAAAAATATGTGGCTCGCCTACGCGTCCCGGAAACAGCCCAGCGTTTAACGTGTCCGTATCGATGCCGTAGACGAGGCCTGCGCTGTCTACCCCAATGATGCGCGTGCCGCGCTCAAGGCCGGCAGCAGCGGCTGGAGAATCTGCATTAACCAGTGCCACGACCAGTTCTCTGGGTATGTCGCCCGAAATGATCCGAAACAGTGCGCCATAGCCCGACGAGCTACCCTCCCTACTCTGGGCCTCATATTCGGCGGTATCTTCAGTGAAGTGGAAGCGGTCCTTGGGGTTGCCAGATGGAGTCCTCTCTGGGGTTACCAGCAAATTGAAGTAATCGACCACCCCCGTCGCGGAAGCGGCATACAGGGCAGGGTCGACGTCGACAATTTCGTCATACCAAAGATAGGTTTCGTTTGACCATGATCGCAGCCAGAATCCTTCGTCTTCAAAAGTGCCTAACAGATCAGGGAAAAACTCGCCGCCGCTGTTGGTTCTGGGGTCGCCACAGGAATCTTTGTACACAGATGAATCGAGAAAGTTACCGCTGATGAAATTTGCGCCGCCGGCAGGCGTCATCGGGTTAGTTTGGCCATTGGCGGGCACTGGGTTTAGGTTAAGTGGCAGTGGATTGCTTCCGCCCCCACCGCCACCTCCGCAGGCGCTCAGCAGAATAAGCGCCAGCGATATAACCATACGGACTGAAAGGGGTCTAAGGCTGTTTAAGAGCCCAGCATCGGAACTCGCCGTTGCGTGTCCTTTCTTTTTGTTGCAGCTGCTGCGGCTGCTGCTATTGGTGCTGCGTTTTTTCATCCTTTGCCCGCTGGTTAGTTTGGTTAACCGACGTTTAAGACATTTAACCTGTGCGCTGCTGAATAAAAAGTTTCCGTGAAACATATCGCTTGCGCAAGATTTCCGGTCACAATGTGGTTATGGCCGAAATACTCGTATTCGACAACTTTGAGATGACGATCATCCGTTCTGCGCGTCGTAAAACTGCGGCGATTAAAGTCGATTTAGATGGCGCATCGGTTCGTGTGCCACAGGATCTGTCGGCCTCGCGCATACGCGAACTGGTTGCGGAAAAAACCCATTGGATCGAACAAAAGTTGGCCGTTGCGGAACAAAAGCGTCGGGATCTAGCGCTGCAAAACCAGCGTAATGCGGCACTTGGCAACGGCAGTCTGATACCAGTGCAGGGCCGCGACTTGGTGCTAGAGCTACATCAAACCGTGGCCGTCGCCATCGCCGAAAACGCGGGCAAACTGGTGCTGCAGGCTCCGCGCGACTTACTTGGTGATGCCGACCAGCTGCGCGCGCTGATCGAACAGTGGCTGTTTCGGTTGGCCGTACAAGAGCTGAATTTCTGCATCAATGTGTACAAACAAAAAGTTGGCGTTATGCCAACTGCTGTGCAAATCAAGGATTACCGAGCACGCTGGGGTAGCTGTAAGCCCGATGGCAGTGTGCAATTGAATTGGCGTTTGATTCACGCCCCCATGCACATAATGGACTATGTGGTCATTCACGAACTTTGCCACCTGCTGGAGATGAACCATAGCAAACGCTTTTGGTTAGAGGTGCAACGTGTAGATCCACAGTACCGAGTGAACCGCAAATGGCTAAAAGACAATGGCTGGCGCTTAACGCTATGAGTAGCACGATAAGCGGATAATGTATGAAGCAAGAACGAGGAACCCCAATGACCGATAAACCCACCGTAGCCGTTGTGCCAATGGATGAAAAAGCCGTTGCCCTCAATGCCATCGTGGCGGCCTTTGCAGCAGATCCAATAATTCGCTGGATCTTGCCCAAGGCCCACACATATCTCACTCACGCTGCGAACTTTTTTGCACAATTTGGTGGACCAGCCTTTGCGGCAGGCACAGCGTTTCAGGCTGCCGACTATGCCGGTGCCGCTCTATGGGTGCCGCCGGGTCACGAAGATGAGCAAGCTGAAGAAGTTGTGGGTGAAATGCTCACTCAATTGGTACCCCAGCCACGGCTCAATGAAGTTGTCGCCATGCTAGGGGAAATGGAAAGCCACCATCCTACCGAGCCTTGCTGGTATCTACCGCTGATTGGGGTTGATCCGCACCATCAGGGCCGTGGCATCGGTGCAGAGTTGATGAAGCATGCGCTTGATCGCTGTGATGAGCAGCACTTGCCCGCGTATTTGGAATCCTCAAATCCAGCCAACATTTCGCTGTATGAGCGCCACGGTTTTGAGGTCACCGCCCGCATCCAAACCGAAACCTCGCCGCCGATGCATCCCATGTACCGGGCTGCACGATAGCGCGGTGACCCTAACTTAGTTCGAGAATCTGCCCGTAATCCCAGCCTGACCTAGGATGTTGTCCGTGTAGGCCTCTTCGAACTCGCTGCGGGTAAGCGCGTCTAGCCGCGTCATGGCGGGTTGATCGGCGCTCAGAGCGTAGAGCATGAAGGTATAGGTGTGCTCGTTGCCAGCAGGCGGACATGGGCCTTCATAGTTGTTGCTGCCGACATAGGTCAGGCCTTCAACAGCAGCGCTGAAGCCCGTGGCATCGACCAATGTCGCTGGGTCTACATCCTCTTCCAGTGCACTGATTGAAGCATCGATGTTGAACAAGTTCCAGTGCACACAGGCGTTGGCGTCAGTGCCACATGGGGCAGTCTCGTCATCGATGACTAAGGCAAAACCTGCAGTTTCGCTTGGCGCGTTGAGCCAGCTTAACTGGGGTGAATAGTTGTTGCCGCCTTGCTCCGCGCAGGCGTGAATAAGCGGGATGGCCGTGCCTGTGGCGAAGCCCGACGCAGCGAGCTGAAAGTCGTCAGCGGGGTCGTTGGTCACAGTGACCGTAACCGCCAAATCGGCGTCCGCGCTGCCATCGGAAACCCTGACCGAGATAACGTAAATGTTGTCACCGTCAGTATCTGCGGGAGCTTCGAAGTCCGGTGCTGTAGCAAAGCTGAGCGCACCGTCTTCATCGATACTCAACAACTGTGCATCATCACCACTCAGACTGAAGCGTAGGGTATCCCCGTCGGCGTCACGCGCCGCAATGGACATGACTTGGATGGTATTCTCGATAAGTGAGGTTTCCTCTGCACCAGAAATAGTCGGCGGAGTATTCGCTGTAAAAGCCGCTTCTGCGCCAGCTGCGCTGCCACTGCCGCCACAGGAGCAGAGCAGCAGGCCAATAAGCATAGAGCCAAAGAATCGTAGAGGCATGCCCGAGCCCTGGTCGTTAACTATGAGTTAACGCTACAGTGAGGGCAGGCATACCGCAAATGATCGGCCCGGCCCAGGCGGTAGAACTGAGCCGAGTAGGCGCTGCCTGCGCCGAAGTGCAAACCGTTGCTAGTGCTACTCGAACAGCGCGCCGCCGCAGACCGATGCGGTAGTACCGTGCTTCTCAAACGCCTTGATGACGTTTGCACCTGTGCGCCAGCGGTGTACTTCGTCTGGACCATCCACCAAACGTTGGGAGCGAATACCCGTATACCAGCGTGCTAGTGGCGTGTCGTGGCTGTAGCCCAAGGCGCCGTGCAGCTGTAGGGCGGTGTCTACGACTTGGTGCACCATGTTGGCGAGGAACACCTTGGCGATGCCATTTTCGTTGCGCAGATCCATACCATTTTCAGCTTTATAGGCAATATGCAGTAACATCAAACGCGCCTTATATATCTCTGCTGCGCAATCCGCCAGCATCCAGCGCACGCCTTGGCGATCGGCCAGACGCTCACCAAAGGTGCTGCGGCTCACTACATGCTTGGCAGCGAGATCCAATGCGCGCTGTGCCATGGCGACATTGTGCATGCCATGACGCAGACGCCCATAGGCCAAACGGTGCTGACCCATGTTAAAGCCCTGACCCTGACCACCGAGGATGTTTTCCCGTGGCACGCGCAGGTTGTCGATCTTAATTTCAGAGTGGCTGCCGCCCAGTTTCAGACCCAGCTCGGTGTGCGGCTGCATGGTCTCGATATTGCGCACAATGTGATAGCCGGGGTTCGGCAGTTCTACAATAAACGTACTGTATTGTTCATGCCGCGCCGCGTCCGGGTCCGTCTTGGCCATGACTACCGCAATATCCGCTACGCTGGCGGAAGAGCTGAACCACTTCTCACCGTTGAGCACCCATTCATCGCCATCGAGAACGGCAGTGGTTTGCATGCCGGTGGCGTCTGCGCCAGCTGCTTTTTCCGTCATGGAGTAACAAATGCGCTTTTCACCGTTCAGCAATGGTGTAAGAAATTTCTCTTTCTGAAAATCCGTACCNTGCTCTAGCAGAGTCAGCATGGTCGCATCGTCCGGTCCTTGGGTGTTAAGTGACAGCGCACCCAAGTAGCTTTCGCCCAGCTCCATCTGCACCAACGCATTGGCCAGTGGCCGCAGGCCCATGCCGCCGTGTTCGGTCGGAATAAAGGGGCACCACAGTCCTTGGCTGCGCGCCTTGCTGCGCAGACCGGCTAGGGTTTCATCAAAGTTGTCGGCGTTGCAGGTTTCTTCAGCCGGATGGCACTCGCTTTGCACAAAGGCTCGAACCTTGTCGCGAATTGCCTTGGTTTCTTCAGGAATTGTAAAGTCGATCATGTTCCCCCCCAGGAATTTTGTTGCTTACCCTGAGAATGTAGCACGCGAATGCTGCGCTTACACAGAGGGATGGGTACTCTTTTGCTGCCCATGTCTTGTTCCGTCCGGCATCTGCAGGTAAAAACAGAGCTGGAAAAATAAAGGAGAGAAGGATGAGTGAAGCCGTAGATCTGGACAGCGACCTGTTTGAACTGGCGATGTCCGCCGAAGCGCAGCCCTTAATGGATGCCGTGCAGCGCCACATTACCGACAATGTAGAACCCATTGTTGAAGAATTTTATGCGCTGAACAGCGAAAAAACCGACCGGTGGAGCTGGCACCCCCGACAGTTGGAACTGTTGGAAGAAGCAAAAAACAAGGCCAAGGAATCGGGCCTGTGGAATTTTTTCTTACCCGATTCCGATACGGGCGAGGGCCTGAGCAACTTAGATTACGCCTATATCGCCGCAGAGCTGGGTAAGGTGCCGCTGGCCTCCGAAACGCTAAATTGCAGCGCACCCGACACGGGCAACATGGAAGTACTCGAACGTGTCGGCACACCGGAACAGAAAGAGCGCTGGCTGAAGCCGTTGCTCAATGGCGAAATCCGCTCTGCCTACGCCATGACCGAACCGGCGCTGCCTTCGTCGGATGCCAAGAACATCAGTACCCAGGCGGTGCTTGATGGCGATGACTGGGTGATCAACGGCGAGAAGTACTACATCAGCGGCGCTGGCGACCCACGCTGCAAGATCATGATCACCATGGTTAAAACCAGCCCAGAGGCAGCCCCAAGCAAACAGCAGTCACAGATTTTGGTGCCTACAGATGCTGAGGGTGTAGAGATTCTCGAAGGCATGCAGGTGTTCGGCGAAGACCATGCGCCGCGCGGACATATGCACATTCGCTTCAACAATGTTCGGGTGCCTAAGGAAAATATACTGCTGGGCGAAGGCCGTGGCTTTGAAATTTCGCAGGTTCGTCTTGGCCCTGGCCGTATTCATCACTGCATGCGCTCCATCGGCAAGGCCGAAAAAGCGCTGGAGCTAATGGTCAAGCGCTCTGGTACTCGGGTAGCCTTCGGTAAGCCCATTGCCAAGCTCGGTAAAAATATTGAAGTAATTTCTAGAGCGCGTATCGAGATCAACGCCATGCGTCTGGCAGTACTGCAGGCGGCCAAGGCCATGGACGTACTGGGCAACAAAGAAGCCCGGGTTTATGTCAGCGCCGTGAAAGCTATGGTGCCGGAAAAAGTTTGCGAAATTATTGATGCCGCCATTCAAATGCATGGCGCTACCGGTATTTCTCAGTGGACGCCCTTGGCGACCATGTACACCGACATGCGGCACCTGCGATTCGCGGACGGGCCTGACGAGGTTCATCATATGGTGGTTGGCCGAGCCGAGCTGCAAAAATACGACCTTTGGTAGCCGTCTACTTCATGCGTTCGCTGCGGGGGTCGTAAAACCCCCCTAACTGCACGCTGATGGGGTAACGCTTGAGGGCCACTTCAACTTCGAATCGGCCCTCTTGCAGCCAAGCGGCAGTGACCCCTGCTTCGTGACGCACTTCTGCCATAGCAAGGCTCTTGCCGACACGGTGGCCCCAAGCGGCTGAGGTGGTTAGTCCTACCGGTTCACCATTGCGTAGAATTGGCTCGTCGTGCTGCATAAAGGGCGCGTCCTCTGCCTGAATTTCGGCCTCTTCTTCGCTGTTCACAGCCAAGTTGATCAAACGCCGGGCTTGCACCCCACGCTGAGCGTCAATGGCGTCCTTACCGAGATAGGTCTGTTTGTTCTCTTTTTTCTCCTTGGCGACAGCAAATCCTAACCCAGACTGCAGCGGCGTTATATGGTCGTGAATATCATCGCCCCAGTGCCGGTAGCCTTTTTCCATGCGACAGGCGTTCATGGCATGAAAGCCCGCCGCCCGAATCTGCAGGTCTTGGCCCGCGTCCCACAATTGCTGCCAGATCGCCACCGCCTGCTGCTTCGGTAGATACAGCTCGAAGCCGCGCTCACCAACATAGCTGAGCCGGTTGGCGCGTACCCTTGTGTCGCCAATGTTTACTAACCCCGACTCGTAATAGGGTATGGCGGCAACCGCGTCGGCTGTATCACAGACCCGAGCCAACAGTTTTGTGGAGTGTGGCCCCATGACGCCAATAATGGTGGTGTCTTGTACTTGGTTAATTGTGCAGTCAAAGCCAGCGTGGTGCTTGTGCAGCCAGAACCAGTCTCGGCGCTCGCTGACGCAGGCGCCGACCACCATAAAAGTTTCCGGTCCGGTGCGGGTAATGGTGACATCGGCCTCAATGCCGCCATCCATATTGAGCCATTGGGTGTAGACGATTTTGTTGATAGCAACATCTAAGTCGTTGGCGCACAGATACTGTAAAAAAGCCAAGGCAGCGGCGCCTTCAACGGTAAAAATCGGATAGCTGCATTGATCAAATAACGCCACGGCATTGGCAATGGCATCGCATTCGCGCTGGCAGGCGTCAAACCAGTTAGGTTTGCCGTAGGTGTAGCGATATTCAGCAGGCTCGTTTAAGGCATACCAGTTTGGCCGCTCCCAGCCAGCTAGCTCGCCCATCACCGCACCTTGAGCCAGCAGTGTATCGTGCAGTGGACTAAGCCTCTTGTTGCGGCTGGTGGCATATTGGCGGTGGGGCCAATGCATGTCGTAGAGCAGACCAAGGGTTTCCTTGGTGCGCTCAAATAAGAAATCGGCTTGGCTTTGAAAGGGAAAAGTGCGGCGAACGTCCACATCCCATAGGTCCATTGGCGGCTTAGCCTTGTGCATCCACTCGGCCAGTACCTTGCCCGCGCCGCCAGCAGACTGAATACCTATTGAGTTGAAGCCACAGGCGACGAACAGATTGTCGATCTCCGGTGTTGGCCCGAGCAGATAGCGGTCGTCGACAGTAAAGCTCTCTGGCCCGTTAAAAAACAGATTGATGCCTGCGTCAGCCAGTTCCGGAAAACGGCTAACGGCTTTGTTCAGAATGGGTTCAAAATGCTCGAAGTCGTCGGGTAGAGCGTCAAAACAAAAGTCCTCGGCAATGCCGTCCATGCCCCAAGGTTTGGCTTCCAGTTCAAAACAGCCGAGCAGAAGTTTACCCGCATCGTATTTGTAATAAGTTTGCTCATCAGGCACGCGCAGGGTGGGGCGTATGGTTTGGAAGCTTTGCAGCGGCTCCGTGACCAAGTAAAAGTGCTCTGCCGCATGCAGGGGCAGATGGATATTGTGTTGGGCGGCGAATTCCCGAGACCACATGCCCGCTGCCAGTGCTACCTGCGGAGCCTCAATAAGCGTGCCATCATCTAGATACACTCCAGTAACCTTGCCGTCGCGCAGTGCCAGCCGATCTACCTTGGTGTCTTCCAATATTTGCGCCCCGCCGCGTCTGGCGCCCTTGGCCAAGGCCAAGGTGGTATCGACCGGATTGGTCTGGCCATCTCCGGACAAAAACACACCGCCACACATGTCGTCGGTAGCGATACCGGGCCAGTGCGCGTTCACAAAATCCGCATCGATCAGCTCGCAGTCGACGTTAAAGGCATTGGCCATGGTTGCCTGCCGCTTAAGTTCCTCCAGCCGCTCCGGGTGCAGGGCAAGGCTAATGGAGCCGGTTTGCTGATAGCCAGTGGCTTGCCCGGTGTTGGCCGCTAGTTCGGCAAACAATTCCACAGAGTAGCGGGCAAGTCGGGTCATATTCTGGGATGCACGCAGTTGGGCAACCAGGCCAGCTGCATGCCAAGTGGTGCCCGATGTGAGTTTTTTGCGCTCCAGCACTATCACGTCGCGGATGCCGAGCTGGGTTAAATGGTAGGCGATAGAGCACCCAACGATACCGCCGCCAATTACGATGACCTGTGCAGATTGTTGCGCGGAGTTGCTCATCTAGCTGTTTTCCGAGTTCTTGTTCTTAGTGCGCCATTACGCTCGCGCCGTTTACAGCTGGGCCGCCAGTGCGCGTAAGGCCCGGTACGTCATGCCATACAAAGGTAAATCTGTAGGCTGCGGATGGGTAGATAACTTCACGCATACCAACTGCTTACTGCGATTGACGTAAATACTCTGCCCATGAATACCAATGCACATAATTTCTCCCGCGCCATCATCAGCCCAGACTTGGTTATGGTAGTGGCCGGTAGGCAGTAGTCCGGCGTAGTCGCTGGCGGCGAACAGCCTGCGTAACTCGTCGGTACCGGTTCTGGTATCGCGAACCCAGCTTGGATCGATAATTTGCTCGCCGTTGAAAGCGCCGTCGCCGCGCAGCAGTTCACCAAATCGGGCGAGGTCCCGAGCGCAGGCACTCATGCCTGCGCCCATATAGGGTTGGCCTGCTGGGTCGACTACTACGCTGGCGTTTTGTTCTGCGCCGAGTGGCTGCCAAAGACGCTGGCTGAAGTAGTCACAAAAGGGGGTAGCGGTTGCGCGTTCGATAACCGCGGCGCAGAGGTTGGTCAGCACAGTGCGGTAGTGAAAGTGCTCCCCCTCTTGCTGCTCGGTTGCATCACGTTGACGAAAGTACTCGATGAGTGATTTCGCTGATGTCTCGGTTTGTAAATCTGGCCGCCAGCCGACCACTGCCGCTTCGTGCCAGAAGTCGTCGCCGCGTCGGTCATAGTCTTCGGAGTAGGCTACCGCCGCCGTCATATCTAAGGCGGCTTGCACCGTCGTGCCTCGAAACGCGCTATCGGCTAACTCGGGGAGGTAGTCGCTGACCCGCCGCTGGGTCTGTAGCGCGTTATCGCCGACGGCGATACCGGCAAGCATGCCAACAAAGGACTTCGATACCGAATTGAGCAGATGGGGCGTTTGCGCGGTCATACTGTTGCGGTATTCCTCCATGACAATGGCTCCGTCCTGTAGCACTAGAAATGCATCAGTGTAGGTGTCATCGAGAAACTGCCCCAAGGTGTTGGTGCCGCCACCAGAGATTGGATAAACAAGGCCCGTTAGATCGTCCAAGGCATAATTGAACGAGTGAGGCTTAGCGCCCTTTTCGGCCTCGTTCTTTGCTTCTTTTTTGGCCACAGTTTGCGTGGCAAACAAGTCGGCTACGTGTTGGAAGCTATGACGGTTGTGCGGTGGCTGGTTCCAATTGGCCGTCGTATAGGATTCGTTTGGCATAACAGGCTCGATGCAAAAATTAGAAGTAGAGGGTGGTCTACCCCCGCCCCCGGCGTCAAGACTGCTGGCGCACTGGTGCTATGTAATAACACCGTTGGTCGGATCATGTTGGTAGCGTTTGAGCAAGATGGATAACCTCTGTGAGTTGAGGATTGATGACATCTAAACAAGCTTCGACGAGGAATGGCTTCGAAGGGGAGTGGGTTCGAAGGTGAATGGAGAGCTAAGGAGAATCGCATGAAGAAACGTCATTTAGTATTCAGCCTACTGTTGGTTGTTGCGGTAGTTTTGATCTTTGCCACGCCAATCGGACCACTGCCGGGTTTTTTTATCGGCGGAGAGGCCACGGCGACGCCACAGACATGGCCTGACACCGCCGAGGTCGACGAAATTTATCTTAAGGTGCCAGGAACTATTCCACGAGTGGTGATCATTTGGGTGGTACAAGTCGAGGGCGAATTGTATGTGGTTGGCAGCAAGAATAGCGGCTGGGTGCAGCTCATTGGGTCAAGCGCACCTGTAGAAATGCGTTTGCGGGGTCAAACCTATGCGCTAAACGCGGTATCGACGGGTATTGATTTGAGCACGGTTATTGCTGCCTATAAGGACAAATACCGCCCCGACTATCCCGATATTGTCGCGGGCTTGCCTTCCGTGGAAGAGGGCCGGGATGAGTTTGGTGTATTTCGTCTGACACCAAGAGCTGGGACCTAGCGCCGGGCTAAAAGCAGCAATGTCATATGTGGAACGGTTAGGGCAGCCAAGGCAAGAAAGGTGTAGCGCACCGTGCTGCTGGTGATCGCGCTGGCAGCGTCGTTAAGTGCTTGAGAGCCAAAAACATTGTCTATGTTGCTCTCAACCGGCAACCAAAGAACCAGCGCACCAACGCAGACTACTACGATGGCGCTGAGTGCATGAATACCCCACGCCGGAGTGCCGTCGATGCGGCGACGCCAGCGTGCAAGATGAAATGGGCTGTGCAGGCAGGCGAAGTAACAAGCAAAAGCCGTCAACGGACCTGCCAAAAGGCATGCGCCAGCGTAGGCTAGTAGCAACAAGGGCATCGGCTCGCTACCAACGCCGGAGTCAGCCGGTGTGCGGGTGGGCACACAACACCATGCTACCGCCGGAATCGCCAGCAATCCCGCCGTGGCGGTGAATATGGCCACATCGTCGACGCCGCTAATGACCGCGAATAACCCACTCACCGCTGCTGGCTGCAACAGGCAGGGTAGGGCAATAACAGACGTGCCCCACGCCCACTTGCGGCTAGCCTGCTGTCCGGGCCAATCCGAATCGCCAAAATGAATGGCCGAATAAAAAAGAAAGGACCCGAGGGAAATTAGCGGTGCGATCCACCATAAGGTAAAGGTTAGGCCAATAAGCACAAAGTAAGTGCCTAGTGCGCCGGCAAAACGGCGACCCTGATATCGCGCCGCCATAATGTAGTAATCAAATGCGCCATGGGGCAAGCCGGCAAATAGAATCAGCAGGCAAAGCAGGGTCAGATAAACTGGGTGATAGGTACCAATCAGGCTGGCGAGCAGTACGGCCAATGCGCTGCAGCCGAGAAAGGCGCGAAACGGCTTAAGCGCTGACAGCATGCTGGTAAGCCAATCGAATAAACAGCCACTTTGGCAGTGCGGTCATCACACGTAGATAATCATCCGGCCGCGCGCGGTCGCTGAGAAAACGTACCAGTGCGTCGGTAGGCACACCGGTGAACAGGCGCAAGAAAACTTCGCCTGCCAGTTCTGGATGCTGTTCTAAAAAGTCGATGAAAACCCCATCAAACCAACGACTTAGCTTCGATCTTGCAGGCACCGCCTGCGCATTCTGTCGAGCAAACAGTGCGGCCACATGACGCGAAGCCTGACGCTGGGCGTGTGGATAGCAGTAACCGGTGGAAGCCTTGGTGGTATCACTGTGCAGCCCCATGGGAATAATGTTGGCGTGGCGGCGGCGGGCCAGATCCAGGGTTTGTTTCGGCATGGGTATCACCCCTTGCTCGCGGTGTTTGATTTGCCATTGCTTAAGCTCGAAACGGTTTTGCAGATAGCTTTGAAGCTCCTGGGTATAGCGGTCTTCGTTAGCCACTTGCAGGGAAAAATGCGTGGTCTCGACAAGGGCATGACGTGGGCTGAATGGCAGCACATAGAAAAAGTGAATATCCCCAGAGGCCGGGTGGGAGGCGAAATCCATCAGCGTCACCGTGGTGGGGTCGAAGACATCGGTATCGGTCGTTATTTCCCAGCCGCAAAAGTGCTGCAATAGTGTGCCCGCGGGTATGGCTGTTGGTCGCGTGTCGATAACCTGTTTTGCCTGCACGGTACTTGCCTTGCAGGTTACTTGAACATGATCCGGTCCAGCGCAAACCTCGCTTGCGTGATCGCCCAGCCTCAGAGTCACACTGTTACTGGCGGCGATCTGCTGTTGTGCAATAGTGTAATACTTAGCGCTGTCGACTCGCACATAGGGGGTGGTTCGGCTGCAGCCAACATGTGTGTGGTCACCGTAGCTTACCGACCAGCGATGCCACCTATGACTGATAGCCGCATCAAATGGCGAAGACTCGTGTTGCCAATAGCACCAAGTTTTATCTCGGACATAGCTTGAGCGCGGTTCTATAACGAGAGTTTGCTGCTGCTTTGCAGGCTGCATCGCATTTTGTTCGGCCAGATGGTGGGCCAGCGCGAGGCCAGTCATGCCGCCGCCCAGAACGACCACGTCAAAATCTTCTGCGCGGTTCATTGGCTGTACTTAGGCGGTAAAGCGCTGGCGGTCTAGGGCTTGATGTAAATGCTCGGCGTGCTCAATTTTGCCAATCAGCAGGGTACTGGAGCCGTCGCGCAAACGCTGGACGAACAGCTGGGCAATAAGTAAGCACTTGCGTTCAGCAGATACCACCGTGCGCTGCTGCCAGTAGGCGCTCTCGTCACGGGCAACTTTTTCGCCAATGGCTTGATACAAACGCGCCGCAACTTTGATCGCTTGGCGCACGGATACCGGCAGATAACCGTAGCCTGCGGCGGCGCTAGCGTAATACTCGTCGGCAATTGCCAGCAGCTGTAAGGCGCCTTGATAGGCGCTCGCGCGCTGGGCTGCGTCGCCGCGCACCAAGCCTTTGCAGCTTACGGGCCAATGCAGCAATGTGGCAGGGATATAGACCCGGTCGCGTTGTGCATCTTCGAGAATATCCCGAGCAATGTTGCTGATCTGCATGGCGACACCAAGATCCACAGCAAATGGCAGAGCACGCTTATCCTTAACCCCAAACACATGGCACATCATCAAGCCAACAGTAGAAGCTACACCGTAGGCAAAACGGACCAGTTCATCCACATCTGCCAAGGCTCGCGGGTATTGGTCGTCAATTAGGGTGTCGACAAAGTCCAGCAACAAGGTAGTGGGGATTTGGTGGTCTCGCTGCAGCGCCAACATATCTGTTACGCCGGGTTCGACGCTCTGACCATCACAAATTTCTTGGCGAATTTTCACCAGTGCTTGGTGGTTTACCCCAGCAGGAGCTGCGTCCGCCAAATCGTCAAGCTGGCGGCAAAAAGCATAGAGTCGTGCCACCGCCTCATAGCGCTCTTGGGGCAAAAACTTGGCCGCCAAGGCAAATGTCTTGGCGTTGGCGGCAAAGGTTAACTTGGCGTGCTCTAATTGGTTGGCCATGCCAGCGCTTCATCGGTTTCGGGGCAATCTTCGTATAGCAGATGTTCGATAACTTTGGCCGAACTCAATACTCCGGGCACGCCAGCGCCGGGGTGAGTTCCGGCGCCAACAAAGTACAGGTTTTCCACATCTTCGGCTCGATTGTGAAAACGGAAAAATGCCGACTGGGTGAAAATTGGCGCAATCGAAAACCCCGCGCCCCATTGGGACTGATACTGCTGGGCGAAGTCAGTGGGGTCGAAGTCGAAGCAGACCTCCAAATGATCGCGCAGATTCGGTAGCACCTTGCTTTCCAAAATATCCAGCACGCGTTCTTTGACCTGTGCCTTCACGTCAGCCCAGTCTTCGCGCTGCAGGTTAGGTACCGGTGCCAGTACATAAAAGGCGTCCTTACCGTTAGGTGCAAGCGCTGGGTCCGTTGCCGTAGGCCTGTGCAGATACAAACTCAAGTCATTACCAATGGCACCGCCATCAAAAATGCGCTGCAGCAGTTCTCGATAGGTGTCGCCAAAAATAATCGTGTGGTGCTCAACGTCGTCATATTTGCAGTCGGTACCAAAATACAAAACGTAAAGGCCCATGGAGTATTTCAGCCCATCGATGCGCTTATCGGTCCATTTTTTACGATGGACGGCGGCAATCAGGTTCTTGTAGGTAAACGCTGGGTCACCATTGCAAATAATGCGTTCAGCGGGCATCACGGTGCCGTCGGCAAATTCCACGCCAGCTACCGTACCATCTTCAATCTGTATTTGCGTCACACTCTGGCCAAGGCGGATGTCGATGCCCTGTTCCGTCATGAGTTTGCCAAGAGCTTTTACCAACGCGCCAGTGCCACCGCGTGGGAAGTGCACACCCCAGCGTCGCTCTAAGTAATGAATTAGAGAATAAATGCTGGTCGTGGAGAACGGGTTGCCCCCCACCAGAAGTGGTTGAATGCTAAAGGCCCGACGCAGTCGCTCGTCCTTCAAGTAGTGTTTGGTGAATTGCCAAACTGTGCGATAGCAACCGAGTCTAATTAGGTCCGGTACTTGCTTAAGCATGAACCAAAACTTGTTGAAGGGCACATGGGCCAGCTGGCTGAAGCCTACATCGAAAATTTCCTCCGAGTGGGCCAACAGCCGCTTGTAGCCATCAACGTCGGCAGGGTTGATGCGTTCTATTTCTTTTAGGGTGTCGTCAACGCTGCCACCGTAGTTCAGATGCGAACCGTCTTGGAATTCGTATCGGTACCAGGGTGAGACAGGCAGAATTTCGACATAGTCCTCTATTTTTCGGTCGAACAGCTGGAACAGTTCTTCAAACAAAAAAGGCGCTGTAATCACAGTTGGACCGGCGTCAAAAACAAAGCCGTCGCGCTCAAAGGTTTGGGCTCGACCGCCGAGCTGCTCAAGACGCTCAACTACCGTGACGTTGAAACCCATCTTGCGGGCACGCAGGGCGCTGGCGAGTCCGCCAAAACCGCTGCCAATGACCACCACATGCTCGGTCATACGGCTTCTGCGCGGGCACGCGATGGCCAGCGACTGTAGGCGGGCGTTGGCTGCAACGGCGCGCTGGTTTTCCGCGTTAACTGTTGCCTTATGAATTGGTCGACAACTATTGCACTGTGTTCGCAGAGAAATGCCGCTTCGTAGCGAGCTGCTGCCAACGCACTGTCGAGCCAGCGCTGACACTGTGCTACCGCCTTGTTGCGCAGGTCGGCGCGCTTAACCAATGCGTTAAATGGGTCCACATGGGTATGCAAGGTGCCGCATGCGGCGACGGGTGCAGTTATCACCCGATTAAGCATATCTTCATGGTTGGCCAGAGTTGCCGGGGTCGCATAGGGTTTGAGGTCATCGAGAATCTGATAGGCCAGCCCGAGCTGTTCACCACAGCGGCGCGCCGAGTCTAGGGTTGTGCAGTCGCTGCCGTTTAGCAGTGCGGCAAACTGCAGTGGCAGGGCAATTAGCGCCCCGGTCTTGTGCGTTGCGACTTCGGTGTAGAAGGCTTCATAGGTACCGGCTGCTGCATTGGTCAGCTGCAGGTGTTGACCCGAAGCAGCTCGGCTTACGGATTCCGACAGGGCAACAATCATCGGCCCGCGTGCTAGACCTAGGTCGGGTGCCTCGGCCACAGCGCGGAAGGCGGCTGCTACGAGATGATCGCCAAGCAGCAGCGCCGCATCAGCGCCAAATTTGCGCCAAACTGTCGGTACGCCGCGGCGGCGCTCGGTTTGGTCTTGAATATCGTCATGCACAATGGAAGCCTCGTGAATAAGCTCTACCGCGGCAGCGGCGTGCACGAGGGCCCTGGAATAAGTAGGGTTTGGAGTCGCGGCAAAAAGCAGTTTCGAACGAGTACGCTTGCCCGGCTTAGATAAGTGGTGTTGGGCTGCCTGAGCAAGTGCGCCAGCATTGTGGCCGTAAAATTGAATCGTTTGCTCAAGTTTGTCTGTTCGAAGGTAATCCTGCATAGCATCCCCGCGCTAAGGTAAAAGGATTGATGGGAACGTCTGACAGCGCCAGACGAGGTAGGCGGGATAAAATATCCCACCTACCAAGACTAGGAGTGTTACGCGCTCTCTGAAGAGGACGTAGCAGCAGCCCAGATAACAACACCGAAGGCAATCTTGTTAACAAAGTCAGCAAGGTTGTAAACGATGTTCAGGCCAGCAGCGCCATCAGCGCCTGCACCCAGAACGTAACCGATTGGGTAAATTGCCCAACCAACGGTAACGATCAAACGCAGTGCGTTGAATGCAGCTTGGCTAGCAGCGGTACCCTGAGATGCACTGATCTGGCTGGCTTCACCCATGAAAATTTCATAGATGATGTACAACCATCCGGCCATGCCGATGATGAATGCAATCCAGTAGTCCATTGCGCCTACTTCGCCCAAGTAGCCAAAAACCAACATCACAAGTGATGCGATCAAAAGCTTCCAAAACAAGGCTGCGCGAACAACTGCAATGGCCGCGAGAATCAAGTAAAACTCGACGATCTGCAGCGGTACGGTCAACAACCAGTCAACGTATCGGAATACTGTCGGGCTGGCGTTAGTTTCAATCCATACTCCACGCATGTAGAAGTAGTGAATTGCAGCGATACCGGTCACCATGGCGGCAACGGTCAGTGAGGTTTTCCACTTGCCTACCGCGCGGTCGCGTTCAACAGTGAAAAAGTAGGTTGCGGCAACCATGGCCGCTGAAATGATCCAGAAAGTGACGCCTACATAATCTTGCGGGTCTAACATTCCTCTCTCCTTAACGTTAAGTTATCAATTGCCCGGCGTACCCGCCTTCATGAACCTCATGAATTCTCTGAAACCCTGACAGCACCTCGAGGCTGCTATTGGGGAGAGAGTCAAAGGAGTTCCACGAACACCAGCCAACTGCACCATCTAATCAAATGTCGATCTTGACCAATCGACTGCGGGAAAACTCTTGCCCGAAATGAGTACTGAGCTGTTAGAACCAAAAAAGGCCCTGCCAAAACACTGCCAAAACGTCCAGACGCAAGGCCTGAGACGGAGCACTCGGAGCCAACCTAGAGTAGGTGTGAGAAAATGAATATGCCGTGAAAGTTGATTGTCACAAAATTGTCGATATTTGAATCGATAGAGCGCAACTTGATTTTCGGCGGCCTGCAATTTTAGGTTCTAATATCAGATTAACTTATTGATTTTGTTATCGAAAATAAATCAACGCGAGTTTTCGCTAGGAGCTGGGTGCGCTTTTTAGGGGTCAAAATTGCGGGCTTTTAGGGCCAAATGAATTATGGAGAAGTAGTGGAAATGTGAACTAAAGGTACCCTTGTTGCCAATTTGTCTCCGGCTTGGCACCACAGCCACCAGCGCCCGGCGGCGCAGGCTAAAGATCAATTGCTAGTTAGCCCGGCTGGTGGTGTCAAAGTCCTCAATGCCGCGAGAGCGGGTCATCTGCCAGTAGTCGACGAGGCGAAACGGCATGGGTGAGCGCACATGGCCATTCTTGGTGCGGTAATAGGTTCGAGTGCCGGGGTGGGTCCAAATCAGTTCGCTGTGCAGATCGTCAATACGTTGCGTGTAGGTATCACGCTGCTCGGCCTTGCAGTTAAAGGCTGCTAGATTCAGCCGCACCATGTCCTCCAATCGGTCTAATACATAACGGCCCTGAGTTTCGGCCAGCCACAGGCCACTGCCACCGTGGCCCATATTGGTGTTGGGGCCATACAAAATGAATAGATTGGGGAACTGAGGTACGGTCATGCCAAGCAAGGCTCTTGGGTTATCGTCGGCCCAATCTTGCGCCAGTGAAAAATTGTCGATACCGCGAAAGTCGATGCGTGCGGCCAAATTGGTTACGTCAAAGCCGGTGGCGTAGATAATCACATCAAACTCGTGGTCGCCGCCGTCTGAGGTTTGTATACCCGCAGCCTGTAGATTGGTTATCGCCTCGGTGATCAAGGTGACATGGGATTTGCGCAACGTAGAGTACCAACCGTTATCAATTAAAATTCGTTTGGCGAAGGGCGGGTAGTCGGGCATGCACTTTTCGATCAACGCTTCGTCGCCCGCCAGTTCGGTGCGGATGTAGTCTTCAATTTCGACGCGGTGGCGCTCGTTTACCCGGTTCATAGAACGGTCAGGTTGCTCCCAGTCAGGATCTCGGCGCAGAAAGCGCAGCAAACCATCTCCATAGCGCCACATTTGCGCAAAGCGGTACCAGCGGTCGTACATGGGGACATGGCGAAACAACCAAGCCGAGCGCGCGTCCACCGCCTGTTTGTACTCGGGAACTGGACGCGCCCACTGGGCCGTACGCTGAAAAATAGTTAACGAGGCCACCTCATCGGCAATAGTAGGCACTAGCTGCATCGACGATGCACCGGTTCCAACGACGGCGACACGCTTGCCTTTCAGGTCTAAATCCTCAGGCCAGCGCGCGGTATGCACCAGTCTACCGGTAAACTCGACCTCGCCCGCGAACATGGGGCCGCGCGGTTCGTTAAAGTGACCGGTAGCGGCGACCACAATATCCCAAGCTTCGCGTCTGCTGCCGATACTGGACTCGATGTCTACCAGCCACTGGGAGTCTTCGGTCTGCCACTGTGCGCCGGTTACCTTGGCATCAAATTCGATACGCTCGCGCAGGGTGGCTGCGTTAGCGAAGGTCTGTAGATAAGCGCGCAGCTCATCGCTGCCGCAAAAATAGCGCGACCAATTCGGATTCGCTGTAAAGGAATAGCTGTAGAAATGGCTCGGCGTGTCAACGCCGCAGCCGGGATAGTGGTTTTCCGCCCAAGTGCCACCAGCAGCCGAATTTTTTTCGACGATCCGCCAGCGGTAACCAGCATGCTCAAGACTTCTGGCTAGGCAAAGTCCGGAAGCGCCAGCGCCAATGATTAACACCGTGGGTCTTTTGCCGTTATCGGGAAGCGGTTCAGGGTCGGGTAGCCTCGGGGCGAAACCAAAGTCTTCCCGCAGCATAGGCAGATACTCGGATGGCACCGCTTCACCAAGAAAGAATGACAGCATGCGACCGAATTTCTCTTCGCCGGGGTCCAATGCAGGGGGTTGAAGGTCGTTGCTGGTGAGCTTGTTAAACAGAGCCTCTCGCAGCTGCTCGGCCACCTCCGGCGCGAAGCCGGCCATTGGGTCGCCGATGAGCCGCACATCTCTGGCGGGTTGATACTGGGGCGCCAGCCAGCCTTCGTCGCCGGTCAGGTGGTACAGGCAAACTACAAGCACACGCAGGTCGGCTGCGGCAATGGCGGCGCGTATCTCCTCATGGGAGGCGGCAGTATCTGGCGTCATGGGTGCTCTCCTTGCGGGTATAGGCCTATCTTCCGCCCAGCAAAGCGTCTGTGGCAATACTTGCGCCGACTTCAATCTGTGCGTTGGCTAGCGCTTTGCGCCCGTTGGTGGCCTTGCCCTGTCAATTAAGCCGTGCGGCGTTTGCTGTTTTTGCGCGAGCCATGTTTTAGCATCACGTTTTTGCTGTCTGCCTTGCCAGCACTAGAGCGTCTGACCGTGGCGAATTGTGCCTTGGCAAAACGCGCAGCGGTAAGGTGATCTACAATGGGTCGTGGATAGTGCTCGCCAACTACGCACCCGGCAGCCATCTGCTCTAGCGCCGTCGCCTGCCAAGGTGAGTGGATACGCAGATCATCGAAGCCTGACACCTCCGGTACCCATTGGCGGATAAAGGTGCCATTCGGGTCTTGATCGGTAGATTGCTTTACCGGGTTGTAAATGCGCAGGGTGTTAATGCCCGTGGTGCCTGACTGCATCTGGATTTGCGGATAGTGTATGCCCGGCTCGAAGTCGATAAACAGCTGGGCTAAATGATGCGCTGGTCTGCGCCAGTGCAGCCATAGGTCATAAGCAGCAAAAGACATCAGCATGGCGCGCATGCGGAAGTTGATCCACCCAGTGGTCAGCAGGTAGCGCATACAGGCGTCGATAAAGGGATAGCCGGTATGACCGCTGCACCAAGCCTGAAACTTGTCCTCGGAAAAACTGTCCTCGCGCAGGCCGTCGCAGCTGCGCGCCATGTTGTAAAACTCCAAGGCCGGCTCACTCTCAAACTTCTGCATAAAGTGACAATGCCAGTGCAGGCGGCTTTGAAACGCCGACAAGGCGCGAGGCCATGTGCCGCGTTCCTCGGCAGGCCGAGTTTTCACCTGCTGCTGGATGCGCCAAGTGTTCTGCACCACGCTGCGCATCGAAATGCGCCCACTGGCTAACTGAACGCTGAGCCGTGAGCAGGCCTCGGGTGCGCTGATAGGACTGGACATTTGTAGGTGGTATTGCTCCCCACGGTGCTCCAGAAAGTCCTCAAGCGTGTGCTGGGCATCGGCTAGGGCCAATCCGGGAAGGGGGTGGGGGCACTGGTCCGGCTGCCATTGCTGCCAATTTGGGCTGCTGTCAGCTTGCTGCCAAAGAGTTTGTAGCGGCAGTTCAACAAGGTCGCGGCGCATAAAATGCTGCCAGCGGGCAGCCCAGCCATCGCGGTCATGTTGGCCGCGGAACACGCCAAACTGCGGGGTTTCACAGAACGCCGAGCCGTTGTTTCGGCACCACTGGGCGACTGTCTTGTCACGCTGAAAGGACCAGTCCTCGCCAATTTCCTCGTGGGCGTGCAATGTAAAGGAGCCTAGGTTGTCGCGCAGTTGCTCCAGCACTTTGGGCATGTCGCCGATACGCACGCACAGTTTTGCGCCTCTCTCGGCCAAGGCCTGCTGCAGGTCTTGTAACGCATGCAGAACAACCTGCCAATGGCGCAGTGCACTGGTCGGCTGTTGCCACAGCTCGGGTTCAATAACATAAAGAGGCAATACTGGGCCGCGTTCGGCAGCGGCGACAAGGGCCGCGTTATCCTGCAAGCGCAGGTCACGCTTAAACCAAACAACTTGCAGCACAGTCATCAGAACGCCCGGGCGATGACGACTGCGCCTCGTGAGCCAAGGTCTACGGTTTGTCGCCACAGGCCTAGGACTCTTGATTGGGCACCGGATGAAGCAGCCGCCAAACGGGTAGCTGCATCGTGCTTATGAGCTATCTCGTCGGCCTGACATTGGGCGAGAATCGCCCGCACGGGGTGGTGTGGAAGCTCAGAATTCAGACGGTCGAGTTGCAGTTGGTAGTGTTCGTCCACAAAGGTCTCTACAGCTTCGATGGTGGCATATACCCATTGGTCGCTGATCAGTGCTGGAATGGCACCGATCAGCCAGCCTGCCATGCGCCAAGGCCACTGCAGCCGGGAGCGCTCAGAACTAGGCAGTATGGTTTCGATTAAGCCAAGGTGGTTTTGCTCGGTGGTCAGATGCTCAGCAGCGAAAGCGCGCACAGAGGCGCTAGTGGATACCGCCAAAATGCCCCTGTATATCATCACCGCGCCCAGCTCGCCGGCATGATCCGAGCGCAACTCAGCAATCAGCCAGGGTGGGCTGGTATCGCGGTTAATGGTGCAAGCCGAAACGCTCATGGAATCTCCCTAAAGAAACAGCATGCTACAAAAGACCCGCAGTGGATGGATGTCAGTAATGCGACCGAGTCTTAGACACAGTGGGACACTTTTGGATATGTGGGCCCCGCTTTGCACGGCTAAGGTCTAGACGCGAAAAGGTCTTTTTCTGCGCGCTGAATTGAGTAGGATGAAGCTCGAAGTTCAAGGGTAGGAAAAACTGTGGCGACCAAAAAAAGCACAAAATATTCTGTTTGCACCGTTTGCGATATTGGCTGTCAGCTGCGCACCGAAGCAGCCGACGGCAAGGTTTCCCGGGTTATCGCTCACGACAATCCAGCGCTGGCCCCGAACATTTGCTACAAAGGCACCGCAGTGCCGTTGATTCACAATCACAAGGAACGTCTGCGTAAGCCGCTAAAGCGCGTTGGCGAGCGTGGTGAAGATCGTTGGGAAGAAATTTCCTATGAGCAAGCCATGGATGAAATTGCACAAAAACTCGGCGCCATTACGCAAAAATATGGGCCTGAATCCTTCGCAGTGTCGACCTCGGGCTGGAATACCCAAACCACCCACAGCCTTGATCGGCGTTTTATGAATCTTCTGGGTTCGCCTAACTGGATCAGCGGCGTTGCCCTCTGCGCGGGCAATACGGCTGCGGTTAACCGACTCACCTATGGTTGGTTTCCTATGGCGGATTTTGCTTCCACAAACTGCATCGTGTTGTTTGGCCACAATCCGCGGAAGCACTCTTGGACGCCAATTTACAATGCAATTCGCGGTGCTAAGGCGCGTGGGGCCAAAGTCATCGTGCTCGACCCGCGAGTCTCAGATCAGGCAGAAGATGCCGACATGCACCTGCGACTCAAGGCAGGTACCGACGCGGCCATGTGCTTAGGCTGGCTTAAAGTCATCTTCGACGAGAGACTTTATGACGCAGAATTTGTCCGCGACTGGTGTACGGGTTTCGACGAGTTGAAACAGCGAGTCGACGAGTATCCACTGGAACGCGTGGCTGAAATTACCGGCGTGCCAGCAGACGACATTGCCGCTGCAGCACGCCTCTATGCCAACGCTGATGGGGCCGTTATTCCCTGGACGCCAATTACCGACCAGCAGCTTTCCTCGACCTCGGCGATCCGCCTGCACTCTATCCTGCGAGCGGTTACTGGTAACTTAGACGTGGTTGGCGGCGAAACTCTTGGCGGCTTCTCAGAAAGCTACATACCGGAGTCAGAAATTGGCTTGCACGAACGTCTGCCGCTGGCGCAGAAAGAAAAGCAGCTCGGCTACCACGATCATCCTGCCTTCACCTACCGAGCGGCCGAGATGCTCAAAGAGCCAACGGAAAAGGTCTGGGGATTACCTTATGCTGACATTGTGATGGGTTGCCAAATGGCCAACCCCACTAATGTATTCCGCGCCATGGCCACGGCAGACCCTTATCCCATCAAGGCCTTCTTTTGTCTGGGCAACAACGCCTTGCTTAGCTACGCAAACCAACACCAGATACATGCGGCCATGCAAAATCAGGAGCTGATTGTTGCCCATGAGATTTTCATGACACCAACTGCGATGCTCGCCGACTATGTGCTGCCTGGTGACGTCTTTACCGAGCGCAATCACATCGCCGACAGCTGGAGTTGGTCAACGCGTTTGGCGCTGTCGCAAAAAGTCGTAGATGCGCCGGAGGAGGCCAGCAGCACCTTCCAGTTTTGGACCGACCTAGCTCATCGTATGGGCTTCGCTGATGAGTTCCCGTGGACCTCTCTTGAAGACATACTCGACTACCGCCTGTCGCGGAGCGGACGCACTTTTGCGCAGTTTGAAAGCGAGACGTTTATGGAGCTTGCGCCGCCGAAGTTCCGCAAATACCGCGACAAGGGATTTGCCACACCGTCAGGGAAGGTTGAGCTTTCGTCGAGCGTGCTGGGACAGATGGGTTTCGATCCGCTGCCCTACTACCGTGAGCTACCCAGCCGGCCAGAGGAGTTCCCATACTTGGTCTTTACTGGGGTTCGGGAAGACCCGTTCTTCCAGACCGGGCAACGCAACATTGAATCGTTGCGCCGACGTATGCCCACACCGAGTTTGTATTTGCATCCATCAGATGCGGAGAAAGAGGGTTTTGCCGATGGCGATTGGGCCAAACTGTCGACGCCTCAAGGTTCGGTAACCGCGCAGATTGCCATTTACCACACCATGAAGGCCGGACATATTCGTGTGCCCCATGGTTGGTGGTATCCGGAGTTACGCGGCGCTGCGGATCTTGCTGGGGCCTTCATTTCTTCGGATGCCGTGCTCTGCTCAGATGAAGACGAATGGCTCGACCACGAGCAGGGGGTGCCGCACTTTAAGGGCTTCCCGGGCAAGCTAGAACCAACCCAGCAGCCAGCGCAGCTAACGCGCACACAGCCAGCCGATTGGCAGGCCAACCCAGCGGTGGAAGAGCATGCGGCGTCATGACACACCGCTCTTCCATCAAACAACGGTACTTGGAACTGCGTGCCTTGGCTTTCGCGTATTTGGCGAACCGCATGTTTCGAAAGGCACAAGCCGCGCGGCGTGAAAGCGGTGAAGCAGAGTAAGGCGCAGCGCTAGGCCGCCAATGTGAAGCTGAGAATTCTCGACAACACCCTACGCTTGCGGCTCGATCGTCACGAAGTGGATCAGCTTGGTGCCGGCACAGGGCTTACGGCCGAAACTCGATTTCCTGGCGGTGAGGTATTCTGTTACCGCATCGAGGCCGCTGGTGCCGAGTTGACAGCGACCAAGGACCAAGACGGTATCCGGCTATGCCTGCCAGAGCAGCAGTTGGCGAGTTGGGCTGCGGATGAGACCCAAGTTGGCATCTATGCAAGCCTGCCGCTGACAGAAGGCTGCTTGGCTCTCACCATTGAGAAGGATTTTGAATGCCTAGATCCGCGCGAAGGAGAAAATCAAAGCAACCGCTTTAGCAACCCAAAAGCCGCTGACTGAAGCCCGGTCCGGTGATGCGAGAAAGGCAAAGCGAGAGAAAAAGCGACAAAGGGAAAGAGAGAACGAGAGACAAAGAAAGACAAAGAGAGACAAAGAGAGAGGAGAGCAATGAGCTAGCCAAGCTTACGCGTGGGCGTTTCCTACGATTTCAGAAATCCACCGGACTCCGGTGTCAGCGATCAGCACCTATATTCGGAAGTTCTTGAGCAAGTGCAGTGGCTGGACCAAATCGGTGCAGATCTGGTTTGGTTCACGGAACATCACTTTGTCGAAGACGGCTATCTGCCAAGTTGGGTGCCCGTGGCAGCGGCCATGGCTAGCGTTACCCAGCATGTGCGCTTTGGCACCGACATATGTCTGATGCCCTTCAATCATCCCATTCGCCTCGCCGAGGATTTGGCGGTGCTAGACAATCTTTCGGGAGGGCGGGTCGATTTGGGGCTGGGCATGGGTTATGCGCCCCACGAATTTCGTGGCTTTGGTCTGCCCGTTGCGCGCCGTGTCTCCTTGATGAACGAGGGTATCGAAGTCTTGCAGCGTTGCTTTAGCGGCGAACGCTTCAGCTACAGCGGTAAGCGCTATCAGTTCGAAGACATCAAAATCACGCCGGGTTATGTGCAACCCGGAGGGCCACCCCTGTGGGTCGCCGCCATGTCTGAAGCAGGTGCCCTGCGCGCGGCCCACTACAATACGAATTTTCTACCCCAAGGCGTTAAGGCAGAGTCCTACGATCCTTGGGTAAATGCGCTGCAAAGCAGTGGACGTAACCCTGCCGACTATCGGGTCGGCATTATCCGCAGTATATTGGTGACCGACGACAAGGCCAGCGACTGGGAGCCAGTGCGCGCATCAGAGCGCTACCGGATGCAGCTTTACCGCCGGTTTTTCGAAGAAAGCGGCGAGGGTTTTGGGCGTAGTGGCGAGCAAGTGCCGCAGACATGGATTGTTGGTGATGTCGACCACTGCGTGGAGGAGATAAAGTACTTCGTTCGTAGCTTTGGTATTACCGATATTGTCTCCATGGCAGTGCCGCCCGGCATGCGGGCGGCAGATATGACCGACTCTCTGCAGCGCCTATTTACTCAGGTTGTGCCTCGGGTTAAGCACGAGCTCGCCGAGGCGGCTTAAGTGCCGGGTATTTGCCAAGCTTCATTGGCGCCACCGCCGTCCTGATCCAGCGGATACACGGGTCTGCGCACCTTGTCGAAGGTCAACTGGCTGTAGTCTGAAGTGCAAACGCCGCAGCCAGCACACTCGATCACTTCCTTGGCGAGGTCGCGGAATCCCACCCGATAGTGGATTCTGCTTTTTAGCATGACGTAATCGTAGGCCAAGGGCTCCATGCCCAAACTGCGAAAGCACTCAGGATCATAGGGTTCGATATGGCGCGAGATAATGGCAATGTCGACGGACCCTACCGAGAGCACGGCAGAAGTGCCCATGTTAATGGTCAGCCCACGGGCCATGGCAACCTGAGCCTGAAACTTGCCGTTTGATATGAGCTTCACTTCGCCGGTTAGTGTGATGGGCTTACTTTGCTCCGCCAATGCGGGCATGGGCAGTTTGCCGCCCAGTTCCACTGTTACCGTTGCACCGACCCCGGCGGCGGTCATTTGCGCCACCACCTCTGGGTCATAAAAACCAAATACCGCCACCCGCTCAAGCCCAGCCTCGAGCACTGCACTAAGTACTTCGGTGGTGTCCATGGTGCCGCCAGACGCCGTATTATCGTAATGATCGAGAACGATAACAGGCCCATCGCCAGCAGCACTGGCAGCTGCTTGTGCCCGCTGCATGGATTCGGGCAACGGCTCGACTTCGTAAACAAAGTCCTCGCGTGCCTCCCAAGCACTGGTCAGTAGCTCGTTGACATAGCCTTGGGCATCCTCGCTGTCGCCCTCGGTCATGGCCACCACACTGAAACCAGCGTCGTAGATGTCAGCGTGGGGAAAGCCAGTAAACACGCTAATACCAAGACAACCCGCCTGCTCTAGCGCGATGGCTCGCGCCTGCAACGAGGCGTTCGGCTCATCATCGGTACCCTGACGCATCACATGAGGCAGCATGGGCGCATTGCCCCAGCGCAGCACCGGTTTTGCCGCGCCCTGCAGCATGGCGAAAAATGCCCTGGCGCCGCGCACAGCAGTACTGTCCATATCGATATGCGGATAGGTGTGATAACCGGTCAGTACATCGCAATTGCTCACCATCAGTTCAGTGATGTTGGCATGCATATCTAGCGAAATAGCGATGGGCAGTGCCGGATTGTCCGCCCGAATGCGGCGCAGCAATTCTCCTTCGCCGTCGTCAAAGCTCTTGGTGGTCATGGCTCCATGCAGGTCCAGCAGCAGGGCATCGACTCTGCCCGATAGTTCTACAATAGCGGCGCACATGTACTCGAAGGCGTCGTCTTCTACCGGACCGCTGGGCGGTGCGGCTGCAGCAATACCCATTTCGATAGCAACGTCGTGCTGCTCGGCCACCTCTATGTAGCCGCCTAAACAAGATGCGGTGCCGCGATAGGTGTTCAGCGCAGTGTCACCGCGCAGTGGTTCTCCGTGACCGCCTGAGAAACGGTCGAGGTCAGTGATGACTGGTGAAAACGTATTAGTTTCATGACTCATCATAGCGATGCCGATTTTCACGTTGTGTTCTCCCTCATTTTTGCCCACATTACAGCGCTAACTGCGCCGGTTTAACAGCCGCACGTGACGATTTTTAGCGCCTGCAACCCGGTGCGATAGCAAACTAAGGCACGCGACGGGCCTAATCAGTGCGCCCAGACGCAGGCGCCGCTGGGCCCGGTTTGGCTAGTGAGAGGAGGAGCTTTGCCATGAGCACAATACCGAAAGAATTTGACCCGCAGTTTATTGCCGCGCACTCTGCGCCAAAGCAGCAGATCTATCGCGCTGAAACCCGCACCAAAGAACCCATGGCCTCGGTGCTGAAAAATAATCCGGAAATCTATTTTGTTCCGCCCCAGCGGCGACTTGACTGGGGTGCTTGGCAATTCAAGCCTGGCTCTTATTACGATACAACCGTTGGTGCAAAGCACTCGTATTGGCGTGAGTATGACTTGCCTCAACCCAGTAGAGACATTGACCGGTTGCGTGGAGATTTGCTGCGCTGGGGCTACTGCAAAGTTGTCGATGCACTATCTGCCGAGCAGGTGACGACCATGCGCCAGCGAGTGCTCGAACAAGCCGAGGGCGAAAAACTTGCGGGCATAGCCCAGCGCACGCCTAGCGGCCAAAACATCAACTGCTGTGTAAACAAAGGCCGCTGCTTTGAGCTGTTTATTGAACAGCACCCCAGCATCGCCCAAGGCGGCCCCTTGGTAGAACAGTTAGTCACGGAAGCGCTAGGGCCGGGCT
>PCCE01000028.1 GCA_002731575.1 Gammaproteobacteria bacterium | reverse complement strand
CAGAGTCGCAGACAGATACTGGGACTGAACAAGAGGAAGCATCGATGACTGCGGACGCCAAAGCAGACGCAGAACCAGAAGCGCAAGCAGAAGCAGAAGCAGAAGCATACACCGAATCCGAGCCAGAGGCCGATGCGCAAGCCGAGACCGAAACAGTCTCTGAAGACCCAGTCAGGTTTGAAGAGCTGGCACTACCAGAACCTCTCTTGAAGGCGATTACCAAGCTGGGCTTTGAGGAATGCACGCCAATTCAGGGTAGGGCCTTACCCTTCAGTTTGTCCGACTATGATGTTACCGGGCAGGCGCAAACTGGCACCGGCAAAACTGCTGCCTTCTTAATTACCCTGTTAACCCGCTTTTGGGAAAACCCACCCCAAGAGTCGCGGAAACTGGGCACTCCCAGGGCATTGGTACTGGCACCCACACGAGAGCTAGCCTTACAAATCGAAGGCGACTCTGAGGGTCTGGCCAAATACATGGGCATGCGCACAGTCTGCGTGGTCGGCGGCATGGACTTTGATCGGCAACGGGCGGATTTAGCCAAGGGACCCGTAGACATACTGGTAGCGACCCCAGGACGCCTTATTGATTTTCTCGAACGCCGAGACATTAATCTGAGTCAGGTAGAATGCTTGGTTATCGACGAGGCTGACCGCATGCTCGACATGGGCTTTATTCCCGACGTGCGTCGTATCGTTTACCAAACTCCGCACAAGCGTAAACGCCAAACGCTGTTTTTTTCCGCCACCTTTAACGAGGCCGTGATGCGCTTGGCCGACTCGTGGACCATAGACCCAGAGCACATTGTGGTGGAGCCAGAGAGTGTTGCCACCGACACCGTGGATCAGAAATTTTGGTTGGTAGAAGGCAGTCGGCGGCAGCGGATTTTGCTGGATTTCATCAACCATAACGAACCTGAGCGCGCCATTATCTTTGCCAATCGCCGCGACCGCACTCACAAGCTGGTCGAATACCTGCAAAAGAAAGGTATTTCTTGCGAGGGGCTCGCCGGTGATATTCCGCAAAAGAAACGGCTGTCGACTTTAAACAAGTTCAAAAGCGGTGAGTTGAAGTATCTTATCGCAACCGACGTAGCTGGCCGGGGCATTCATGTTGACGGCGTTACCCATGTCATTAACTACGAGCTACCCGACGACGCCGAAGACTATGTGCACCGCATTGGCCGTACTGGCCGCGCTGGTGCGTTAGGCACTGCCATCAGCTTTGTCTCGGAAGACGATGCCTTTAACCTGCCAGCATTGGAAGAATATCTGTCCAGCAGCATCAAGTGCATCCAACCAGATTTGTTACCCGAGGGCTAACAGGCAGTGGTCCCGGTTGAAGACAACAGCACCCAGGGGCAGCCCACCAAAGTTGCCGTAGTGCAGCACAATGCCGGTAGCGATGTAGAGAAAAATTTATCGACCCTTGAAACCTTGTCGCAGCAAGCCGCCAACGACGGCGCCGAACTGATTGCTTGGGCCGAAGCCTTCGCCTATCTCGGCCGTCACGATGGCAAAAAAGCCATTCTCGAACCGCTACCAGAAGGCGGTCCAATTCTGCAGCGCAGCCAAGCCTTGGCCAAGCGGCTTGGCTGCGACTTGCTGCTTGGCGGCTTTCATGAAGCCATGCCGGGTGACCCTGACCGCTGTTACAACACCAGTGTGTATCTGAACAGTGAGGGCGAAATCAGCGCCATGTACAGGAAGATTCACTTGTTTGATGTGAGCATTCCAAATGGCCCGCAGCTAATGGAGTCGAAACAAACAGCGCCCGGCGACACCGCGGTCTGCGTCGCAAGCCCCATGGGCACCCTTGGCCTGACAGTTTGCTACGACGTGCGCTTTCCGGCGCTGTATCAGCGACTCACCGAGATGGGGGCCATCGCCATCACTGTGCCGTCGGCCTTTACTGCCACCACCGGCGCAGCCCACTGGCATGCGCTGCTGCGCGCCCGAGCCATTGAAAGCCAAAGCTATGTCATAGCTCCAGCCCAGCATGGTGCACACAGTGCTAATCGGGCGTCTTATGGCCACTCTCTTATCATCGACCCATGGGGCGAAGTGATTGCCGAGTTACCCGAGGGCGACGGTTACGTGATTGCCGAAGTTGACCCAGCGCGGGTGACCGAGATCCGCAGCCAAGTACCTAGTTTGGCCAATCAACGACCATTCACCTAACATTGCACTGGCTAGGTCAAACAGACACCCCAATGAGCAATCGGCTATGACAGGATCAGACCACAACGACCCGTCGGTACACAGCGCTGGCCGCGGCTTCATTGTGTTTGCGGCGCTCATCATTGTTGCCGCAGGCCTAAAATCTGCGCAGCCCCTTGTGGTTCCCATGTTGTTAGCAGTCTTCATTGCCACCATCGCTGCGTCACCGTTGTTTTGGTTCAAATCCAAGGGACTTTCCAACGGCCTTGCACTTGGCGCAGTGATACTCGGAATCTTTTTGGCGCTTGGGTTAATTGCTGCCCTACTTACCCAAAGCACCTCGGCTTTTTCAGCCAAGCTGCCGTTTTATCAGGAGCGGCTAGCAACGCTACAGAATGATGTACTCATACTTCTGCAAAGTTGGAACATTCCTTTCGACGTAAAAATAATCACCGAAGCCTTTCCCCTTGGCTCTCTTCTCACCCTCGCTGGCAGTGCCCTGCGCAGCCTTGGCTCGGTATTGAGCAACGGATTCTTAATCATCCTCACGGTGATTTTCATTTTGGCCGAGGCGGCCAGCTTCAACCCAAAATTGCGCGCGGTACTGAATAACCCAGACCGAGACCTTGCCCACTTTAGCCGCGTCACTGGCACCATGAATCGCTACATTGCCATCAAGACATCGGTCAGTGTGCTGACTGGGCTAATGGTGACCACGTTCTTGTGGATCTTGGATGTGGACTTTCCAGTGCTGTGGGGGTTGGTGGCCTTGCTGCTAAACTTCATACCAACCATTGGCTCGATCATTGCTGGCATACCGCCGGTGCTACTAGCGCTAGTACAATTAGGACCTACCGAGGCGGGCTTGGTCGTCGCAGGCTTTTTCGTTGTGAACACGGTCGTCGGCAACATTTTAGAACCACGCTATATGGGGCAGGGCTTGGGCCTGTCGGCGCTGGTGGTTTTCGTATCGTTAATCTTTTGGGGTTGGCTGCTCGGCCCTGTGGGCATGCTGCTATCGGTACCGCTGACAATGAGCGCCAAAATTGCCCTGGAAGCCAGTCCGGGCACGCTGTGGCTTGCACGCCTGCTGGCACCGGCGCAAGAACTCACCGACCTAGAGCCTCCGTCGGGGGCAGACGATAGCCAAGATGAGTCTTCAAAGTGAGCCGCTTCGAGCGTCCCAACATCGCACAAATGCAGGGCTATACCTCTGGCGAGCAGCCTCAGGATGGTCGCAGCATTAAACTCAACACCAATGAGAATCCGTATCCGCCGAGTCCTGCAGTAGCCGAGGCGTTGGCTACCTTTGCCAGCGAACAGCTGCGGATTTATCCCCAGCCTGATGCCCGCGCCCTGCGTCAGGCCATTGCCGAACATCATGGTGTAAGTATCGACTGTGTGGTCGTTACTCATGCGGGTGACGAAGCCCTGCGGCTAGCGGTGACCACATTCGTACCGCCGGGCGGGGTGGTGGCGTCTACAGAACCGACCTATTCGCTTTATCCGGTGCTGACCCAAATTCAGGGCGCACGCATGGTTAGCCAAGATCTTGCAGCGGACTGGTCTTTGCCAGCGGACTTTGCCGAGACCGTAAATCGCGCCGGCGCCCAGCTTACCTGCGTAGTAAACCCACACGCCCCAAGCGGCCAATTTACTGCCATAAGCAGGCTCGAAGCCTTAGCCAAGGCTTTGCAAGGCGTGCTACTAATCGACGAGGCCTATGCCGATTTTGTTACGACCGAGGGTGCAGCCGATGCCAGCGCACTGGTTCAGGACCTCGATAACCTGTTGATACTGCGCACCTTTAGTAAGGGCTACTCGCTGGCTGGACTCAGACTCGGCTACCTGCTCGGCCACCCTTCGCTAATTCAGCCTATTTTGGAAAAGACCCGAGATAGCTACAACGTAGACGCCATCAGCCAGGCGGTAGGTTTGGCAGCCATGCAAGATCAGGTCTACGCAAAGCAAACTTGGCAGGCTGTGCGCCAAGACCGCGACATATTGGCCGCAGGACTGCGGCAACTAGGCTTTGATCTCCCAGACAGCCAGACCAATTTTTTACTCACCCAAGTACCGTCGGCCCGATCTGCCGAGCAGCTGTATCAGGCGCTGAAAGACGCGGGCATTTTGGTGCGCTACTTTGCCACCCCACGCCTGCGCGATTCGCTGCGTATCACTGTCGGTACGCCCGCCCAAAACGAGCTGCTACTGCAGGAACTGCGGCAAATTCTGCAGTCTTAAATGCCTACCAAATTTGTTGATCCTCTAAGGCTCAAGTAACCTACCCAAGGTTAATCAATATCTGGAGAGGAGAGAACATGACCCAGTTACCTGCCGTGAGCCTAGCCGCTGTGCCCGGCCGCCGCCTGCGCACTATCGAACTAGCCCAAGAAATTGAACGTCGCGGCTTTCCCGGCATCTTTGGCCCGAGCCTCGGTGACAGCTTGTCGCTGTGTAACGCTGTAGCCATGAATACCAGCGAGGTCATGATCGGCACCAGTATCACGCCCATTTACACTCGCAATGTCACCGACTTCGCGCAAACTGCCGCGTTTTTGCATGAAATCTCCGACGGCCGCTTTCGTTTCGGCGTTGGCGTCAGCCACGCACCAGCCCTGAACCGCTTGGGCATTACTGCGGGCAAGCCGCTGAGTGATATGCGCCAGTTTGTCGAGGATATGCACGCGGTACCGCGCGTCGGCGACTTGCCTCCCATCGTGCTGGCAACCCTGCGCGACAAAATGATTCAACTGGCCCAAGAGGTAGGCGGCGGCATGGTATTCGCTAACGGTGCGCGCTCGCATATGGCGCACTCCCTTGGCAACCTGAGTGATGCAACCAAGACAAACGACGACTTCTTCATTGGCAACATGATTCCGACCTGCATTAGTGACGACAAAGCTGCCGCTGCTGCGGTGAATCGTAAAACTCTGACTAGCTATGCCTTTCTGCCCAACTACCGTAACTACTGGAGGGAAGCGGGCTTTGAGGAAGAAATGAATGGGGTAGAGGCTGCGTTGGCAGAAAAAGATTACGACCGCGTGAGCGAATGTTTGTCCGACCGCTGGCTGGCAGATACCACACTATTTGGTTCCGCCACGGAAGTACGCGAGGGTGTCGAGGCATGGTTCGACGCGGGCATCAAAACCCCAATCATCGTGCCTTCGGCAGTCGCTGGCGGACAGATGCAGGCCATCGATGAATTCTTTGCGCTATGGGACTAAGTCATGGCCTACAAACCCTCTAAGGCGGGCCGATGCAGCGAACCCTGTGGCTGATTCGCCACGCCCAAGCGCAGAACGTACAGGGCATTAGACAGACTGATGCCCAACGCCAACTGACCTCTCAAGGGCTGGCCAATGTAGAGCAGTTGCAAGCCCATTTGCAGAATCACTCTGACCCACCCGCACAGTGGCTATGGGTCAGCCCGGCGACACGAACCCAACAAACGGCCCAACCTTTGGCCGCAGTTTGGCAGGCCGAAGTAATAAGCGAACCCACACTTTATCTGGCCAGAGCCGATACGATCCTCGACTGCTTGAAAGGCACCCCAGACCACTGCGAGAGCTGTGCCGTGGTGGGTCACAATCCGGGCATCAGTGATCTCGCGCACCTATTGAATAAAGCAGGCCAGACGCAAAACGACTATTTCAATCTGCCGACCCTGGGCATGATACGGCTGTCGTTTACCGGTAGCTGGCACGATCTGCGCCCAGCATCCTGTGAGCAACAGGGTTGCTGGCAACCCCAACCCGAGGACCACAAATGATAAACGAGTCAAACAACAGGCATAGATAAACTACGAATTCTGATTAGAGGGTGTCATTACCCATGGGCTTGGATACCCTTATTACTCTCTGCTGTTTGTCTATTGTTACCTGCAAAGGAGCTACTATGGAATTTCTGTCGTTTCTCGTTTTATGCGCTATCGCTTTTTTTCTATGGCGTATCGCTGACCAAATGCCCGACGTGCTGTTTCGCTTGAGCGAAATGCAAAAAGATATCGCCGCCATGCGACGACAGGATGATTCCGCCAACGAATGACACAGTGGCTTTGTCTTCAATGTATGCAATCTGTCTTTGAACACAACGGAGCTATTGGCATGAGAGAGCGTTTCATCCTGCTGCTAACTGGCCTTGCCGCTTTAGTTTTCTGCCCTTTACACCTGCAGGCCGCCGACCGCTTTGCTGATGTAACGGTGAGCACATTACCTCTTGCCGAGGGCCTGTTTGTGCTGACGGGCGCTGGCGGTAACATCGGTGTCTCAGTCGGCGCTGACGGCACCCTTATTATCGACGATCAGTACGCGCCGATGGCGGGCAGAATCGAAGCGGCGCTAACAGCGCTGGGTGGCGAGCGCCCGCGCCTAGTACTCAATACACACCAACACCAAGATCATGTAGGCGGCAACGCCGAGTTTGGCCGCTCGGGCGTTATCATCGCCCACGACAACGTGCGGGCACGCTTGCTCGCAGTACAGGGGCTACCCGCCAGCGCACTGCCCTTGGTTACCTATACGGATACGGTCACCATTCACTTTAATGGTGAGGAACTGGCTTTAATTCACCTGCCGGAAGGCCACACCGATGGGGACACCATGGTCTGGTTCAAAAACGCCAACGTACTGCATATGGGAGATCAACTGTTTAACGGCGCCTTTCCCTACATCGACCTAAACAGCGGCGGCACGCTAGATGGCTACGTTGCCAATCTGCGCCGGGTTGTTAGCGACATGCCCGGCGACATTACGGTGATTCCCGGTCATGGGCCGGTAGCAGATATCCCAGCAGTCGCTCGCTGCCTGCAAGTGATAGAGGATACCCGCCAGTTGGTAATCCGCGCACTGGCGGCAGGCAAGGACGAAGGCGAGATAGCCGAGGACCTCGCAAGCTACGCGGCATGGGGTCAAGGCTTCATCAGCATTGAGCGCTGGATTGCCATTATTAAACGCGACCAAGCGCAACGAGGGTCACTGTAGTGCAGCTGCCGTTACAGCGTTTTTATCAGGACCGACAGTCAGCGCGCAAGGCGCAAGACCCGATGGCAGCGGTTTGCGTACTGGCCACCGTAGACTCCACAGGACAACCACAGGCGCGCACGCTGGTACTGCGCGACGTACCCGAGGGTTTGGCGATTTACATCAATGCCAGCAGCCCTAAGTGGCAGCAAAGTCAGGGTCGAGTGGTCATCCAGACTTGGTGGCCGTCGGTGCAAATTCAGTATCGTATGCAGGCAACCTGTCAGGAGTTACCAGCCGAGCATATTGCCGAGAGCTGGCAGCTCAGACCCGATGTTCCCCAGCGCTTGGATTGGCTCTACCAGCAGCAGGCTCAAGGCAGTGTGGTAAGTGATCGTGAGGAACTACTGCAGCGCCTGCAGGGCGCCCCGGCCCCACAACCACTGGTGGCGCCCGAGGGCGCGAGAGGACTGCTGCTTATACCCGATGAGGTCGAGCGCCTGGACCTGAATCAAGACAATGGCGTCCATGATCGGCTGCGTTATGAGCTACGCGGCGATACCTGGCAGATGCATACCCTTATTCCCTAAGAACGCCAAAGAAAGCCGGTTCGCAAGGCCAAATAACCACCATTTGTCTGGCGGCGATGCCAACCCATGTGTCTAGAGCAGCAAACTCAACGCTATTGCGAGCATTGTGCTGCCCACAAATACGTTGAGGTAACGCCAGGCGCGAGGTTTGGCAAACAGCGGCCCCAAGTAGCGAGCGCCGTAACCTAGGGCAAAAAAGAATACGAAGCTGGAGATTACTGCGCCAAGGGCAAACCAAGTTTGCTGGCCCGCGTACTGGGTAGAAACCGAACCGATTAACACAACGGTATCGAGATACACATGCGGGTTTAACCACGTAAAGGCCAAGCAAATCAGTAAGGCTGCACGCAGTGACTGAGGCTGTTCGTCACCGGAATAATCCATACTGGCGTCATCAAAAATCGCATCCTTAAAGCTAAGCAGCGCATAGACCAACAAAAACAACGCCCCGGCATAGCGAGTCAACGGATCAACCCAAGGATAGAGCGCCATCAAGCTGGCAAAGCCACCAACTCCAGCAACAATAAGTGCCGCATCTGAACAGGCACAGCATAAGCAAATCCAAAAAACATGCTGATTGCGAATGCCCTGTTTGAGCACAAAGGCATTTTGCGCACCAATGGCGAGGATCAGCCCAAAACCCAAACTGAAGCCAGCGATTAGGGCGGTATAAACATTCACCTAGCCTAATTCTGCCGTAACGATGCCGCGTAAATTCGCAAAACATACCTGCTTGGCAACGTCGATGAAGGCGGTCATAAAGGGCGCGTCTGCCTGATCTTTGCGCACTGCGGCATAAAGTGTAGGCCAAATGCCCTCTTTGCCCAGCGAGCGCACCACAACATAGTCATTCTGCAAGTATTCATACAGAGCCCAATTTGGCAGGCAGGTGACACCACGACCGCTGGCCACCAACTGCACGATCATAGTGGTCAGTTCCGCATGCCGTACGCGCTCGGGCTCAACCCCTGCGGGCTGCAAAAAACCGGTAAAAAGGTCCAACCGATCGCGGTCCACCGGATAGGTGATGACCACCTCCTGGGCCAAGTCTGCTGGTTCGACCCATGGTTTATTAACTAACGGATGATTCTTGGCGATCGCTAACTGCGCCTCGTAGCTAAATACGGGGAAATAGGCGATACCCGGCTCGTCTACTGGATCCGCAGTGATCACTAAATCCAAATCACCCCGGGCCAGCGCTGGCAATGGCGCAAAGTGAAAACCACTGGAAATATCCAGCTCTACATCGCTCCAAGCATCGCGGTAGCTGTCGATGGCGGGCAGCAACCACTCGAAACAGCTATGACATTCAATGGCCATAATAATGCGGCCGGTTTCACCGCCAGCAACACGCTGCAGATCAAGCTCGGCGTTATGCAGTCTGGGTAGCACCTCGTCGGCCAGCTTGAGTATGCGAATACCCGCACTGGTAAAACGCACCGGTCGAGTTTTGCGCAAGAATAGCGAGCAACCCAGCCGCCCTTCCAGTTCCTTAATCTGATGAGAGAGTGCCGATTGGGTCAAAAACACGCGCTCCGACGCCTCTACCAAGCTACCCGTTTCGCGCAGCGCAACCAGTGTTCGCAGGTGGCGTATTTCAATTTGTGACATGAAGAAAATTCAGTTCGTATCTGTTGTCCGGTAATTTTATTCATCTTTATCCGTTGAGGCCAAGCCCAATTGCCCGAGCATAGGCGTTATACGTGCCAGACTGTTCACAACTACAACAGTCCATTACCATGCGCCAACCCATCTCCGGAAACGCACGCTTTATGGATGCCCCCCTCAGCGCCAGTTCGGTCGAGGCCCGACCACTGCTCAAAATCGCGCTCTTGGGCTATCGCAGCAATCCGTATAGCGGCGGCCAGGGTGTATACCTCAAGCATTTATCTAAGGCGCTGGTCGATTTAGGTCATCGGGTTGACGTCATTTCTGGCGAGCCCTATCCACAGTTAGACCCACGGGTGGGTTTGATCAAGCTGCCAGGACTCAACATGTATGCTCAGGCGCAGCCCATGCGAGCCTTGAGCAAGCTGCGCTGGCTCGACCCAATCAACCTTTTCGAGTGGCTATCCTTTGTTAGCGGTGGGTTTCCCGAACCGTTCACTTTTGGCCATCGGTTGCGCCGTTATTTCAAACAGCAGCGACCAGACTACGACATCGTGCACGACAACCAGAGCCTGTGTACCGGCCTGCTAAGCCTGCGCCGCCAGGGCTATGCGGTGACCAGCACCATCCATCACCCCATAACCTTTGATCTGGATATTGCACTGCAAAACAACGCCGACTGGGGGCTGACTTTGCTTATCAAACGTTGGCACCTGTTCCTGCGCATGCAAATTCGAGTCGCCCGGCTGCTGCCCTTCATCACGACAGTAAGCGGAAACTCCAAGCGCGATATTGCCGCGGCCTTTGAGCTGCCGTCAACGCGCATCAGCGTCGTGCTGAACGGCATCGACACAGAGATGTTTCAGCCCCAGCCCGATGTGGCCAGAGAGCCATTCCACCTCATTACTACTGCTAGTGCCGACCAGCCTTTGAAGGGTACCCAACACCTAATTCCTGCGGTAGCCGAACTGGTCGAACGCTATCCCCAGCTGCACCTGACCTTTATTGGTGCCCCCAAACCCGGCGGCAAAACCGAACAGCTTATCGAAGCCATGGGGCTGACTGAGCGAATCGAGTTTCACCACGGCATTGAGTTCGCAGAAATTGCCAAGCTTTATGCCAGAGCCAGCGTTGCCGTCGTGCCATCAGAGTACGAAGGTTTTGGTTTCCCGGCAGGCGAGGCCATGGCCTGCGAGGTGCCGCTGGTTTCAACCGACGGCGGCGCGCTACCGGAAGTAGTCGGCGATGCGGGCTTGGTGGTACCAAGCAAAAGCCCCGAGGCTCTGGCGCAGGCCATTGCCTACCTTTTTGATCACCCGGCAGAACGTTTGCGCTTGAGTCGAGCGGGCAGAAAACGCATTGTGGAGCAATTCTCCTGGGCACGCGCCGCCCAAGAATTTACCCAGCACTATCATCAGGTAATTGACCATGAGTCTTGAAACCATCGACTTTGACCGACTGAACATCCGGCCCGGTGACCGGCTGCTTGATTTGGGCTGCGGCGAGGGCAGGCACAGTATTTCGGCCTACCTATTAGCCGATGCTGACATCGTTGGATTGGATCTAGGCATGCAAGATCTGCAAACGGCCCGCAGCCGCTTGCAAGACTTCAGCGTGGATGCCAACAAGGCTGGCTATTGCGCATTCATTCAAGGCACCGGCCATACCCTACCCTTTGCTGACAATAGCTTTGACCACGTCATCTGCTCTGAGGTGCTCGAACATATCCCCGAATACGCAAGTTTTTTACAGGAAATTCAGCGCGTACTGAAGCCCGGTGGGCTGTTTGCCGTCAGTGTGCCACGCTTCTTCCCAGAATGGGTGTGCTGGAAACTCAGCGATGCCTATCACGCCATGGAGGGTGGCCACATGCGGATTTTTCGGGCCACTCAGCTCAAACAGCGCATTCAGTCTATGGGCTTAACATTTCTCTCCAGACATTGGGCGCATAGCCTGCATGTGCCTTATTGGTGGCTAAAATGCCTGTTCTGGGATAGTGCAGACGATAATTTTCTGGTGCGCGGTTATCACCGCATGCTGGTCTGGGATTTAATGCAGCGACCTTGGCTGACCCAGACCCTCGACCGACTCCTCAACCCTGTGCTGGGTAAGAGTGTTGTCATGTACTTTCGCCAACCCTGATTTGTGAACAAACCAAATACCAAACTTGCCCCCAGCTTAGAGAGCACTGCACGCTATATAGCGACACTACAGCTGCCAAGCGGCGCTCTACCGTGGTTCGCTGGTGGCATTACCGACCCGTGGGACCATGTAGAAGCGCTGATGGGTCTAACCGTCGCCGGTCGTTACGCCGCTGTGTTGCGGGGTTTTGAGTGGTTGGCGAACACTCAGCGCGCCAATGGCAGTTGGTTTGCCACCTATCAGAACGAGAGCGTTGCCGACGACAGCCGTGCAGAAACAAACTTCGTCGCCTACCCCGCCACTGGCCTATGGCACTACTACCTCGCAACTAGGGACACTGCCAGCCTTTTGCGTTTTTGGCCCATGCTTGAACGCGCCATCGAATTTGTGCTGACCCAGCAAGCTTCCAGCGGTGAAATTTATTGGGCCGTAGATACCCGCACTGGTACCTCTAAGGACGCCTTGGTCACAGGCTGCAGTGCCATCTACAAGTCGCTGGCCTGTGCCTGTCAAATTGCTGCGACGCTGCAGCAGCCTCGCGCAGATTGGCAGGCGGGGCGGCAGCGCTTGGGTGACGCGCTGCGCAACAAACCCCAGCGCTTCGACCGTACCTGGGAATCTAAGGCCCGCTACTCTATGGACTGGTTTTATCCAGTGCTCACCGGAGTATTAAAGGGTGAAGCTGCAACCCGGCGCTTGCGCAGCCGCTGGGATACATTCGTTGAGCCGGGCCTCGGCTGCCGCTGTGTTCACGAGCAGCCTTGGGTGACCGTGGCCGAAACCTGCGAACTGATTATGGCCTGTGTGGTGGCAGGCGAAACTGCCAAGGCAGCGCAGCTCTACGAGAATATTCAGCGCTTTCAGCTAGCAGACGGAAGTTGGTGGACGGGCTACGTATTTCCCGATGACGCCTACTGGCCCGATGAAAAACCTAGCTGGACTGCAGGCGCGGTGCTATTGGCTGCGGACGCGCTATTTGATTTATCGCCAGCGTCGGGGCTATTTAAGGAAGTAGAGCCTGAATAATCTAGAACAGTAGCCAGACAAGAGCGGCTAAAAAGAGCAGCCTCAAAGTCGTCGCAAAATCGCCAGAGTGCGGCGTATTTCTACCTCAACAAACAAACCCGAAGCCAGCGCCAATTGATAGATGGTATAGGGCGCTTGGCCACCATTTTCAGGGTTTGGAAAAATATCGTGTATGGCCAGAATGCCACCGGGCTGCACATGCCCGCTCCAGTTACGGTAGTCGGTTTGCGCCGCTTCGAGGCTGTGGCCACCATCGATAAACACCATGCCTAGCGGGGTGGTCCAATGCGCACCAAGCTGGGCACTGGCCGCTACCACGGGCACTACCCACGCTTCGAGTTCGGCACGAGCCAAGGTGCGTCGCAACGCAGGCAGTGAATCCATGCGCTGAGCGGAAGCATCGAATAACTCAGGATCGTGGTATTCCTCACCGTGCTGATGCTCCTCGGATCCTCGGTGATGGTCTACAGCAAACACAAGGCTGCCTGCATCCCGGGCGGCAGTACCCAGATAAACCGTCGACTTACCGCAGTAACTGCCCAGCTCCAAACATGGTCCTATTGACGCCGACGCTGCCGCGTACTGGTGCAGGGCCGCGCCCTCATCCGCATGCAAAAAGCCCTTAACGCTCTCAATATCAATGGGTAGCTGCATGGCGGCCGGGTTTAGCCGCCAATACCAAAGAATACGATCACAAAGCTTACGGGTATGGACCCAAGGCTGTAGACCACGAGATTGGCCAAATCGTTTTCGCTGCCCTCGGCAGCAAATTCAAAACGGCTGCCCAGTGTGAGCCAGAGTGCGCCCGCCATGATGAAAGCCAAAACCAATGTCAGTATTAATGCGGCCAATGTGATGTCTCTCTCGTTTGCTTTCGCTTATTTGCCGTCGCTCATTTGCCGTCGCTGATTTGAGTTAGCCGCCTGCCGCTGGTGGGCCGCAGCCCATACCATCTTGGCCCGCCATACCTCAGCTTAGCTTGGGCCACCTTAGCTTAGCTGCAGCATGCCTCGGGTCTTCACCTGAGCCATATCGACAATGGCCTCATAGCTGGATGCCACATCGTCAGCAGTGGCATCGACGCCGAGGTCTACGCCATTGTTCTCAACTACTGCCGCCAAGGAGAACTGACCGCCTTGGGCCTGCAAAATGACCCCGTTTGGGGCGTCTTCGCTGACCAGGAAAATTGCCGCTGGCGTTACCAGTTCCGGACCGATTTTTTCAAGCACAGCCTCGGGCATAAGATTCTCGGTCATCCGCGTGGCAGCAACCGGCGCGATACTGTTGGTGTGAATGTTATTTTTCGCACCCTCAATTTTCATGCTGTTCATCAGACCAACCTGCCCCATTTTCGCAGCACCGTAGTTGGTTTGACCAAAGTTACCGTAAAGACCACTCGGCGAGGTGGTCATCAAAATTCGTCCATAATTTTGTTCGCGCATAATCGGCCATACCGCGTGGGAACAGTAAGCGGCGCCTAGCAAGTGCACGTTCACTACCATTTCGAAGTCGTCCAAGGTCATTTTGGAAAATGACTTGTCGCGCAAAATACCAGCATTGTTAATCAACACGTCCACCCGGCCCCAAGCGTTCATGACATCGTCTACCATGCTTTGCGCGCCAGCGCGGTCAGAAACCGAACCGCCGTTGGCAATAGCTTCACCGCCCAGGGCCTTAATTTCAGCAACTACCGATTCTGCCGCCTCTGAGGAACCGCCGCTGCCGTCCATAGAGCCACCCAAGTCGTTCACTACAACCTTGGCGCCGCGACGCGCAAGCTCTAGCGCATGGCAACGACCCAAGCCGCCACCGGCTCCAGTAACAATGGCGACCTGATCGACAAATGAAATAGACATAGTGTTCTCCCGTTAACTGTGTTTCTAAAACTAAGGGCGTGCCGGAAAGTGCGTTGGCCCAAGCAAGGTGTCGAGTTGGGGTTGAATCCACTCTATCCACTCGCATAACACTGGCCGGGTTTCGCGCGGATCAATCAGTTCATGCACCGCAAAGGATTCCGCACGCGGAAAAGGCGAGCGCGCTTCGCGCAGCCGGTCTTCCAACTCTCGACGCTTGGCATCTGGGTCAGGTGCTGCGGCAATTTCCCGATGAAACGCCACTGCCACTCCGCCCTCTACCGGCAGCGGGCCGGATTCTACGGAAGGCCAGGCCAATATGTAAGCGCCAGGCGCGTAATGCGCAGCGGTAGCAACACCGAAGCCCTTGTGCACTTGAATCACCGCCCAAGGCACAGTCGATTGCGCGGCAGCAGCCACCGCTGCCATGCCGTAACGAATGGTGCCTGCGGCTTCGGATTCTGGCCCAATCATAAAGCCAGGCTGGTCAATCAGGTTGACGATCGGCAGATGGAAGGTGTCGCACATTTCGACAAAGCGTCGGTACTTTTGCGCGGCCTCTGCCGTCATTGCACCGGCATAATGCAAGCAGTCGTTAGCCAACACGCCTACGGGCTGACCGTTCAGCGTCGCCAGCGCGCAGATTTGGCTCGGGCCGTAAAGGGCACCGATCTCGAAAACGCTGTCTGTATCAAAAATCATCTGCAGCACAGCGCGCATATCAAAGCCGGTATTGCTGTCCCGAGGCACGATGGAGAGCAGTGCCTGCTCTTGACGATCTACCGGATCATCGACCTGATAGCGGGGCGTACGCTGGTAAACACTGCTCGGCAAATAACTCAAGTAGCGGCGTATCTGTGCCAGCGCGTCATGCTCATCGGCGGCCAAGTTGTCGACGATACCGCTGCGCAAATGCACTGCCGCACCGCCCAGTTCGTCCTTGGTCATCTTCACACCCAGCGCACGTTCGACTAGCGCCGGACCACCAATCAGCACCTGGGCGGTATGCTCGGTCATAACAGAAAAATGCGATGCCACTAAACGGCCAGCGGGGAAACCGGCAACAGCACCCATGGCTGCTGAAATCACGGGAACCACGCCCATGGCGTCAGCAATGATTTTAAATCGAGGTTCGGTAAAGACAGGCTCACCTACAGTGCCACCCTTCTTGCCACCACCTTTCACGCTGCCGCCGCCACCTTCCAGCATGCGTACCAAGGGCGTCCGATACTGTACCGCAAGGTGCTCGGCATAGACGCTTTTGCGCAAACCTGCTGCATTGGGCGAACCGCCCTTGAGCGTGAAGTCTTCGCCGCCAACGGTTATTCGACGACCGGCTATGGCTCCGAAGCCAACAATATAATTGGCGGGCACGTATTCCAGCAGCTCGTCGTTATCGTCGTACACGGGACTGGCTGTGGCGCGTCCATGCTCGCGGAATGAGCCATCATCAAGCAGCACATCGATGCGCTCTCGAATGGTCATACGGCCACGAGCATGCTGTTTGGCTATACCCGCCTCGCCGCCTTGCTGCTGCGCCAGATAGCGGCGACGCTGCAGTTCCTGAACTTCTTTATCCCAGCTCATAGCGACTAGTGCTTGAGCTTCACTGAGGCAGGCTCAAAGGCTGGCGGGCGTTTATCAAAATTTGCCTTCACCGCTTCGATTTGATTCGCAGTGCCAATTAGGTTGGCCTGCAGCGCGGCTTCAAGTTCCAAACCAGTTCTGGCATCGGCATGCCAAGCCTGCTCATAAAGTGCCTTACCAGCGCGCACTGCATCCGGTGATTTGCCAGCAATTTCCTCCGCCAGCGCCATGGCCTCAGCAAAGGGATCATCGGCAACCCGGGTCACAAGGCCTACATCGCTGGCTTGCTGACCGTTCATAATTCGGCCGGTAAAGGTCAATTCCTTAGCCACATCCATGGGCATCAAATCGCGCAAGGTTTGGGTAATGCTCATGTCCGGCACCAAGCCCCACTTGATTTCCATAATGGACATCTTGATATCGGGTGCGGCAATACGAATGTCGGCACCGAGCGCAATTTGGCAGCCACCACCAAAAACCACACCATGCAGCGAGGCGATAACGGGCATTGGCAACTGTTTCCATACCAAGGCTGGCCGTTGCGCGCGGTTTTCTGGGCGCTCATCCTTTGTCAGCAATGCCTCAGTCCCGGACTGAGACTTACGCGAGCCATCGGACATGGATGCAAAGCTGGCCATATCCAAACCGGCGCAAAAGCCCCGCCCATTGCCTGACAACACGACTGCAGAAACATCGTCCGCAGCGGCCAGCGACTGCCCGGCTTCGATAATGGCGTCGAACATATCTTGGCTAAGCGCATTGTATTTTTCGGCGCGGTTTAAGCGCACATCGGCAATGCCGTTCGCTATGTCTAAGGTGACTAAATCAGAACTCATAAAACTTCCCCATGTTTTCGTTGTTATGCGCTGCTAGCTATCGAGTATGGCAACCACTTGATCTTCTTCCACCTGCTCTTCAGGTGCGACTAGAACCTGGGCAATAGTGCCCGCCACCGGTGCTTCTACCGGTATCTCCATTTTCATGGACTCTAAAATCATGATGACTTCCCCAGCTTCGACACTGTCACCTGTGCTTTTCAGAACCTTCCATACGTTACCAGTGACTTCGCTCTCGACTTCTTGCTTCGCCATAATTACCTCCTAAATCTACGGTCGCAAAATATAGCACCGCCACGCCAGTTTTCAGAGCGCGGGAATGCGACGGCCAGTACGTAAAATTCGCTCGACAATGCCGGTATCAATGTCGCCACGTAGAAAGGCATCGTCTGCCAACACCCGCAACAGCAGTGCGGTATTGGTTTCGACCCCCTCAATAGCGAATGCTCGAAGCGCGACCACAGCGCGGCCAATGGCCTGCTCCCGAGTGCTGCCAGTGGCAATAACCTTCGCTAGCAGGGCATCGTAGTAAGGGCTGACCTCTTGGCCCTGTTGGTAGCCGGTTTCCACCCGCACACCAAAGAGTTGGGGCGGCTGAAATACCCGCAGCACACCTGTAGAGGGCATCAGGGTTTGGGCATCCTCTGCATAAACCCGTACCTCAATGGCATGGCCCTGCAGCGCCACCGGCTCGGGCAGCCTAGCGCCAGCGGCAAGCAAGATCTGCTGCTGTACCAGATCAATACCGGTAACCTCCTCGGTCACACCATGCTCGACTTGAATTCGCGTATTCATTTCTAGAAAGCCGGTGTCGCCATCGCTGTACAGAGTTTCCAATGTGCCGAGATTGTTATATCCCAGCGCTGCACAAATCTCCGCGCCGCGACGGGCTTGCTCGCGCAACAATTCGGCATCAATGCCAGGGGCTGGGCTCTCCTCAATGAGTTTTTGATGACGGCGCTGCACCGAACATTCGCGCTCATACAGGTGCATGGCGTTACCGTGCTCGTCGGCCAAAATCTGATACTCAATATGCCGAGGCCTTTGAATCCAACGCTCAAGGTATAAATCGCCGTTCGCGAAGGCGGCATCCGCCACCGCCTTGGCTTGCGCCAATGCCGACTCTAACTGTTCAGGGGCCTCGACCACCTGCATGCCCATACCGCCACCGCCACCAGACGGCTTAACCACTAAGGGAAAACCTATGCGCTGGGCGGCCTCACCAGCGGCCTGCAAATCGGTAATCAGATCGCTGCCGGCAAAGGTTGGCATACCCTGTGCTGCCATCATTTGTCGCGCATTGACTTTGTCGCCCATGCGGCTGAGCCACTGGGGGGCGGGGCCAATAAATGTCATGCCGGTGTCGATTACCCGCTGCGCAAAGCCGGCGTTTTCCGCCAAAAACCCATAGCCGGGATGCACCGCGTCGGCACCACTAGTGCTGGCGATTTGCATCAGCTGGCCTTGATCCAAATAACTCTCTAACGGGCGCAGGCCAGAAAGCGCATAGGCGTCGCTGGCCTCCTGCACATAGGGCGCATCGGCATCCGGGGGTGAGTAAACCACCACACTGGCAATACCCAGTTCATTGCAGGCGCGCACAATACGCCGCGCGATGGCGCCGCGATTGGCAACCAATACCTTGGTGATCGACCGGGCTGAGCTATCGGTTTGTTGGGGTTCAGATTCGGACCGAGTCATAAAACTATCCATCCACGTCGGTAGCACGCCAGCGTAGCAACTCTTCGCAGCTTTCAGCAAAACCCGCCAGACCCCGGGAGCGGGTATCCGGCGTGTATTGCTGGTTTGCGTTTGCCAGTTCGATTACCTCAAGCAGTGTTTGGCATTGGCTAAAGGTTAGGCTGACATGAAACATTTGCGTCCGTAGATCGCCGCGATGCCCGGGCGGAAAAGGCAGTGGTGACCCGGCTAAATCTGCTTGCAGCTTAGCGATAACAGAAGATGCATTGGTTAGCTCGCTGGCCTGCAGCAGGGTAATGCACTGGCTAAGCATCCACGCCGACCAGTAGTCGGCTTGGTCACAGAGCCGTTTGTAGCGCTGCCAATCCACCCTGCTGTGTCGGATTCGCTAACAGCGACTACAGCGACAGATGATCGCCAGTGAGCAAATGGTAAGCCTCTAAGTAGCGTGCAATGCCACGTTCGATGACTTGTGCTGGTAGCTCAGGTCCCGGCGGGGTTTTGTCCCACTCCCCAGAAGCTACTACGGTCTCTAGGTAGTTACGGACAATTTGCTTGTCGAAGCTGACCTGTTCGCGGCCCGGTTCCCAATCGTCTGCTGGCCAGAAACGCGAGCTGTCAGGGGTAAAAATTTCATCAATCAATAGCGGCTCGCCAGCGCCGTCCAGCTGACCAAATTCAAACTTGGTATCGGCCAAAATAATGCCGCGCTCGCCTGCGTAATCTCGGGCCGAGCTGTAAAGGTTGAGGGTTTTCTCGCCCAACCACTGCATGAGTTCCTCACCAACCACGGCTGCGCCTTCGGCGAAGCTAATGTTCTCATCATGACCGTCCACGGCCTTGGTAGATGGGGTGAACAGCGGTTCTGCTAAGCGGTCTGAGTTGCGCAACCCGGCTGGCAATTCGATACCACAGACCGCGCCACTGTTTTGGTAGTCCTTCCAGCCGCTGCCGGTAATGTAGCCCCGAGCAATGCATTCGATGGGCACTACTTCCGTTTTGCGGCATAGCATGATGCGACCGCTGAGTGCTTGCTGCTGAGCGTTTGTTAGGCCGGGCACATCGGCAACATCGGTGCTGAGCAAGTGATGATTAATGACACCGGCAAAATGATCGAACCAGAACTTTGAAATTTGCGTCAGCACCACGCCCTTGCCTGGCAAGCCGTTTTGCATCACCACATCGAAGGCACTGATGCGGTCGGTGGCAATAATCAACAAGGCTTCGTCACCGGATGCCAGCGTCACGTCATAAAGATCGCGTACCTTGCCTGTGCGTTTGTTCGGTAGCGCTAAATCGGTAGCTAATAGAGCATCGGCCATGAATCTCTTCCCCTAGTTAATTACTTGGTTGTGTAGGCAGCTTCATTTGCGTTCACTGCCACAGGAAGCCAGCAACTTTAAGCGGTGTTGCCGCCATCTGCAAAGTATGTGGAACCAGTAACGAACTGACTTTCGTCGCTGGCCAGAAACAGCATGATATTGGCGATATCTTCTGGCTCAGCGTAGCGCTGCATAGGAATACTCGCCGCCATGGCCTGCTGGGCAGCAGCCGGGTCATCAGGCAGCATGCCTGCTTCAATAGACCGCATCATGCGGGTTTGCGCTTGGGAGGGATTTACGGTGTTAACCCGAATACCCTCTGCCGCAAACTCTCGCGCCGCCGAGCGCATTAAACCGATTACCGCATGTTTGCTGGTGGCATACGGTGCCATGCGCGGCGCACCACGTACGCCAGCAATACTGGAGGTAATAATAATGCTGCCGCCACCGCGCAAACGCATGGCTGGCACTGCTGCACGCACAGCCAGAAAGGGGCCTTTTACATTCACGGCCATTACCCGATCGAAGCGCGCCTCGTCGTAGTCAAGGATGGATGCCACATCGCCCTCAATACCCGCATTGGCCAAGAAAATATCCACGCCGCCATAGCGCTCAGCGGCGGTTTCCACCATACGCGCGTTGTCATCGGCAGCTGTAACATCGCCGACTAGATAGCTCACCTGATTGCCGCCAATTTGAGCACATGCGTCGGCCAAGGCTTGCTCATGCAAATCGACCAGCAGCACCTGTGCCCCTTCCGCAGCAAAGCGTTTGCCCGCCGCCAGCCCGATACCCCCTGCACCACCGGTAATGATGGCAACCTTGCCTGCCAATCGACTCATGAATTACGCCTATCTTGCAAAAGCTTCGTCCAAATCTGCCAATAAATCCCGAATATCCTCAATGCCGCTGGAAATGCGAATCAGCGATTCGTCAATGCCCATGCTAGCCCGACGCTCCGCACCCATTTCAAAATAAATGGTATGGGCCACCGGTATGGCCAAGGTTCGGTTATCGCCGAGGTTGCTGGACTTCACGATTACCTGCAGACGATTGAGAAATTGCCACAAATCCACTTCGGGCTGCAGCTCGAAACTGAACAACCCGCCATAGGCTCGGAACAGGTCTGTAGCCCGGGCGTGTTGCGCATGCTCGGAAAGGCCCGGGTAATAGACTTTTTTCACTTGGGGGTGATTGCTCAAGTAATGACACATGGCCATGGCGTTATCGCTTTGGCGCTGCACGCGCAATGCCAATGTTTCCGCGCCCATGGCAATATGATGGGCGGCCTCTGGCCCAAGGCTGGCACCAAAGTCGCGCAGGCCTTTCTTTTTTATCTGAGTAATTCCCCACTTCTGCGGCTCGCCACGCTGATATTCAGGGTAGATGTTGGTGAAATTAGACCAGTCGTAACTGCCCATCTCGGTTACCACGCCACCCAGCGCGTTGCCGTGGCCGCCAATGTATTTGGTCAGGCTGTTCACCACTAGGCTCGCGCCCACGGTCTTAGGCTGAAACAGATAGGGTGATGTCATGGTGTTGTCGACCACATAGACGAGTCCGCGCTGGGCACAAAACTTGCCAATGCCCTGCAAGTCGGCTATCTGAGTGCGCGGGTTGGCAATGGTCTCGATAAAGACCATCTTTGTTTTCTCGGTAACCGCTGCGGCTACCGCCGCTACCGAAGTGGCATCAACAAAGTTGACGCCAATACCCATCTTGTCGAAGGTGTTAAAAAGGCTGTTGGTGTTACCGAAGAGAAAGGCGCTGGAAACCAAATGATCGCCAGCGCGCAGCAACGAGAACATTGTGGTTCCAATGGCCGCCATGCCGGTAGCAAAACAAACGCTGGCGATGCCGTCTTCCATCACCGTCATTTTCGATTCAAGCGCGGTGATGGTGGGGTTCACCTGACGGCCATAGCTGTAGCCGCTTTTTTCGCCCTGAAATACCGCCGCTAGCTCCTTGGCATCTGCATAACCGTAGGCCACATTGGCGTGAATCGGCTTGTGCAAGGAGCCGTGTTCTATCGCATCCTGCCGGTCGTTATGCACGATCTTTGTGGTAAATCCTTTCACCAGCGAGTCCATGAGAATTGGGATGGGAATACTATACGGCTAACCGAAGCATTACGCTTGCGATCAACGGATCTTTCACTCCTGCTGTGATGCATACCACCCGCATTGGTTTAACTTTCGGCCTTCGACACCTGCGCTGCGGCCTGCAGTTCTTTGGCAAAAGATCCGGCCGCAAGCACCTTGGTCATTTGTGCTGCATCGCAGGGCTCACTGAACAGAAAGCCCTGAGCCTGATCGCAGGCTTGCTGACGCAGGTATTCAATTTGCGCTGGGTACTCAACACCTTCGGCGATCAATGTCAGTCCCAGACCCTTGGCCATGGCGATAACCACGTCGGCCAAAGTCACACCGGCCTTGGCATCGCGAGAGGTTTGAATATCCTGAATAAAGGTCTGATCAATTTTCAGCACATCTACCGGAAACTGTCGCAAATAGGTAAGCGACGAATAGCCCTTGCCAAAATCATCGATAGCCACTTTCACCCCACGATTGCGCAGAGCCTGAATGTTCGCCGCTGCCAGTTCTACCTGCCGCACTAGAGCTTGCTCGGTAAGTTCGATCTTCAGTCTGTCGAAAGGATACTCCGCCGCCACGCATAGGGCTTCAATGCTGCGTAAGAAACCCCGGCTTTCAATTTGTGCGGCGGAGCTGTTCAGCGACAAAGTAATGTCGTGTCCTTGCTGTCGCCACACGGCGGCAACCGTCAGCGCCTCAGCCTGCACTCGGGTATCGATTTTGCGCACTAAACCTGCCTGCTCGGCAAGGGCGAGGAAGTCTTTAGGGCCAAGCAACCCTAGGCGCTGATGGTTCCACCGGGCCAATGCCTCTGCGCCAACTACCTTGCCAGTAGCTAAGTCCACCATGGGCTGGTAGTAGGCGGTGAACTCATCCCGACTCAGCGCTTCGCGAAGCTCTTGTTCTAACTGTAGTTGGGAAAAACGCTCGGTGCGCATTGCAGGGTCATAGACCGCACAGCCGCCGGAATCCTGACTTTTGATATGGTACATGGCGGTATCGGCCGCTTCGATAAGACTGTCGATCGTCCTGCCGTGATCCGGGTAGTGGGCCAAACCAAAGCTCGCACCACAGGACAATGTATAGCCTGCCACATCTATTGGCTGCCGCATCAAATCCAAGGCTTGCAGACACAGAGTCGATGCCTCATTTAAGTTGTCCACGGTAGGCAAGAACAAAATGAACTCATCGCCACCAAAGCGGACAAAAATATGCTCAGGGGCCAATGATGCCTTCAGGCGCTGACACAGAGCCGCCAAAAATTCATCGCCAATACGGTGACCTAGGGCATCGTTGACGGTTTTGAAACGATCCAGATCGAAGAACACGAACACAAAGGGTTTGGCCTGCGCCGAAGCCGAGATGGTTTCGATATGTTTTTCTACAGAAGAAATCAGGTTATAGCGGCTGGGCAAACCGGTTAGCGCATCGAAGTTCAACTGATGCAATATGCGCTCTTCTTCTGCCTCACGATGGGTGATGTCCATCAGGCTGAAAAAAAACAGGGAAACCTGCGCTGAGGCGGGCTGTAGCATGTCGACCGAGCCAACACGCAATGCTACCCAGCTAGGGAACTCCCGGCGCTCGCCGCCCTGCAACTTGATGCGCAAGTCTATAGGCCCCAACTGCGCGAAAGACTGCCCAGCCATGGGCGCAATGCGATCGTGCAGAAACCGGCTAAAGTTCTGTTGGTCTGTGACCTGCAGCAGCGATGCGAAGGGCCTGCCCTCTAGCGCCAGCGCACTGATGCCAAAAAGACTTTCGCAGGCATCAGTGGCGAAGTGAATAACCCCATTGACGTCTACGAGCAGCAAAAAATCTGGCCGAGCGCCCATTATGGTATCGCAAATACGCTGCGCATCTGGTGACAGGACTATTGGGTCTGTTCTCAACGCCTGGTTGATCAGATTTATCAGGCGCAACGAATCCGTGCACGGCTGATTTAGAAAGACAGGATCGGTGGGGCGATCAGCCATCTTCGGGTTCCGATTGGATGAAGGGCATTGGCCAAATCGGGAACACCCGAGCCAAGGCGGAAAGGGCTAAGGCGTGCTTCAGTTCACCGCACATTGCCGCATCACGGACCTGCTCCTGGCTCATAAATTCTAGCTTAATAGCCTCGCCTGCACCCAAATCCTGCGGCTTGGTCAGTTCCACATCCGTGGCCAGCCAATGGTGGCAGAGGTGATTATGGAACGCCGGATTAGGCTCCACCGCGCCAAGGTATTGCCAGTTATCGCTTCTGTAGCCCGTTTCTTCCAGCAGCTCGCGCGCCGCAGCGGTTTTGCTGTCCTCGCCAGGATCCACCATGCCGCCGGGGGTTTCTAAGGTGTTGTAGCCCACACCGAAGCGGAACTGGCGAATCATCAGCGAGCGTCCGTGTGTATCCAGTGCGACCACATTGACCCAGTCCACAGATTCCAACACCAAACGGTCAAAGGTTTGGCCATTGCGCGGGTTGCGCAGCGTATCGATGCGCTTTTCAAACAGCATCAGGCCCGCGTCTTCATAGCGCGAGCCGAGGCGCTGCCATGTCAATTCGTCGTCACTCAACTACTTGTCTCTGCTTCATTTTTTGCCGTGCAGCCTTGATGTCCTGGTACTTCACTGCCTCGCTACTTCGCCGCATCGCGGTCTGCACGAAACGGCTGCATACCTTGCTTGCCTAAGGCTGCCGTCCATCGCCGCACATGCTGTTCGGCGCGGACTTGAGTCAATGCATCTTCAACCCGTGCAAAGGTTGCCAAGGTATCCAACGACCGCAATGTGGGATCAATCATCAGCCACTCACCCTGACGCTGCTTGGCCAAGGCTTCGGCGGGCTCTACCCATTCGCCGGTGATGGTTTCTTGGGTATCTGATAACGCCACTTCACCCTCGGGTAGCGCGGCCAGAAAAAATCGCGTGTCGAAACGCCGGGGTACCGAGGGTGGTGTTAGCCAATGACTGAAGTACACCAGTCGGTCGGTGGCCATGGTCAGCCCGTAGCTGTCGAGCAGGTCATGCCATGTCAGCTGTTGTTCCAGCAGACGCTGACGGTCAAGTCGCAAGCCCTCACGCTGAGCAGTAGGTATGCCAATAGCACCGATTGCATCCCGTGCTAGCAGTACCCCGCACTCCTCGAAACACTCCCGGGCTACCGCTACCCAGTAACGCAGCCCGCCCTCGTTAACACCTAGCCGCGCACTGGCTTCCTTGTCGAGTAGATCCGGGCATAGTGCTGGCTGCCAGTCCGATGCCTCGACCTTGCCGCCGGGAAACACATGTAAATCGGGGAAATCGCCGCGACCCGGGCGTTTCATCATAAACACCTCAATAGCGGGTTGCGATGCGTCGGGTTTGTCCCGGACGATCATCACCGTCGCCGCAAGGCGGATATTTTCTCTTTGTAAGGGTTCCAAACGCTCTCCTCATTTGTCGCCATCTAAAGCGCCACCCGAAGCCATAGTATGACCGCTGACGCATTAGGGCTCATACTCTTATTTTGCGTCTTATGCCGTTTGCTATTGCGGTGGACTGACCCGGCGCTCTAGCGCGCCGAAGGCTATTTCTACCAAAATTGCCAGCACCGCGGCAGGTATCGCGCCACGTAAAATCATATCGGTGTCGTTCAACGACAGCCCAACAACAATTGGCTCACCCAGGCCGCCTGCGCCAATAAACGCGGCCAAGGTAGCCGTACCAATGCTGATTACCGCAGCGGTGCGTATACCAGCAAAGATAGCTGGCGTTGCCAAGGGCAAGCGCAGATAACGCAGTTGCTCCCACGGCCCTAACCCCAAGGCCATGGAAACCTTAACCAAGGTCGGGTCGGTATTGGCTAAGGCAGTAATGGCATTGCGCACAATGGGCAGCAGTGAATATAGGAACAGCGCGATAATCGCCGGAACAAAACCAATGCCAAATACAGGAATCATCAGCGCCAGCAAGGCTAACGAGGGCACGGTTTGCATCAGGCCGCAAAAATAAACCAGCCCCGCGGCCAGCCGCCGGCGTCGATACACCAGTAAGCTCAGACTCAAACCAATGGAAATTGCCGCCAACAAGGCGGTGCCCGTAAGCTGCAGATGGCGCAAAAAGTGGCCCCAAAGTTCGACGACCCATGCTTGCTGACTCCAAGCTGTCTGTCCGTCCCCACGTTGCAGCTTCGCTACACCAAGTCGCGCCGAGTTGTCACCAATGAACACAGCAGCCACTTCAGCAAAGCCCAATCCCTGAAGTGCTACCTTGGCGTTTAATGCCTGAACCTGCGATTCATTGAGCATGTTATGCAGACCCGCCAAGGCACTGCGTAACTCCAACGAGGCATTAGCCTGCACCAAGGTGGCGGCCCGGTACTCGGGGAAATAGCCCAAATCATCCTGCAAAATTCTTAGCCGATAGCGCTGTAACTCGCCATCGGTGCTGTAGGCGTCTGTGACGTCAATGGCTTGGTCATCCATGGCCTGATACGCAAGAGCATGTTCAATGCCGGTCACCGGCTGACTTAGACCATAGCGTTGAGCAAGACCTGGCCAACCGTCCTCGCGCCGCAAAAACTCATGGCTAAAGGCGAAAGCCAGCTGGGTGCCTTGCAGATCGCCAATACGCTCAAGCCCTAGGGCTGCGGCCTGTGCGTCACGTACTACGACAGCGTAGGTGTTATTGAAGCCATATTCGGACAGCAACTCCAAGCCATCGGCCTGTAGCGCCTGATTGATCTGTTGCCGTGTTGGGTTGCCGGGCAAATTCAGCACCGCTTGGCTGAGGGTACCGGTGTATTCGGGGTATAAATCGATTTCGCCATTTTTCAGTGCTTCGTAGCAGATCAATGTGCCACCCAAGCCGAACTGGCGGGTGACCATATAGCCTTGCGCCTCTAACACTTGGGCGGCAATTTCCGCCAGCAAGTAGCTTTCACCAAAGTTCTTGCTGCCCACAACCACGGCGCGGTTTTCCTCACTAGTCTGACCAGCCTGCACACCGGTCCAGCACAGCAATAAACACAATAACCACAGTCCCTTGCTCATGACAGTTGACTCTCGATTAAGCGCTCAGCATAGGGGCTTGCCGGATGCGCCAACACCTCTGCTGGCGCGCCACTTTGCACTACTTCGCCTGCATCGAGTATGACCATGAATTCAGCGAGTCGTTTCGCTTCGCGCAGATCGTGGGTCACCAACACCGTAGTCGCTGGTGTTGTTTCGCGGACCTGCTCAAAACTTTCGTAAAGGCCCAAACGGGTTATGGGGTCCACTGCAGAGAACGGTTCGTCGAGTAATAATATGGGCGGTTGCAACATCAGCGCGCGACAGATACCCAAACGCTGCTGCTGCCCGCCGGAAAGCTGACGCGGCAGGCGTGTCGCTACATCGGCAGCTAGGCCGACCGCGCGCAGTAATTCATCAAAGCGCGCCTGCATGCGCGGCTCAGGCCAGCCTTCGAGTTGTGCAACCAAGGTGACATTCTGCTGGGCGGTTAAGTGCGGAAACAAACCGGCACCCTGCACCGCGTAGCCAATACCGCGGCGAAACACTTCTAAACCCTGTGTCGGCACTTGCTGTCCAAACACTTCAACCCCACCCGTATCAGGCTTTTCTAGGCCATTGATCATTTGCAGTAGAGTGGTTTTGCCACTGCCACTGGTGCCGACAATGGCGGTGGTTTGATCCTTGGGCAGACTCAGGGTCAGGCCGCAAAACACGTCGAGGCTGCCAAAGGACTTGGCAACATCATTAAAGGCGACGGCCACGTCGGGCTGTTGTTTTTCTGCTGACAAGGGTTAGGCCAACCCGTACTTGGTTTTCAGTTCGGCGCCATATTGGCCCAGTTCGCCGAGAATGCGCTGTTTGTTGTCACTGAGATTTTCTGCCGCTAGTTCGGCCAAACGCTGGTCAAACCCGGCTAGGTTGAGCCAGTCACCCTCCCCTGCAAGTTTGTCTTTCACGTACTCATGCCAAGCGGCGCTTTCATCCGCTGACATTAGGTGCGCAAAGGACCGTGCTTTCATACGCGCTGCCAGGGTTGGCAAGCGACCATCGCGGAAGTCCATGGTGGAAAAACCGCCAGCAGCAATCTCCTGATACAGATGCTTGGCGCGGGCCTTGTCTTCATCCTGCAAAAACGCGCCGTAGAGTGCGGCGTCTGGATCATGCTCTGGCGGTGGTCCATCTTGAACATAGGCGCGCCGTATCTTTTGCGCCAGCGCTGGTTGTTTTAGCCGCCGCCAACGCTCCTTAATCTCGCGCTTGGACAGCCCCAGCGTTTGCAAATTTTCTTCGGTTAACACCTCAAAGGGCGCTACAAAAGGACTGCGATTCACTTTGACTTCGCGCAGCGGCGCCCGAGTTTCACCCTTTGGCACAAACAGCTTGCTGCGTATTTCGTCTTCAGACCAGTCGAGCAGGCATTCGACCTCTTGACCAAGATCCGCCACCACAACCGAATTGGTGTTACTGGGGTGGCGGGTAAGAGAAATGATCGGCGCGACGTTGTAGCGCTCTTTGCCATACATGGCCGAGACATGCGCGCAGAGCCGAGTACCGAAAGGCTCTAGCAACGGCTTGACATTCTTTTTCTGCCGCAGGCTGTAGTAGTACTCGAATAGCTTGGGTTGCTTGGCCTTAAGCAGCCGCGCCATACCAATGGTGGCGTGCACGTCGGACATAGCGTCATGCGCCTGCCCATGATCGATGCCATTGGCCTTGGTCAGTTCTTCCAGTTTGTAAACGGCTTCGCCGTCTGCATTGGTTGGCCACGCGATGCCGTCGCGGCGCAGGGCCCCTGCCGCACGTACCAGATCAACCATATCCCAGCGCGTGTTGCCGTCGCGATACTCCCGCGCATAGGGGTCTTGCAGATGCCGGTAGAGGGCGTAGCGAATGAATTCATCGTCAAAACGCAGTGAGTTATAGCCCAGGGCACAGGTGCCGGGTACGCTAAATTCCTGCATGATTTTTTCTAGGGCCTGAAACTCACTGATGCCTGCCTCGGCCAGTTTCGACGGCGTAATGCCGGTAACTAAGGAGGCATCTGGGTTGGGCAGCACATCGTCGGGCAGGCACACAAAAAAACACAGTTCTTCGCCAATGGGGTTTAAATCCAAGTCCGTGCGGATGCCAGCGAACTGGACAATACGATCCCATTTCGGGTTAGTTCCCGTGGTCTCAAGATCGTACCAATAGAAAGTGTCCGCCATGTTCGCTAACCTCACCAGCAATGCCAAAACCATACCCTAATCCGCGCGCGCTGGCCTTGTACTTAGGCCCGCTGATTGCGCTATCTGCGTTTTTTGCGCTGTGGCACACAGGTGGCAACTATGCGGCCGCCGTCACCTTGGGGGTTACCACTTGGGTGGTTATTTGGTGGATCTTTGAACCCATTGCCATACCTGCAACTTCGCTGCTGCCAATGGCCCTGCTGCCGCTGTTTGGCATCATCTCGCCGAAAGAACTTGGCGCAGCCTATGGTAACCCGCTGGTGCTACTGATGATGGGCGGCTTCCTGCTTGCCTCGGCACTAGAACGCAGCGGTGCGCATCGGCGCATTGCCCTGTATCTGGTCCGCGCATTCGGCGGCAACAATTCGCGGCGTCTGGTTTTTGGCTTTATGTGTGCTAGCGCTTTTTTAAGCATGTGGATTTCCAACACCTCTACCACCCTGATGCTGCTACCTGTTGCCCTTGCAGCCCTAGAAAAATCTGAGGACCCGCATTTGGCTGGGCCCTTGTTGCTGGGCATCGCCTACGCCGCCAGCATCGGTGGCATTGGCACGCCCATTGGCACACCGCCCAACATGGTGTTTATGGGTGTTTATACCGAGATAACCGGGTCCGCTATCGCTTTCGGCCAGTGGATGCTCTGGGCCTTGCCCGTGGTGCTGATAATGCTGCCCATTGCCGGCTTTTGGATCACCCGCGGCGTGTCCAAACGAGGCGGTGTAGCGCTGCCGGAAAGCGGCGAGTGGAGCAGTGGAGAACGTCGTGTACTGACGGTTTTTTCCATCACTGCTGCACTTTGGATCACCCGTAAAGGACCGTGGGGCGGCTGGAGTGAATGGTTCGGCCTGCCCTATGCCAATGACGCCATGATCGCATTTCTGGCGGTGGTTGCCCTGTTTGTTATTCCAAGCGGCGAGACTCGCGACGACGGTGAGCCTGAGCGCCTACTCGATTGGCAGACTGCCGAGCGCATCCCTTGGGGCATGCTGCTGTTATTTGGTGCCGGTATAACCATTGCTACTGGCTTCACCAACTCGGGGCTGAGCACCAGTATTGGTCAGTCTCTAGAGCAGTTATCGACGTTGCCCCTGCTGCTAATGATCGCCACTATTTGTCTGGCGGTAACCTTTCTTACCGAGGTCACCAGCAATATGGCCACTACTACCCTGCTAATGCCCATTCTAGCCGCTGCGGCCATGGGCGCAGGCACGGATCCAGCGCTGTTTATGATACCCGCTGCCATGAGCGCCTCATGCGCCTTTATGCTGCCGGTGGCGACACCACCAAATGTGATTACCTTCGCCACCGGACGCTTCTCCATTCAGACCATGGTACGTGAGGGTGTGGTGCTGAATTTGGTTGGCGTTGTCGTGATCAGTACTGCAGGAGTGCTACTGCTCGGCAATCTTTGACGACTGCATCATAAAAGTGCCATTACGGTGCTTGCTGGTGAAAACGGCTAATGCCAACATGCTCCGGTCTTATTTTGAGTCACTGCTCATGCATGTTGTTAAGGGCGTTTTGGCCTCACTTTCGATCACCATCGCCACTCTGGCCGTTTGCATGGTGCTCTTTATTTGGGTAATCGAGCGCTTTGTTGTTAGCGCCAAACGCAAGCATGCGGTAAGCCAGCGCATGGACCGCATTATCATATGGTGGACTAGTGCCAATCGCTGGATGATCAAACGCCTTAATCTTGTCACGCCTGAGGTCTCTTGGCGTGGGCGCGAGCATTTGTCGCCCCAGCAATGGTATTTGGTGGTATGCAACCATCAGACTTGGGCAGACATCTTGCTGCTGCAAACCTATCTTCTCGACGACATCCCGCCACTTAAGTTTTTCACTAAGTCTCAGCTCATTTGGCTCCCCCTCGTTGGTCTTGCCATGTATGTACTTGGCTTTCCTTACGTGAAGCGGGTGAGTCGTGAGCAGATCAAGAAAAATCCGCAGCTGCGCAACGCCGATAAAGACAACGTGATGAAGGCCTGTGAGGGATTCAAAAACCATCCAACGAGCATTTTGAATTTTGTCGAGGGCACTCGCCGCACACCAGAAAAACATCAGCGCAGCGGTGGCGGCTTCCAACATCTGCTAAAACCCAAGCCCGGTGGTATCAACTACATAATTGATGGCATGGGTTCTGGTCTCAACGGTTTGGTCGACGTTACCTTGGTTTATCCAGACGGTGTGCCTACCTTTTGGGATTTTCTGCAGGGTAAATGCCCGCGAGTGATATTCGACACGCGGTTCCGCAAGCTGCCTGAATTTACCAACGCGCGAGAAGACGAGACCCAGCGCAAAGCGCAAATTGCCCAATGGGTACAAGGAATGTGGGAAGACAAGGACGCGTTCATCACAGACACGATGCAGCGTACTACTGGCTAACGGCTGCCGGTGTTGGGCTCAGCGCACCAGTACTCTGAATGCGTGCAAGCTCTCTCTCCAGCATCACAATGCGCCGATTAGAGGCAATACGGAAAGCGTCAAAGGCGAGCAATGCCTCCGCATTTTCCGCTACCAGCGGCGACAAGTTGGCTTCGATATTCGCTAAGTTCTGTGTGGCTAGGTTGGCTTTATCTACCAGCTCGCGTTGCGATCGCACCATTTGCTGTAGCTGCAGTTCAAGACTGGTGACCTGATCAATCAGCTGCTGCTGAGCTTTTAACGCCGTCTCATGACGACCTGTGGCCGCAATCAGGTCGCGGTTGCTGGCACGCACCCCATTAAGGGTACCGCTGAGAGTCTTTAGCTGAGCTTGGTTTTCTTTAATCCAGTCTCGATTGCGCTCGTTGGCAATAGCCCACAACTTACGAATTTCTGATTCCCACAGGTTGATTTGCTGCTTGGTGTCTTGGCCTTCCTGACTCATGGCGTTATCGGTAGCAGAGAGCCGTTGCTCTAACACCAAAAGACGCTTATTCGAGTCATCTAAGCGAGATTGCTCGGCTACCAGCAACTGTTGTTGGTTGGCAATAAACCAACCTGCTCCGGCCAAGCCAGCAACCATCAAGGCCATAAGTACAGTGGTGCCCATGCCGCTGGACGCTTTTTCAGGCGGCCTACGGGGCCCGCCGGAGCGATAACGATCACGTTCTTCGGTCGACAACACATCGTTGGGAGATTCTTCCATAACAAAGACTCAATTCTTCCTTCAATTCATTTTTCAAATTATCTGGCCACTCGCCAGATTATAGAAACGATGCACAGTACATAACAGATACTTGATAAGAAATTCAGATATGCCCCGTTGATCCACTAATTACTACACCCCGTCGGTTTCGCATGTTGACCCGGAGCATCAATCGTAGGCTCTTGATGATCGCGTTTGCTTGGTATTTCCACACGAAAGCCCTGACGAACACACCCACCAAGGGTGGTCATAAGCAAGGCGTCAAACCTTAATCCCGGCTTTTGGAGGCTCTGATATGACGAAAAAACCTATGAAAAAATCCATAGCGCTCGCGGTAAGTGCGGCGCTGGCAACTTCGTTAGCTGCATCACCAATGACGCAAGCGAACTCAACGTCCGCAGAGCTGGGTGCTTTGCAAGCCTCCACGCTAGACGGTGGCTTCATGCAATTTGTCCGCGCGAAAGACCACGAAGGCAAATGTGGCGAAGGCAAGTGTGGTGACGTTAAAACCTCCGAAGGCAAATGCGGCGAAGGCAAGTGTGGTGACGCTAAAACCTCCGAGGGTAAATGCGGCGAAGGCAAGTGTGGCGGTGCCTAGCCCACGACGGCTATAACCGATGACGCTTTCTTACAAAAGCGAAAAAATTCACGGCGCGGGCTTAGGTCTGCGTCGTGCATTTCTGCGGGAATTCGCAGCACACCCTGCTAAGCACGCGGATTTTTTCGAAGTTGCGCCAGAAAATTGGATACACGTTCAGGGCAAACTTCGCGATCTATTCGAGCAAGCTGCCGCCCACATGCCCATGGTGTGTCATGGACTCTCATTAAACCTTGGTGGTCAGGCGCCCCTCGATTTGACTCTTGTCAGAGAAATTCAGCAGTTTCTCAGCCGCTATAACGTCGCCTACTACAGTGAGCATTTGAGTTACTGCGGGGACGAGGGGCATCTGTAGGATCTGCTCCCCATTCCCTTCACTGCCCAAGCAATTACGCATGTCAGTGACCGCATCAAGCAGGTTCAAGACGTGCTAGGGCAGCAAATGGCGGTAGAAAATGTGTCCTATTACTGTGCCCCGGGCCAGCAAATGCCGGAGATCGAATTTTTACTCAGTGTCCTAGACGCAGCCGACTGTCTGCTCTTGCTGGACGTCAATAATGTTTACGTTAACAGCATCAACCACGTCTATGACCCAATTGAATTTTTGCAGCAGCTGCCCAGCGAGCGTATCGCCTATGGGCATATTGCAGGCCACTACACAGAACACGAAACCTTGCTGGTAGATACCCACGGCAGCGCTGTCATTGACCCTGTGTGGCGCCTACTGGGGTCTGCCTACTCGCTACATGGCGTCTTTCCCACCCTGCTCGAACGCGATTTTAATATCCCCAGCCTCGCCGATCTGGAGCTGGAGTTGCAGCAAATTATTTAAATTCAAGAACTCGCCCTGTCTGACCAAGCGATACAGACCGCCACAGGGACAAGCCTTTGAGCACCAACCTAGAAGAAATTCAAACGAGTTTCACGCGCTACCTGCGCGACCCTTTAACGGCTGCCAAACCATCGGGAATTCCGGCAGAGCGGATAGAGGTCTACCAAGATTTAGTTTTTCGCAACGTGCAAAGTTTATTTGCTGGCAACTTCCCGGTGCTTGAGAGCATTACTACTGATGATGACTGGGAATGCCTTATTCGTGGTTTTATTCGCGACTATCGAGCCACTACCCCCCACTTCCCCCAACTGCCTACCGAATTTTTACAATACCTGAGTGACTTAGCCAACCTCGGTAACAATGCCATCGAAACACGAGCACTCCAAAGCCGACAACTGAGCGTGCTTGCTCGCTATCCCTTTATTGTTGAACTCGCACACTACGAGTGGGTTGAACTTGATGTACAAATTTCACCCACCCCGGAGTTTAGTACCGAACTTGCCCAAGTCGACGCAACGGATCTGCTTGAGCTGAACCCAACCAGCCATGTACTCGCGTATCAATGGCCCGTGCATCAGATTGGCCCAGATTACCTACCGCAGGAAGCACCGCAATCGCCAACATTCTTGGTGGTTTTCCTGAACCGAAACACTGAAGTGGAGTTTATGTCGCTTTCCCCTCTGGCGGCCTTGCTGCTGGAAAACATAGAACAGCAAAGTGTCGCACTCACTACGCATATCGATGTTTTGACGGAGCAGTATGCCAACTCGGTACCAGACAACTTAGTCGCCAGCGCTGAATCGCTGGTCGACGAGATGCAGAAAAAGGGTTTGGTGATCTGCCGACCCGCGCCGCGGGTTTGCTGAGACCCCAAACCCTCATGCCCTTGAGGCCAGCCTAGGAGTAGCCCATGCCTAACTTGATACAACGCCTAAACCAACCCCTAAACTACCTAAGCACAGTAGATTTCCTTGCCCCGTTGGCGCTACGCCTGTATCTGGCACCGATTTTCTGGATGGCCGGCAGCAGCAAGCTTAGCGATATGGAGAGTACGATCGCGTGGTTTGGTAATCCGGATTGGGGTCTTGGCCTACCGCTTCCGGCTTTAATGGCGTGGCTGGCCACGCTTACGGAAGCTGTAGGCGCTTTTCTGTTGTTAATTGGCTTCTCTGTGCGCTGGGTATCGCTGCCGCTTATGGTCACCATGCTGGTTGCCGCTTTGACGGTACACTGGCAAAACGGGTGGCTGGCTATTGCTGAGGCTTCGGGAATATTTGCTACTGAGCGAACCATGGAGGCTGCAGGACGCTTGGGCCGAGCCAAGGATATTCTGCAGGAACACGGCAACTATGACTGGCTTACCGAACATGGCAACTTTGTGGTGCTGAACAATGGTATCGAGTTCTCGGCGACCTACTTTATTATGCTGTTGGCGCTACTTTATTTAGGCAGCGGTAAGGCCGGTGTGGATTACTGGCTAAACCGTAGGTTCGATCTGGGGTTGTAGAACAGCGCTATAACGTACCGCGAGCGAGGTAATTATTCCGCCGCACAAAAAAAGCCCGTCTTAAACGGGCTTTTTTCGTTCCGATGCCGGCGTATGTAACACTTGGCCAACCTTGCGATCAGAGGAAATTCAGAATTCCTGCCAGCACTACCGTCAGCGCCAAACCGCAGTGAATTACGCCAGTGACTGTGGTGAGCGGGCCTTGCTTGCCGAATATGGCGTTGGCCTCTAATGCAACAATAATTGCCACGCAGATCAGTACCGGCGTGGTGCCGGAAGCAAGACTGCCACTGGCAAGGTGCGCGCTGGAACCCATCAGGTAGAGCATGGGCAAGGAGAACAACGTGTTAGTTCGCGAGGCCAGTGCCGCTTTCGGCGCCGCTGCCGCGGCCTCTGGGTTTGGCTGATTGCCCGCCTGCACGCCTTGGTTTGACTCGACGATGATCTTTTGATTCGGCCATATAACCAGCCAGACATTCAAAAACATCAGCGTGCCCAGCAGAGCACCAACGGTAATGTCAGCGGTCAGGCCGGTATGACGGTAACCTAGCAGCAACACGCCTGTTAGGAAGGTGCCCATGGCGCCCCAACGGAACCACCACAGTGCACGGGGCGCGAGCTTAGAAAAAGCATCGACCCGAGCATCTGGGTCGGCTTCTTTGAAATACTCGGTTTGCACAAAATTAAAGTAGTAGAGCATTCCGATCCATACGATGCCGAACAGGACATGCCCGTACCGCGTCAAATAGTCGATAAAAATCATGTCCATAGAATCTCTCACCCGTTGTTTGAAAATACTCGCAGAGCATAGCGAAACAGCCACACTGGCACCAGCACTGGGCATCATCTGCCCTGCACCAGTCTAGTCTAGCCAAGTCCTAGGCCAAGCTCAGAGCGCAAGGCTCAGAGTCCAAATGCCAGACGAAAAAAAACCCGCAAGCCGAAAACTTGCGGGCCTTTATACGTAAGCGAGTGCTTACATCATGCCGCCCATGTCGGGCATGCCGCCGGGCATACCACCGCCAGCAGGAGCGTCGTCCGCAGGCAGTTCGCTAACCATTGCTTCTGTGGTGATCATCAGACCAGCCACACTGGAAGCTGCTTGTAACGCCGTGCGGGTTACCTTAGCTGGATCCAAAATACCCATGGCCAGCATGTCACCATATTCACCGGTGGCCGCATTGTAGCCGTCGTTGCCTGTCAGAGCTGACACCTTGTCGAGTACCACTGCGCCTTCAACACCCGCATTGGTAGCGATTTGACGCAGCGGAGCGCTCATCGCGCGCACTGCCAGTGCAATACCTACGTTTTGGTCTTCATTATCGCCTTCGGTTGCTTCCGCAGCCGCAATCGCTCGAACCAAGGTTACACCGCCTCCGGGTACCACACCTTCTTCTACCGCAGCGCGAGTCGAATGCAGTGCATCCTCTACGCGGGCTTTCTTCTCTTTCATCTCGACTTCAGTAGGCGCGCCCACCTTAATTACCGCGACACCACCAGCGAGCTTGGCCAAACGCTCTTGCAGTTTTTCGCGGTCGTAGTCAGACGATGTGTCTTCAATTTCTTGACGGATCTGCTTGATACGTCCGGAGATATCATCCTTTTCACCCGCACCGTCTACGATGGTGGTGTTTTCCTTCGTAGAAGAGACACGCTTGGCGGTACCGAGATCTTCTAGCGTAGCGCCTTCCAAGGTTAGGCCCACTTCTTCGGAGATAACCGTTGCGCCGGTCAGAATCGCGATGTCCTGCAGCATGGCCTTACGACGATCGCCAAAGCCCGGTGCCTTAGCTGCCGCAACCTTGACGATGCCGCGCATGTTGTTCACAACCAAGGTAGCCAGCGCTTCGCCTTCGATGTCCTCAGCAATCACTACTAGCGGACGGCCAGCCTTGGCGACGTTCTCTAGTACTGGAAGCAAGTCACGGATGTTAGAAATTTTCTTGTCGCATAGCAGGATAAACGGATCATCGTGCTCAGCAGCCATGGAGTCTTGGTTGCTGATGAAATAAGGAGACAGATATCCGCGGTCGAACTGCATGCCCTCTACAACGTCGAGTTCATTTTCCAGACCTGACCCTTCTTCGACGGTGATAACACCCTCTTTGCCAACCTTTTCCATCGCTTCAGCAATGATCTCGCCTACTGCACTGTCGCTGTTAGCAGAGATAGTACCGACCTGAGCGATGGCCTTGGAGTCTTCGCATGGCGTTGCCAAGCTTTGAATGTGCTCTACCGCAGACGCCACAGCCTTGTCGATGCCGCGCTTGAGGTCCATTGGGTTCATACCTGCGGCTACAGACTTCAGGCCTTCTTGCAGAATGGCTTGGGCCAGCACAGTGGCTGTAGTGGTGCCGTCACCGGCTTCGTCGGACGTTTGGCTTGCGACGGTTTTTACCATCTGCGCGCCCATATTTTGAAACTTCTCTTTCAACTCGATCTCTTTCGCTACCGATACACCGTCCTTGGTGACGGTAGGCGAACCGAAGGCTTTATCCAGTACTACATTTCTGCCCTTAGGGCCTAGGGTCACCTTGACCGCGTTAGCCAGGACATTGACGCCTTCCAGCATTTCAATGCGGGCGTCATCTCCAAATTTTACGTCTTTAGCGCTCATCGCTTATTTCCTCTTAATCGTGTCTGACCCTAAAACGGCTCGGACTCTTAATCGTGTCAACTTTGGCGGAAGGTCTAACCTTCCAAAACACCAAAAATTTCGCTTTCGCTCAGAATCAGCAGTTCTTCACCGTCAATCTTCACGGTGCTGCCGGCATACTGGCCGAAGATGATCTTGTCGCCGACTTGAACGTCAAGCGCACGCACGTCGCCACTGTCTGTCGCCTTACCCGGGCCAGCAGCAAGGATTTCGCCCTGCGAAGGCTTCTCGGTTGCTGAATCAGGAAGAACGATGCCACCGGCGCTGGTGGTCTCTTCTTCCAACCGGCGTACAACGACACGGTCGTGTAGGGGTCGAATATTCATGAACTATGGTCTCCCAGTTACTCCAATTTGGATTCGTTAATTCTTGCCTGCGCTGATTCTGGAACTCCTGAGAATTCTCAGACCCGGCGCCTCAATCGGCAGATTAACGGCTTAGCACTCACACCTCATGAGTGCTAAGCGCGGTGAGCATAATAGAGCCGGTCGAGGTCTTTTCAAGCCCTAGGCGTCAGATTCGGGCAATTTTTTGCCGTTTTCGCCGCCCTTAGGAGAATCGGGCACGGCAAATGCCGGATGAACCCCGAGGTTTGGGTATCAATCGTCCTTGCGCTGGTACTCGCCCTCGAGGGTCTGGGTAGGCTGCTGAGATTCTGGCGTACCCGACGCAGACCTGTCGTCGTGCTGGCCACCGCCCTGAAAACCTCCCTGAAAGCCTTGCACCTGCACGCGTGAGAGCAGCAGCTGGGCTACCACCAGACGTGTCGGTGGAAACAAAATGAAAAAGCCAATGCCATCGGTTACAAAGCCTGGCGTGATCAACAGCGCACCCGCCACAGCTAGTAACAGGCCTTCTGCCACTTCCTGCACTGGCATCTGACCGCGATTCATTTTTTGGGTGCCTCGCGTCAATGTTTGCAGACCCTGCCGCTTGAGCAGGCCGACGCCGATAACTGCTGTGAGCATCACCAAACCGATGGTTGGCAGGGCATCGATATAGCCAGCTACCTCGATGAGCAGGTACATTTCCACAATGGGCATGGCGAAAAACAGTAATAACCAAGGCATCGGCAAGGACTCTAACGGGCATCACAAATACTCTGGAGGCGTCCGGGGTGCAATTCAAGGGAACAATGCCGATACGCCGCCGCAGTTGTCGAAGGCCGAACGTATCTGGCAGGTCATTGCCAGCGTACCCGAGGGACAAGTTGTCAGCTACGGTCAGGTAGCACAGCTGGCGGGACTGCCGGGCTATGCCCGTTTTGTTGGCTCCACCTTAAGTAAGCTGCCACAAGGCTCCACCCTGCCTTGGCATCGGGTGGTCAACGCTTCTTTGGAGATCGCCCCGCGCAATAGCGGCAGAATGCGCGAGCAGAAACGCCGCCTGCGCGATGAAGGCGTGATGTTTAAGGGCCAGCGGGTTGCCAAGGCCTTTCACTGGACCGCATAGAACCCAACAGAGGCAAAGAGGACCGCCGATTAGGCAACCTGCGCGTAATCCACCGCTGCCCGTACCACTGCCGCCGCTGCTATACGCTGCCTAACCCTAACCCTCACCATTGCCAGCACTGTCTTGTTGCAGGTTATAGGGGGCATTAAACGGCGCAACCCAGAACAGCAACAGCATGCCGGGAATCGCCAACAGCGTGCTGAAATAGAAGAATTCGGTCCAGCCAATGCTGTCGACGATCAGACCACTGAAACTGGCCGCCACCACTCTAGGCAAGGAAGCTAGGGCAGTGAACATAGCAAACTGTGTGGCTACGGCCAGACGCGAGGTTTCACGAGCAATAAAAGCAACCGACGCAGTGGTGCCCAGACCCACACCAATGTATTCACCAGCGATAACCACTCCGAGCACCCAAACATCTGCACCGGCCTGTGACAGCCAGACGAAGCCTAAAATGGTAATCATCTGCACCACTCCGAAGGTCCATAACGAGCGATTAATGCCAATGCGCGCGACTACGAAGGCACCAATGACGCCGCCGATGATTACTGCCCACAGGGATACGCCCTTGGCGACAACGCCAATGGTTTCAGTACTAAAGCCCATATCGAGATAAAAAGGAGTGGCCAGCGCCGTCGCCATATTGTCGCCTAGTTTGTACAGCACCATAAAGGCCAGCACCGCCAACGCGGGTCCAAGGGCGCGACGCTGAAAAAATTCTTGGAATGGAATCACTGTAGCTTGCCATAGGCTTTGCGGTGGTGGCGCTGCGCTCTTTGGCTCGCCGACCAAGAGTGGCAGCGCCAGACCCACGCTCATAAAGGCAGCCATAATCATAAAGTTGAGATCCCAGCCAATGCTGCCCGCTAGAATCATGCCCAATGTCCCCGGCACCAAGCCAGCTACCCGATACGCCTGCACATGCACCGTGTTGCCCATGGCTAATTCGCCATCGGTTTGCAAAATTTCGCGCCGGTAGGCGTCGAGCACAATGTCTTGGGTGGCACTAAACAAAGCCAGCCCCACGGAGATAAGCACGATGGTGCTCATGGCGTCTTGGGGCCGCCAAAATCCCAGTGAGCCGATACAAAAAATCAGACCAACTTGGGTCAGCAGCATCCAGCTTCGTCGTCGACCCAAGGCGCTTAGCGGATAACGTTCTACCAGCGGTGCCCAGAGAAATTTTACGACGTAGGGATACTGTACGGCAGTAAAGAAACCAATGGCCGTGAGCGATACACCCTCCAAACGCAGCCAGGCTGGAACCAATTGCAGCACAACATATAGCGGCAAACCTGAGGCAAAACCTGTGGCTAGGCAGATCATCATGCGTCGGTCCATTAACAAGCGCAAAATTGAGCCTGCTGCCGGTGTCGCTGAGTCGCTGCTGTCAGTCATCGTTGGCAAACATCTTTAGCGCAAATCTGTTGCGCAAATCGCTGATTCAGTCACGAAAGTTGTTGTACTGCAGAGGGATGTTCAAATCGCTGGCTTTCAGAGCTGCGATGGCGTCCTGCAGGTCATCGCGTTTTTTGCCGGTGACCCGCACCTTGTCGCCGTTAATCTGACTTTGAATCTTCAGCTTGGAATCTTTCAGCACCTTGGTAACCAAGCGTGCATTGTCCTTGTCTAAACCTTGAGCCATGGTGAAGCGCTGACGCTTTACCTTGCCTGCGCCTTCAACGTCGCCGGGCACCAAGGCTCGGCTATCCACGTTTCGGCTGGCCATTTTGCCGCGCAGAATATCTTTAAGCTGGCCGATCTGAAATTCTTCCGGCGCGGTCAGCAAAATGCTTTCTTCCTCTAGCTCAATTTTAGCATCCACACCGCGAAAGTCGAAACGCGTACCCAACTCCCGCACCGCCTGATCTACCGCGTTGCGCACTTCGTGCATGTCCATTTCACTAACCACATCAAAAGACGGCATATTCGCTCCCCAAAACCCCTCTTTCGCAAAACTCAGAGGTATAAAAACTTCAGTCTATGAACAACCCGCAGACTGCGGTTTGTTCGCTTATCGCAGGTTAGCACTATGCCCGAGCATGACAAACTTGAGGCTGACATAAGTTGGGTATGAGCGAGAACACTTCTCGAGCTGTACAACAAACCACCCGCAAAAGTGATAACGCTGGCGAGTTACCAAGGTCGCCACTGCGACGCAAAAGGCAGCCTTCAGCTGCTTGGCCGTTTGCTTTGCCCTAAAACAGGCAAACGGCGCGCATTTCTACGCTGTGGCGATGCATCCCATCCGGCACGCTCGGGTCACGAATGGCGCTGTACCCAACGAGAAACTCTTCGCCCTTCTGCACGAGGTCGCTGTCATAGCCTCGAAAAAGGATAATGTCGTCCGCGCTCATGTCTTGAAATGTGGACCAGCGATGACGAGACAGGCTATCGTCTTGCTGATCAGGCGCAAAGCTCCAACTCTCGATGCTGGTCAGGCGTCCGGCGATAAGGTATTCACCACGCCCTTTCTGAAACTGCGACCGATCTACTGTTTGGGTGTCGCATAGAGCCAGGGGATAATCCATACGAGGCGACCCGAAATTTCGCCAAAGCTGTACAGAGACAATGCGCGACGCGGCGCGTATGTCTGCATAGGTAACGCCAGCTTGCCGCATGGTGGGTGCGAGCAGCTGTGCGTAAGTTTCGCGCTCATCACCTATCATGTCGGGAAAGCCTTCGGTGTAGTCGGCATGCGCCGCAATAATCGGTGCATCGTTTACGCTGCTATCGGTTTGATTGAGAGCAGCAGCATCGCGATGAGTGGAAGGCAGAAAGATCACCTGCTTGCAGCCCATCCACCCCTTACAAAGGCGCGTTAAGACCGGATATTCTAGGCGCTGAATTTCGGCTTCATCGGTCCAATCCGTCACTTCAAGGGGGATATGCCTTAGCTCGAAACCATTACGGTGGAATTCTAGATCGCCTTTTCGGCCGTCATAGATCGGACATCGTTTGGCCGTAATTCCCGCTCCCATCAGGTAGGATATCTCCGCTTCGGGAAGTGCCGTTAGATTGTTGGTCATTGCATTCGTCTCCTGAGTTCAAGGCCGATCCCATAGCCGTACTTAAGCCAAGCCGCCGATGCCTACCAGCAATCCATGCACCCTTTTCAGCCTTCCAATTGCGTCAGCCAATATTGGTTTAGCTGCCATATTGCTTTTTCGTGCAGGCTTAACCGCCCCTACTGGGTAAGTGGCGCATGGAGCGCTTTCCAAGGGCCCTCGTTGGCGGCGATATCTTCGATATGGACCGCTGTTATGGCGTCTCGCAAGCCTGCTCGACTCTCGGTGGTTAAAGCCGCTGTCATATCGGGGTGCATCAAGACATGAATTTTCAGATTCATAGCGTAATGACTGATCGGCTCTAGCTGGTACCACAGTGCGAACTCGCGACAGGGCTTGACCATACGCCCAAGTAAACGCGGCGGTGCCGGATTTGCTGGGCCCAGCGCCATAAGTAAGGCCTTGATTTCCGAATGTGTAATTACGAGACTTTCAGTGGATGAAAAATCCGCAGACTGCGGGTTGATAATTTGTGGCGGGTTAGCACTATGCCTGAACACCAAAAAACTTACGGCAGGTACGAGCTAGGTATGGACGACGACACTTCACGCATTACAAAAGTAACCACCCGCAACGGCGACAAGGGCCAGACGCGTATCGCCAATAATCGCAAGGTGAGCAAAAGCGATGCCTTGGTCAGGGCCTTGGGAAGCACTGACGAACTCAATAGCGCGATTGGCCTACTGCGCTGTCATATCAACGCAGCCTTATTCGACACCCAGCTGGCAGAACAACAGCAGCTATTATTTGACATTGGTGCGGTACTGGCCACGGGCGGCGACTATGAGACTCCTGCCATTGCCGCAGGGCTCGACGCGGTAACGGCTAACAGTGAGGCCTTAAACAATGCGCTACCTGCACTACGTGAGTTTGTTATCCCCGGCGGCAACCTCGCTGCGGCCCATACCCATATGTGCCGAACCATTTGCCGACGCGCGGAAACTGATTTGTGGGCGGCCATGCAGGCTTGGCAGACAGACTTAGATGCCCAGCAAACCCAACGCTTGGAAATTGCTGGCGCCTGTCTTAATCGGCTCAGCGACTATTTCTTTGTATTAGCCAGAACGTTAGTAGTGGGTCAGCAAGAAGATCAGTGGCGCGGCCCCGACGTTGCTACATAGGGTCTGAGTTTGGGGCGCTGGGCTGAAACATTGAGGCCTACAGCATAAGCCGACGCACATCTCCTAACAGCCGACTGAGAGTCGCTGCAAAGTACCCGCCATCGGTGCCATTTATTACCCGGTGATCGTAGGACAGGCTCAGAGGCAGCTGTAGTCGCGGCACAAATTGCTCGCCCTGCCATACGGGTTGCATTGCCGACTTGCCGACGCCAAGAATGGCGACCTCTGGCGCGTTGATAATGGGCGTGAAACCAGTACCGCCAATGGCCCCTAGGCTTGAAATGGTAAAGGTGCCGCCGCTGAGATCATCCAGCGCCAGCTTTTTCGAACGCGCTTTTTCGGCTAGCTGTTGGGCTTGCTCCGCCAGCGCCCAAATACCCAATTGATCGGCCCCTCGGATCACTGGCACCACTAGCCCTTCTGGGGTGTCTACGGCAATGCCGATGTTGATAAATTGCTTGTACACCAAGTGCTCACCGTCAGCGCTTACCGAGCCATTGAGCTTCGGATGCGCAGCGAGGCTATGACATACAGCCTTAACAATGAACGGCAGGGGTGAAAGCTTCACACCTCGCGCTTGGGCTTCCTCGCGCAGGCTTTGCCGAAAGGCTTCTAGGTCCTCAATATCGGCCAAGGCATGCTGGGTTACATGGGGAATGTTTAGCCAAGACCGCTGCATATTTGCTGCGACCTGCTTTTGAATGCGGCTTAACGCCACCTCTTCTACATCACCGAACTTGGCAAAGTCCACCACCGGCAGCGCGGGTATGCCAGAACCGGCAGACGCCTGTTGGCTGCTGGCTTGATTCATGCGCGCCTTGGCCCAGGATTTAACGTCATCCTTAGTGATCCGCCCGCGATTGCCGCTGCCTGTCAACTGATTCAACGGCACGCCAATTTCCCGCGCCAAGCGTCGTGTGGCTGGACCCGCATAAACAGACGAACCAGCGGGAGCGTCGGTTAGTTGCTCGGAACTCGGTATTGCTGGCACTTGTGTGGCCCCAGTCCGCGGNGTAGGCGACGGTGCATCAGGCGCCGTCTCAGCACCATCCACCTGTGCTTGTTGTNTTTCTGGGATTTCTTGGGNCACTTGCGCGAGCGCCAGCACGCTGCCCGCACCCACTTGATCACCAACTGCGNCCTTTATTTNTAGCAGCTCNCCGGTAATTTCTGCGGGTATTTCCATGGACGCTTTATCAGATTCCAGCACCACCAGCAGGTCGCCGGGTGCGACCCGTGTACCCGCTTGAGCCGCGACTTCGATAACCTCAACCTGATCGATATCGCCAAGGTCTGGTACCAGTATTTGCACTGTTTGTGACTCTGCTGGCAACGCCTCGGCCATGGGTGGTTTGGCGCTCGACGTTATTTGCGCTGGCTCTTTTTCTGCTGCGTCTTTTTCTGCCGCCCCTTTTTCAGCGGCCCCTTTTTTCGCAGCTTTTACCTGCGTGGCTGGGGCGTCCAAACGCCCTATTACCGCGCCTTCGCCTAGGCGGTCACCGATGCTGACCTGCAGTTCGGCAATAGTGCCCGCTGCGCCAGCGGGCACTTCCATGGATGCCTTATCTGATTCAATAACAATGATCGGCGATTCGGCGTCTACAGTATCGCCCACGGTTACGCAGATTTCGGTGACTTCTACTTCGTCTATATCACCCAAACTTGGTAATACGATATTCAAACCAGTGCTCCGTTTATTCGCTTCTGCTTCATCGTCACGTTAGTGCTCGCGTGGATTACGCTTGGTGATATCAATGCCCAACTGCTGCTGGACATCACCTAAATTCAGCTGCATGTGCCCGGCAGCGACCAGCTCGCTCAGCGCACTGTACTGAATAAAACTGCTGTCGACCTCGAAAAAGGCCCGCAGCTTTTCACGGGTATCGCTGCGGCCAAAGCCATCAGTGCCAAGCACCCGCAAGGGTGCCTGAATTGCCACCCGTAACTGCTCTGGCAGCGCCTTCATATAATCGGAAACTGCAATCACTGGCACATCGCCCCAGCCGTCGTCACCGTTGAGCAGTTCGCTAACATGGCATGGCACCGTGGCCTGCTGTTGGTTTAACAACGTGTCGCGTTGATGATCTTGGATATTACGCGCCAGTTCGGTGTAGCTGGTGACGCTGTAGACCTGTGCCTGCAGGCCAAAAACCTCGGTCAGCTGCTTGGCTGCCTTGCGCGCCTCAGGTAATAGCGCGCCACTGCCAAGAAGCCGCACTCTTGGCGCGCTGGGTTCGCCCAAAGTTTCCAGTAGGTACATGCCTTTGACTATATCTGCCTCAATCATTTCGCCCTCAGGCATGGGAGGATGCGAGTAAGCCTCGTTCATCAGCGTGAGGTAGTAGTAGACTGGAGCTTGCTCCACGTACATATGTTCAAGACCACGGCGGATGATAACCGCCAACTCAAAGGCATAGGCCGGATCATAGCTAATGCAGTTAGGCACCGTAGAGGCGAGCAAATGGGAGTGGCCGTCTTGATGCTGCAGACCCTCGCCGTTGAGCGTCGTTCGACCCGCGGTGCCACCAAGCAAGAAGCCCTTGGCCTGCAAATCGCCAGCCGCCCAGGCCAAATCACCAACCCGCTGAAAGCCGAACATGGAGTAGTAAATATAGAACGGCAGCAAGGTGTACTGATGGGTGGAGTAAGAAGTGGCTGCGGCAATCCACGCGGCGAAGGCACCAGCCTCATTAATGCCCTCCTCTAGCACCTGTCCTGACTTGGACTCTTTGTAGGCCGCCAGCTCGTCAGAATCTTCTGGCTCGTATAGCTGGCCTTCAGAAGAATAAATACCCAACTGGCGAAACATACCTTCCATACCAAAGGTTCGAGCTTCATCGGGCACGATGGGTACCACGCGCTTACCCAAATTTTTATCACGCAAGAGGGTCGCTAAGATTCTTACAAAGGCCATGGTGGAGCTGATTTCGCGCTTACCACTGCCTGCTAGTTGAGCCTTAAGCACCGACAGCTGCGGGATGTCGAACGTTTGCTGATCCAACAGCCGACGAGGCATAAAACCGCCAAGGGCCTCTCGGCTTCGCCGCATGTATTGCATCTCCGTGCTGTCTTCCCCGGGCCGGTAATAAGGCACGCCTTCGAGTTGGTCGTCCCGTAGCGGCACGTCAAATCGATCCCGGAAATACTTCAGTTCATCAAGGCTCAGCTTTTTCACCTGATGCGTCGTATTCTCGGACTCTCCGGCGTCGCCCATACCATAGCCCTTGACGGTTTTGGCTAAAATCACTGTGGGCTGTCCGGTGTGACTTACCGCCGCGTGGTAGGCCGCATAAACCTTATACGGATCGTGGCCGCCACGGTTGAGGCGATAGATGTCGTCATCGCTTAAGTGCTCAACCATATGCAGGAGCTCTGGGTCCTTGGCGAAGAAGTTATCCCGGACATATTTGCCGCCTTTCGCTTTGAAGTTCTGGTATTCACCGTCCACGGTAGAGTCCATAGCACGCTGCATCAGACCGTGCTTATCTTTGACGAACAGCGGATCCCAATGCCGACCCCAAACCACCTTAATGACATTCCAACCCGCACCGCGAAAGTAGCCTTCAAGCTCTTGGATAATTTTGCCGTTACCGCGCACTGGGCCGTCCAAGCGCTGCAGGTTGCAGTTAACGACAAAGATCAGATTGTCGAGCTTTTCTCGACCCGCTAAGGACAGGGCACCCAAGGACTCTGGCTCGTCGCACTCGCCGTCACCCAAAAACGCCCACACCTTTCTATCGCCCATTTCCACCAAGCCTCGGGAATCGAGGTATTTCATAACATGGGCCTGGTAAATGGCCTGCAATGGCCCCAAGCCCATGGAAACCGTTGGGAACTGCCAATAATCAGGCATTAGCCAAGGGTGGGGGTAGGAGGGCAAGCCCTCGTTGCTTGCTTCGCGCCGAAAATTGTCCAGCTGAGCCTCACTCAGCCGACCTTCTAAAAATGAGCGCGCGTAAATGCCCGGAGACGCATGTCCCTGTATATAAACCAGATCACCGGAGCGACTGGCATCAGCGTCAGACTCAACCTGTTGGGGTGCGCGAAAAAAATAGTTAAAGCCGACGTCATAGAGGGTGGCGGATGAGGCAAAACTTGAGATATGCCCGCCTAGGTCCCCGGGGCGACGGTTAGCACGCACCACCATGGCCAACGCATTCCAGCGAATTAGGCTGCGGATGCGACGCTCCATAAACAGGTCACCGGGCATGGGCGTTTCGTCGGCGACGGGAATGGTGTTGCGATACGGGGTCGAAACCGCAAAGGGGAGGCTAACGCCAGTTTGCGTTAGTCGGCCCGCAAGGTTTTGCAGTAGCGCCGACGCCGCTGCCACACCCTCACGCTTAAGCACTCCTTCGAGGGCGTCTAACCATTCTTGCTGTTCTTGTGCATCAAAACCCTCTAGGTCCGGATGGTTCACTCATTTACTCCTTGCGCCTGAGTTATCTTGATCAGATCTCTTTGTTTGTTCGCTCTTGCGGCGATCAGATTGTGTTGCCAAGCAATTGCCGATGCATTGGTAGCAATAACCTCGTCCAGTCAAAATGTGGGCCGGGGTCTTCCTTGCGGCCGAACGCAATTTCCTGATGCCCAACAATGGCACTCGGGCTCAGACTCGGATAATGCTGACAAAGCGCCATGCACACATCAGTTAGCGTTACGTATTGAGCATCGGCATAAGGCTCGGTCCAAGTGCCTTCCAGCTCGATACCCAGGCTGAAACGATTGCAGCCTCGACGCTGCATCCAAGCAGATTGACCAGCATGCCAAGCAGGCCGATCAAAGGGCACGAACTGCTCGATATAACCCTGCCGATCAATAAACAGATGGGGGGCAACACGAACGCCTGTCAGCTCAGCAAAGCTCGCGTGCTCACTACAGTCCAACGTACCGGTAAAAAGGCGCGATGGTGCGCCGGTACCAAATTCGCCTATTGGTAGCGAAATGCAGTGCACTACTATCAGCTGCGCCACAAAGTGGCCCTGCACCCCGTTATCGGCACCAGCGTTTAGCTGCGGCAGATCACAGTGCTCGCTGGGATGTATCTGTGCGCTACTCAGGCGATGTGTCGAGTCAATATCCATGTCATTATTCAATGCTAGCTAAATTAATCAATTGTTACCTAAATCCAAGAGAAATGCGTTGAAGCGGATCTCACGCGCAACGAGTTTCTACAAAATTTGCACTGTATACGAGACTAGGACATGGACGCCCATCTGCACTTTCATCCCATTGATACTAACAGCCTAAATCAGGCGGTTCGCGACAATGTCGCTCAGGCATTGCGAGAGGACATTGGCGATGGCGACATTTCAGCCAGCCTGATTGGCCCAACTACCCAAGCCAAGGCACGGGTCATTACTCGGCAACCGGGTATTTTTTGCGGCACTTTGTGGGTAGATGAAATCCTTGAACAAATTGATGCATCGGTAAAAATTAACTGGCAGGTTGAGGATGGCGATTCATTGGTCGCCGAACAGGTGCTGTTTGAACTGCAGGGCAACGCCCGCAGTTTGCTCAGCGCCGAGCGCAACATGCTGAACTTCGTACAGTTTCTTTCTGGCACAGCCACCCGCACGGCGGCCTATGCCGCATTGCTCGCCGGGACCAATACCCAACTGCTAGACACCCGAAAAACCGTACCGGGTTTGCGGTTGGCGCAAAAGTACGCAGTCAAATGCGGTGGCGGCAGCAACCACCGTATTGGCCTATTTGACGCATTCCTGCTCAAAGAAAATCACATACTTGCCGCTGGCGGCATTCGCCAAGCGGTGCTAGCCGCGCAAACAAACCATCCGGGCAAGCCAGTAGAGGTTGAAGTAGAAGACCTCCGGGAGCTAGGCGAAGCCCTAGACGCGGGTGCGGATATTGCCCTGATCGACAATTTTTCACTCACCGACACAGCCACCGCTGTTGAGCTGAGTCGCGGCAAGATGCTGCTTGAGGCCTCCGGTGGTATTGACCGCGAAACCATCGTCGCTATCGCAAAAACCGGCGTTGACTTTATTTCCTGCGGCGATCTCACCAAGGAAGTGATGCCGCTGGATTTATCCATGCGCTTTTTACTGGATTAAGGCGTGGCGTTCGCAGTGTCGAGCAGATAATCGCCAAGTACCCGAATATCGCCGTCAATAGGCGCGCTCGGAGTCAGGCCTAGGATCTGCATAACCAAGGGATACAGATGCACGTTTTCAATATCAGGGGCAACGCTCCCCGGCGTGATATCGGGACCCGTGGCATAGAAAATGCCTTTCATGCTGGCCTTGGATTGCGGTAGATAGCCGTGCGCACCTTGGGGCGGTGAACGCCCCATGCCGACTCTAAAGCTAATGTACTTCGGCGCATCCACCACGGCGATTAGATCCGGAATTCGAGGCCCACGCTGCGGAAAGTTCAACGTCGCCGGAAAATCCTTGGGATCGAGTACCAACATTCCCGGCACCTCGGATAGACCACTAGCCGTCTGCTCTAGCAGTACTTTGTCGGCACTGTAAAAGAAGGCATAGGCGCTGCCGGTAATGATCTGATTAGCGCCCCGCCATTGTTCAAGCTCAATGTACTGGGCAAGGTATACGATTTGACTGTGATCGACCTGCTGCATGCCATGGTCCGATGAGATCAGCAGATAGATGGGCTGATTGATCTTGTTGAGTCCCGCCATCAGTCGCCCCACGTCTTTGTCAACGCTGGCTATGGCCTGCCTAAGCTGCGGACTGTTCGGGCCAAATCGATGCCCAATGGTATCTACCGTGGAGAAATACAGGGTCACAAGATTCGGCCGCTGTCCCACGGGCAGCGACAACCACTCAAGCACTTGATCGACTCTTGCGCTGTTGGCAATGCTGCCGTCGTAGGTTTTGTAATAGCTTGGGCGGATCCCCTGTACGTCGGCTTCGCTACCAACCCAAAAAAAACTGGCCGCACGCAGGCCCGCTTTTTCCGCAGCCACCCACAGCGGCTCGCCCCCGTACCAAGTGCCGTCCTCTACCGCCTGACGATCACCCAAACGATAACGCTCGCCGCGACTGCGATCATAGAAACCGTTACCTATAATGCCGTGATTGCCGGGATAAAGGCCGGTGACAATACTGTAGTGATTGGAGAACGTACTGCTGGGAAATCCCGGCAGCAGCCCAGTACTTTGCAGGCCGCTAGCCGCCATCTGCCGGAGGTTGGGACTTTGTAGCGGGTGCTGGTCGAGATAATCGTAGCGGAAGCCGTCCAGAGACAGCATCACTACAATAGGTGTCTGCGCTTGTCGGGTTGTATCCGCACTGCCAAGTGATGGAAGCAGTATAGCCAGCGCGAGCAGGCCGACCCGGGCCGCACCAAGACTTTTGCGGGACGGGCTAAACAATCTGAAATTGCCGCCGCACGTCTTCGCCCAAGGCCTCCTTCAGCGGGTCGAGCCAAGGCTCGTAGTTTTGCCATGCATCCAAGGCGGTACGAAATATCGGCTGGCGTACCTGTTCTGCACTTGGGGTCCTGACGCTGCGCTTATTTTCGTGAAAGTCCACACAGCTTTGCTCAAAGGCTAGACCGCAAAAGTCCAACATGCGGCGCACTTGGGTTTCAAGCTCGTCCACCACATCTTCATGCTGAACCCGCAGCACAAAACCCGGCAGCACCTCGTCCCAGTGGTCCATCAGCTCTACATAGCCGCGATAGTAGGTACCGATTTCTTCAAGCCCATAGGTGAATTCTTGGCCTTCAAAGAACAGCTGTTTAAAACCGCTAAAACAGCAGGACATAGGGTGACGACGTGCATCAATGACTTTCGCATTGGGTAGGATCATTTTGATTAATCCAATATCGCGGAAGTTATTGGGCATTTTATCGATAAAGAATTGACCGCCTTCTCTGTGGATTTGCGTCTCATCGATGTAGCCCTGCCCCAACTTTTGTGCCATCTCGGGCGTTAGCTGGTTCAATATTTTCGGATACCTAGGCTCGTCATTTACTGTCCGCCGACCGTTGAGCCTATGCGCTATGGCGGGGATGTTATTAAGCTCTAAAGTGCCGTCTATCATCGAGTGGGAAGCTAAAATCTGCTCGAGCAAAGTAGAACCCGCTCGGGGTAGACCGACGATAAAAATGGGGTCCGACGCGGGACAACCCGCATCGCCGAAGTTTTTGAACAACGACGCCGTGCAAAACTCTTTTTGCTGGGCCAATTTGAAGGTCATCCGATCTTTATCATATTGGGTCTGCGCGTTTTTCAATTCATTACCCGACAAATAATATGCCGCCGCCGACTGGTAATCTTGGTTATCCTCCATAGCCTTTCCCAGGGCAAAACTGAGGTGGATCTTATCCTCTACCGATGTTTCGTCGGCTTGCTGGCTGGCGCGCATCTGGTCAATCTCTGCTGCTTCAAACCGATAGGTTTTCAGGTTGGCCAAACTCCAAAACGCATCACCAAAATCTGGCTTGGCTCGATAGACAGATCGATAGGCTTGAACCGCGTCGTCGACTCGACCTACGGTTTTTAAAGCGTGCCCGCGTAGTAAGTGTGCGGGTACTGAACTGGGATCGGCTGCAACAAACTCGTCATAAAGAACCAAGGCTTCCTCAAAACGACCAACGGCAACGCACTGATTAGCGTAGGCAAAACGGTAGGTGCTATTTTCCGGCTCAGCGTCGAGTAGAATTTGTGCCTGGATCATCGACAGCTCAAATTTTTGCCGCTTATAAAGCACGTTCATGTAGTCGAAGCGCACCAACCTATTATCCGGCTCGTAAACCAGAGCGCTTTCAAGAATAAACTCGGCATCGTCCAAGACTTGGGTTTTGACGCCCAAATCTGCCAGGAGGCGCATCCCCTCAATATTTTTCGGGTGTTGCTGCAAAAAAACACGACACAGATGCTCTGCCTTCGCTAGCTTGCCTTCTTCCATCATATTTCGGACGCCCAATAGCTCGGGCGGAAGTGCGGCAAGTCGCTGAAACTGGTCTGTAAAGTATTCGTAGGCCTTTTGTTCAAGCTGACGGTCCGTCAGCTCTGCGAGCATTCGCCAACTGGCAACCAGACTGCTGTTGTGTCCCACGGCTCGCTGAAAAGCGGCTTTCGCGCCAGCTTTGTCGTTGCGGGCCGTCAAAATATGGCCTCTCTCCTGCCATGCACGACCGTAGTTTGGCTCAATGTCGATTAGCTTTTGTAGTGAGGCCAAGGCACCATCGAGATCTTCCTCCAAACGCAGGGCCACGGAGATAAAGTACAGCGCCTCTGAGTGATTGGGATAGTCTGCAAGCAACCGCTGTAGAAGCTCCCGTGCAGCGGCAAATTTACCGGACTGGATTTCGGCCTTGCCTCGCGCCAGCAGTTCATTCGCCTGTTCTGGAGCAAGCTTCAATACATCGTCGCTAGAATCGATTTGGTCTTCGCCAGACATAAAAATTCCCGTTACCTTTAGCGCCTAAGCTTTTTAGACAGGCGTAATTTTAGAACCTTGTTCCCAAAACAAGAAAGGCGAGCCTAAGCTCGCCTTTCTTTATACTTCGCCGGAACGAATAGTAACTAGCAGTTATTGATTAAAGTCGTAGCTAAACCGCATGCCAATGGTACGCGGGCGGTTTGTCGTCGTTCTTTCGAAGAAGTCCTGACGATTGATGTGCAGTTGCGCACGCTCATCGGTCAGATTTTCTACGTAAACCTCAACACCCAGACCTGTATCGGTGGTTAGGCCGATGGAGGCGTCCATAATCACGTAGCTATCCTGCATGGTATTTGGCTCTGTCGCAGTATCAACAATGGAGTTGAGTGCTTCATCAGAGTACTTCGCACCGACCTGCCAGAACGCCTCATTGCCACCTGACACATTCCAGTAGTAGCGTGCGCGCAGGTTGCCCTGCAGCTTAGGGGTTAAAGGCAGTGGTCGGCCTTGGTCTTGGACAACGAATGAGAACCCTTCGTCAACTCGAACCAGTTCGGTATCGTTATACGACATCGCTCCAAAGAGACTTAGGTTGTCGTTGATTGCCCAAACCATATCCATTTCAAGGCCGTTGATCTCAGCATCACCGCCGTTATCCACGATAGTGAAAATAGAGATGTTCTGGGAATCAAACTGGGATACCTGAATATCTTCCCAATCAATCCGATACAGGGACCCATTTAGACGCATTTTTCCGTCCAAGAGAGTCGCCTTCCAACCCAGTTCTAGGTTTTCGAGGGTATCTGAATCGAATTTATAGGGCAGGCAGTAGCCTGGGAATCCGTTCGTTGCGTGAACGGCTTTTACAATTTCAGCACATTCAGTGCCTGGGGTGTATGCGGCTTCCTTTGCCGCACCTCGGTTAAATCCGGGAGGTCGGTAACCTTCTGATGACGTGACGTATAGCAAAAGATCATCTGTAGGCGTCCAAGTCACGGTGAGCTTGGTAATGGTATCGGTGGTATTGAGCGGCTGCAGAACATTGAACTGTGTTCCGTAGTCTCGCCCCCCGGTTACATTTGGAACGACATCATTGGAAGGATCCGCGTCGTCTACAAACAGCGGCCGGTTTCCATATCGCCATGCGCCATAGCCGG
>PCCE01000027.1 GCA_002731575.1 Gammaproteobacteria bacterium | reverse complement strand
CTCAATTACCGCACCATCGGCAGTCTGGAGCATCGCGATTGCGTCGTTAGCTTTCCTGACCGCTTGTGCCGTTCCCCGAATCTGTGACGTCATCTTTGATGAAATAGCTAGTCCCGCGGCATTATCCTTCGCTGAGTTAATGCGCTTGCCAGTTGACAGCCTCTGCATCGACCGACCCATATCCCGCTCATTCATTGTTAAAGCGTTCGCCGCTATCATAGATGCCATATTCGTATTAATCACAGACATATTGTCTCTCCCACTAGTCACTCGGTGCCAATGGACACCAATTAATCCAAGCTCAGAGCGAAGTTCTTTCGCGCCGGCGCCCAGCGATACAGCTTCGTACCGCTTAAAGATAGTCGTTTCTCTTCTGCCTCCTAAGAACACACTTTATTCAGGTGTTCTTGCCGAGACCGCCCGGTGCAAGCCTTATGAGCCACGTACCGGGCCATGCCCTGTTTGGAGCTACGCTTCGTTTAGAGCTGTAATTACCGTTGAGATCTGGATATTTCCCTGAGTCTCAATTGCCATTATGGGCTCACGAATAATTGTTTCACTCACCAAACGTGCTACTTCTCCGGGCCGATGTAGCTTACATTCGATACGACCCCGGCGAAGATCTCGCCGTTTTGTTATAAAACTGTCTCCCAACGCTACTCCAAATTCATTTTCCTTCCTTCCTTTCATCCGTCCTAAAAACTTCTCACTACTTTCTATCACAGTCATACTGGTCTCCTTATAGTGACCAATGCGCTTTATTATGAAGAGAGCGCACACTCCAACGCCTTCTCAAGCGCCTCTTTATGGCAACCATATGGTCGCCAAAATTTTTTGACCCGCCAGGCGGTCTAACATCCTTGTCCACCACAATCCAGCGGTGTAAATTTTCTCAAGCTATCGTAGTTTCAATAGCAAAATCGCTTAACCCGCACACCAAAGATAATCCTCATCCACATACTCTCCTGCTTCTTTTCCAAATCAAAAGGAACATTAGTTATCCAGCCTCACTGCCAGAACGATCACTAAAATCGCTCCTAACTTTGTATATTTTGAGGCCGAGTACCACTAGGATCCCACTGCGTCAGAAATTTCACATAGTTCTTCAATCACCCTCAATACCGCTAACCCGTTGTTGTGCAACACTTCGCGCTGCTAAGTCGCCTGCAAAAAATCACCGCCGTTAACCGGTCATTGTTTGCACTGCGATCGCCAGTAACTTTACAACCTGAATTACGAGACTCCCTTGATACATCCCAAAAACATGCTTTTCCAGTTACACCTCCTGCCGATTTTAACGTCCGATAAACAGCATCCGTGACACTGAAAGCCACAAGCCGTCCTCTGCCCTGGGATCCAGAACAAAACACATCACTGTTACTATGCGAAGGCAAGCGCTACGGCCTATGAATACCGACAGAAGATTCCGAAAAAATGTATGTAAGTAGTTACTTCGATTTTTATAAAAAAAGTATTTACTGACTTTGTCTATAGGCCAACGAATTAAACAATAAAACATCATCGTCTACATCTCCCTACTACGTAGCCAAACTTCCTCTTGTCAACAGCCGCTAAAAAGCTTTAAAGCGACATCTTCTCCTTTTCGACTTCCCACCCACATTCATCGGACTAAAACCTTCTAAATAAGAACGCTGTCCGCGCAAGCTAGAAACCCCAAGCCTCTTTAATAAGGCGAACCGCAGGTGTCATCTCTAGTAAAACTAGTCTACGTCGGGCCTTTTAAAAAACACTGACCGTCTTTCGACGGCCAGTGCCACCGGCCACGATGTAAAACTTATCTTAGAAGTGCTAACACCTGTTGTTGCGACTGATTTGCCTGGGCTAACATCGCCGTCGCTGCTTGCTGAATAATCTGCGTTCGAGCTAACTCGGTAGTCTCCGCAGCATAATCTGCATCCAAAATCCTACTGCGAGCCGCCGATGTATTCTGGGCAATATTTGTCAGATTATCCGACGCATACTCTAAACGGCTCATTGAAGCACCAAGCGTCGCTCTCTGACTGTCAACATTGGTTATAGCATCGGCCAACCCCACCAGAGCTAGTGCAGCATCGGAACTCGTTGAAATATTCAAACCAGTGCTTGTGGAATTACCAAGCACAGCATCCAAAGCCGCGTCAGAATCTGTCTGCAACGACTTCAACGGTTCATCAGCAACAACGTTGCTAGTGTTTAGAGTTTCGTTTGTTGTGAAATCAGCGAACTTTACTGCAATAGTTTGACTAGCGTTTGCACCAATTTGAAAAGTAACCGTTCCAGCTGAACCAGCGTTACCTGTCAGTAATGCAGTTCCGTTCCATTGTGTATCCTCAGCTAGGTCATTGATGGCTGCTTTCAACTCATCAAACTCAGAATCAAGTGCCGTTCTATCAGTAGCCGTATTCGAATCAGAAATTGCTTGAATAGCAAGTTCCCGCATTCGTTGGAGCATATTGGTCATACCTCCCATCGCTCCTTCAGCGACCTGTATCATCGAAATTGCATCATTTGCGTTTCGGACAGCTTGATTTAAACCATTTATTTGCGAACTCATCTTGCTTGAAATAGCAAGTCCCGCCGCATCGTCTTTCGCAGAATTAATGCGAATACCTGTAGAGAGCCTCTCCATAGTTGCGCCCATGCTCCGCTCATTACGTGTCATCGCATTCGTCGCAATGTTTGCCGACATGTTTGTATTGATTGTGGCCATAAGATTAATCCTTTCGTTGTGTACATACATCCACCTTAGCCAGGCGCTCGGCATCAATCACCGCGCAAAGTGGCAGGTTATTGCCGAAAGCGGCAATAAAGGTGGCATACAAGTGGCAAAACCTTGCCACTTAAATCCTGTATCGACAGTTTGCTTAATACCTTTAGTACAAAAAGTAATTTTTTTTAAAAAAACCGCGATAAAACACATATCACTAATGAAAAAGAGAGGAAAAAGTTGTTTCTCTATCAACATAGATAGTAGAAACATCGCTAAGATCAGCTATGAAGGGAAGCAAAAAACTCTTTAAGAGGGATTTTGGTGATAAAAAAAGCCCCCTTTATAGGGGGCTTTCACTTTTATTAGCATTGGGCCTGTACTGCACCCAAGTTACCATATCTTACTGAAGTAGGGCTAGTACTGATTGCTGCTGCTGATTAGCTTGCGACAACATCGCCATTCCAGCTTGTTGGATGATCTGAGTCCTAGCAAGTTCGGTAGTTTCAGACGCATAGTCAGCATCTAATACTCGACTCCTGGCAGCACCAGTGTTCTGAGCAACATTCTGCAGATTGTCTGAAGCATACTCTAGACGGCTCATAGAGGCACCGAGCGAAGCTCTCTGACTATTAACCGCTTCGATCGCTCCATCCATTGCAAACATAACTTGGTTAGCGGCTGTCTGGGAGGTAATGGCCAAATCCTGAATATTGGCTACACCTGCGGTAGTCAGATTTGCAGTGGTTGGATTGTTATTCGCAGAGTGCAATGTGCCGCCTGCTGTCGCATCCACCTCAAGCGAAGCAAACTGGCTGGTTGAATGCGCATCACCAGAAGCAGTGGATGTTCCAACGTTAGCAGCAGCTCCCGTACCCCCTGACACACCAGCACCAAAGTTATTGAACCGCACGGTAATCGTTTGGTTCGCATTGGCACCAATTTGGAAGACGCGATCCGAATTTGCTGCTGTCTGAGCAAAAATTTGAGTACCATTCCACTCTGTATTTGCAGCAATTCGAGTAATTTCGTCGCGAAGCCGTGTGAACTCATTATTTAAAGCGGTACGATCATTGCTAGTGTTGGAGTCCGAAGAAGCTTGTATTGCGAGCTCACGCATCCGCTGAAGCATATTGGTTACTTCCTTCAGAGCACCCTCACCCACTTGGATCATTGAAATCGCGTCGTTTGCGTTACGGACTGCTTGGTTTAAACCGTTAATCTGCGAACTCATCTTCGAAGTAATCGCGAGACCTGCGGCATCGTCTTTTGCTGAGTTGATACGTAAACCTGTGGATAACCGCTCCATGGTAGCACTCATAGAGCGCTCATTACGAGTCAACGAGTTTGCGGCAACATTTGCCGACATATTGGTATTGATAGTGGCCATTTTTCTCATCCTCGGTTTGTTTTTAGGGATATGCCCTATACATATCCACTATGTTTGTAAGATCGGCATAAGAAAACCTTTCTTTAGGTTTTTCGGCAGGTTATTGCCAATTCTTGCCAATTTACTGCCGCTATGTGGCAATAACGATGCCGTTCTTACGAAATTCGCGATGAAAACCGGTATAACACGCGAACAAGGAAGGAACCGCTAACAACAAGAAGCCCCTCTCTTCTCGAGTCAGGACTATTGTTAATTACCCATAGCAAAAAAGGATCATTTAAAAATTCCGCGCAAACTTCGTTGCCCCAAAACCATGGTCGGCATCTATAAATCTGACCCCAGCAGCCTGAATAGTTGAAGAGATATACTGATGTTTGTTTAACGCATTCTCAAGCCTGCTCCCAATGGCATCGTTAAAGTTCCCTACAGCCTGATTCAATCCGTTAACTTGAGCGGTCATCTCGGATGTAATCCTTAGACCTGCAGCATCATCTTTCGCGGAGTTCATTCCTGGCCAGTGGTGTGCCTTTTAATGAACGCGGTCATACTATACTCACTTTGCGTCATAGAATTTGTGGCGACGGCCACAGTTAAATTTGAGTTAATCTTGGACACTAATACATTTTGCGGCGGTGCTCCATCCGGCACAGACACCCAAAAGTCTGTCGCCACGATTTTTGCTCTGTGTGGTCATGACTGACTACCACCTGTAACACGTTAGGAATTTTTTACGGACACAACTGCTCTGCCGAGAAGCATCTCGAGAAAAATAGTTCTCGCAGGCCCGAGTGTCCCTACAAAAGAGGTGCCCGAATCCGCTAGAAGATCAACGGTCGCCTAGACGACCGTCTGGAACCTCACAAGAGGTCTACCACTGTTATGTCAGCAACGATATAACCGATGTCGCTTGAGCATTTGCCTGAGCAAGCATAGCGGTCGCGGCCTGCTGTATGATCTGACTACGCGCGAGCTCCGTCGTCTCTGCAGCATAATCAGCATCAAGAATACGACTTCGAGCAGCTGCCGTATTCTGAGCAACGTTCTGCAAGTTATCCGAAGCATACTCAAGACGGTTCATGCTCGCTCCATTAGACGCTCGTGCACTGTCCACAGACGTTATTGCATTTGCAATAGTGGTCAGTGAAGTTGTCGCAGATGCTGCTGTTGTGATGTCCGATTTTGCAACATCTGCAGCAACCCCCCGAGATACCTGTAAGTTATCGAGGACAAAGGCCTTATTTTGCGTTCCAGCAGTCAGAGTTACTGTGGTCGCTGATGTGCGTGCCGCAGTCACTGTTCCCGCGGAAGTGCTCGCAATGTTGACCGCATTATCAATCGCGTCCATAGCACCGCTTGCGATACTGATCCCAAATGATGCAGTCTTGCCATCAATCGTATAACTTACAACATCACCCTCCCGGAAAGATCCAGAGGCTAAAGTGATTGTCGAGACCTGTGCTGCACTGCTCCCATGATCTGTTGTCGTAGCAGATGAAACCGTACCCTCAGTAGACCCCATGGTGGTAAACGTCGCCGCTACCGTCTGACTGGCGTTCGCCCCCACCTGAAATGTCATGGTGCCACTTGAACCGATCTGCCCATCAAGGAGGTTGGTCCCGTTCCACTGGGTATTACCACCTATCCGGTTAATCTCGGCACGGAGCTGCTGGTACTCGGCATCCAATGCCACCCGGTCAGCAGAAGTGTTAGAGTCCGATATCGCCTGAATCGCAAGCTCACGCATCCTCTGAAGCATATCGGTGATCCCCGACATCGCTCCCTCTGCAACCTGAAGCATCGAAACAGCATCATTGGCATTGCGAACCGCCTGATTGAGCCCACGTATCTGGGACGTCATCTTGGACGAGATCGCGAGACCCGCAGCATCATCCTTTGCAGAGTTAATTCGCAATCCTGTAGACAGACGTTCCATCGTCGAGCTCATAGATCTCTCATTACGAGTCAGCGCATTACTTGCGATATTAGCAGACATATTAGTATTGATTGTAGCCATACTATTTCTCCCATAGTTAATGACACGCCGAAACATGGCGCATCGGTAAGTGGCAAAGTGCTGCCAGAATAGAGCTTGAAAGCGGCAAAATATTGCCACTTACTAAGCCCATCGGCAGTTTCAGAAGAAACTTTAGAAATTAAGTGAGTTTTTTTATTTAATTTTTTTTACCACCAAAAACGACGCTTACGCTGCTGAAAAGCCGCGCGAAAATCCTGCTAAAGAGGGCCGGCGCCAGAAAAATCAGAAAGATGTAGTTCTACCAACTGAAGCTGGCCCTGAACCTGAGCGAAACAGGCTTAGCGTTCGAATTAGTTTAGAGCTAAAAGGCGGGGTGCCGCCCCAAAGCGACGGCACCCTTACTTTTTACACACACTCTAAATACTTTAACTTGTCAACAGTGCAAGTACTGCCTGCTGAGACTGATTAGCCTGAGCCAGCATCGCAGTAGCTGCCTGCTGGATGATCTGCGTCCGTGCAAGCTCAGTGGTCTCTGCAGCGTAATCCGCATCCAACACCCTGCTGCGAGCGGCAGAAGTATTCTGAGCCACGTTTTGCAGGTTGTCGGAAGCATATTCCAGACGGCTCATAGATGCCCCTAGGAGCGCTCGCTGAGAGTTTACTTGGTCAATTGCGTCTGACATGGCGTACATCGCCTCGTTGGAACCTGATTGAGAAGTAATCGCGAGGTCGTTAATGTTCTTTGCACCTGTGCCAGCAACTGTTACTATTTTATGTCCAGTAGTTCCATCGGCAGTTGATGTATAAGCGGCGCTACCAGTTGCGGGCAGCATTGTAATCGTTGGCTGAGCGCCGACTGTCTTGTGAGTCAATGTAATACTTGTAGTGTCACCAGTCGCCGTGAACGCCATTTTACTGTAGTCTGCATGAGCTTGAATAGCAGCCAATAGTTCAGCGGGTGTAGTAACATCTCCTCCAGTTGCATCAGCCGTATCAAAGTCAGCGATAGTCAAAGTAGTTGTGCCGTCACTCAAGCTGAATCCATCTCCCATCGCAGTAACCATTGTACCTGCATGCGTGGTGTTTGAACCAAGCGTTATTACTGTAGTTTGAGCGGTACCCGAAGAGGCCGTGCCGTCTGTATCNAAAGAAGCAAAAGCACTTCCAGTCTTCGCTGAGACTGTTCCTGAGGTNGTACCCGCATCAAAGTTCTTAAATGTCACATCGATGGTCTGACTGGCATTAGCNCCNACCTGAAANGTCTTTGCGGTGCTACTCGTTGAAGTCTGTGAGAATATTGCAGTTCCGTTCCACTCAGTGTTCGCTGATACACGCGAAACCTCATCACGAAGCTGGGTGAACTCGTTATTTAATGCAGTTCGATCAGAATTAGTGTTTGAATCTGAGGATGCTTGTATCGCAAGCTCACGCATACGCTGGAGCATGTTTGTGACCTCTTTTAAAGCACCCTCACCTACCTGGATCATGGAGATCGCATCATTAGCGTTCCGGACCGCTTGATTTAATCCACGGATCTGTGAAGTCATCTTAGATGAGATTGCAAGACCCGCAGCGTCATCTTTGGCGGAGTTTATCCGCAGTCCTGTAGATAAGCGTTCCATCGTCGCGCTCATCGAGCGCTCATTTCTTGTCATCGAGTTGGATGCAATATTTGCAGCCATATTTGTATTAATCGTAGCCATTGTACAACTCCTTCTCGGGATTCCACCCGAGTGATTTGTGCTTAAATCTACCCACGTAATAATCTACTAATGTGGCAATAAAGTGGCAGATTGTGGCAATCATTAGCCGGTAAGCGGCAACTGTTTGCCGCTTATCTAAGGAGTCGACAGCTCTGGCGAAACCTTTAGTAGCAGTTGATAGTTTTTTTAAAATTTTTTTGGCTTTTTAATTGATTTTTTCCCCTCAACTTATGATAGGAGAAATGCTAAATAAAAAACCCACCGGCCGAGGAACCGGTGGGTTTGTTTGAACCGACCCCATCACAGGTCGGAAACCGAGAAAAGTTATCTCAGGAGCGACAACACTGCCTGCTGCGACTGGTTAGCTTGAGCCAGCATCGCAGTGGCTGCCTGCTGTATGATCTGAGTGCGAGCAAGCTCAGTAGTCTCAGCCGCATAATCTGCATCAAGAACACGGCTTCTTGCAGAAGATGTGTTCTGTGCAACGTTCTGAAGGTTATCGGAGGCATACTCAAGTCTACTCATCGAGGCACCAAGGCCTGCTCGTGTTGAGTTCACATTTTCAATAGCAGTGCTGAGAGTTGAGAGTGCACTATTGGCAGAGGTACTGGTCAAAATATCACTTTTTGCAGTGTCTTTATGATCTCCACGAGTGACCACAACGTCTGATATACTCGCGGTTATGCCGTCTCCAGTAGAACCATCGGTATGCGGAATGGTTACTGTAATTTGCCGCGCGGTAGTCGTCGCGGTAACGGTGGCTGTACCTGAAGTAGCTGTGTAAGTGCTCCCCAACACACCACTGGCTATATCCTGCGTGGTTGTATTAATGTCATCAGCCTTGTCTTGGGTGTCGATTGCATAAGAAAAATATTGAGCGTTCCCGTTTGCATCAAGCTTATCGATTTTGAAGGATAACTGATCTCCAACTGACACATCACCACTGAGAGTTATAGTCGTAGTCGCATCAGTGTCTGCTGAAGAACTCTCGGCCGCAATTACAGTGGATGCAGTTGTGCCAGCAGATAAATCACCAAAATTCACAGCAATTGTCTGGCTCGCATTTGCGCCAACTTGAAAAGTAGTAGAAGTCTGATCCCCATCAAGGATATTGGTGCCGTTCCATTGGGTATTCTCACCAATCCGCTGGATCTCATAAGAAAGCTGCTTGTACTCGTCATTCAGCGCAGTGCGGTCGGAAGCGGTGTTTGAGTCAGATATCGCTTGTATTGCTAACTCTCTCATGCGCTGATACATATTGGTAACTTCTTTCATCGCTCCCTCGGCGACCTGAATCATCGAGATTGCGTCGTTTGCATTGCGGACCGCCTGATTTAGCCCACGGATCTGTGAAGTCATCTTCGAGGAAATAGCAAGCCCTGCGGCATCATCCTTTGCTGAGTTGATGCGAAGACCGGTAGAAAGGCGCTCCATAGTCGCGCTCATCGAACGCTCGTTCCGCGTCATAGAGTTGGATGCGATATTCGCAGCCATATTTGTGTTTATCGTGGCCATGAGGCTCTCCTTTGTTGTCGTGATAATGCTACCAGTTTGGCTAACAATNCCGGNTGTAATCCTTATCCAGAACCGCTGCTAAACTCTATCTACTTTNAAGCGCCACTCACCTCACCATNATTAAAGTGGCAGCNTTGTGGCAGTTTGTCTCCGCTTGGTGGCAAAACATTGCCGCTTGTANTAAACATCGNCATAAAGCGGCAAAGCTTGAACAAAAAAATTAAAAATCTGTAAATTATTTATTTCTTGATAGGAGGCGCTAGGCATCAAAATCAGTCTTATCATCAGGCGGTATACCCAAAAAAAATCAGCGGATTAAGTAAAAATAACAACAAAAAAACCCACAGGCCAAAACCGGTGGGTTTTTCTGAACCGACCCCATAACGGGCCGGAAACCGAGAAAAGTTATCTCAGGAGCGACAACACTGCCTGCTGCGATTGGTTAGCCTGGGCCAACATCGCAGTGGCTGCCTGCTGTATGATCTGAGTGCGGGCAAGCTCGGTAGTCTCGGCCGCATAATCTGCATCAAGGACGCGGCTTCTTGCAGAAGATGTGTTCTGCGCAACATTTTGAAGGTTGTCGGAGGCATACTCGAGTCGGCTCATTGAAGCACCTAGACCCGCACGTGTAGAGTTCACCGCACCGATTGCACTGTCCAGCGTTCCCAGGGCACTTGTCGCTTTGGTGCTTGTGGTGATATCTGTAACATTCACCGCTTCCTGAGTTCCGCGCCCAACGCTGATATCAGTGATTGCAAAAGAACCTGTGCCCGAGCTCGTATCTGTCCCAGTAATCTTTAGGACTCCAGTTTTAACCTCTATTGTGGCTAGAGCACCAGCTGCTGCAGTTGTCTTTGTGGTAATTGCAGTATCTGAACCACCAACCTGAACGACAACCGCTGCGTCATCACCAGTTCCGTTAATCGCTGTTAAAAAACCGGCTTGATCCACGTCAATCGTAAACTCAGTTCCTTCTACGGTGAACGCAATGGTGTCACCTGCCTTAATGGTGTCAGTGAAGTCTATAGTTGCAGTTGCCGCGCTGGTGCCGGGATTTTGAGCGACTGAAGCCGTAGAGAATGCACTATTTGCCCCCAAAGTTCCAAAATTTACATCTATAGTCTGGCTTGCGTTTGCCCCGACCTGAAACGTAGTTGCAGTGCGGTCTCCATCTAAGATATTGGTACCGTTCCACTGAGTATTTCCGGCAATTCGCCGAACCTCAGCTGACAGCTGCTTGTACTCGTTATTCAACGCAGTCCGGTCATTTGAGGTGTTGGAATCAGATATCGCCTGAACAGCAAGCTCTCTCATTCTTTGGAACATGTTTGTTACTTCCTTCATTGCTCCCTCAGCAACCTGGATCATCGAGATTGCATCGTTAGCATTTCGAACTGCCTGATTCAGACCGCGTATCTAAGAGGTCATCTTTGAGGAAATGGCAAGACCTGCAGCATCATCCTTAGCAGAATTAATACGAAGTCCAGTTGAGAGGCGCTCCATAGTCGCGCTCATAGCGCGCTCATTTCGCGTCATCGAGTTGGATGCAATATTTGCAGCCATATTTGTATTTATCGTAGCCATAAGGCTCTCCTTTTGATGATGATACCGACCCAGCGGCATTCTCGGTTCTTGCTCCCATTGGAAGCCTCTTCTACAAAGGCCGAAATGTTTACTACATCACCCACCGCACTGCATGTGGCAAGTGATGTGGTAGTTTTTGGCCGGTTAGCGGCAATACTCCGCCGCTTAAATAAAGTATCGGCAGAACTTCTTGCCACTTTAATTTTTGCGCCGCTAAACTGTGATTTGTTGGGTGTCTGGTACTACAGATAGAAATCATCTTGGAAAAAATGAGTATAATAAAAAACCCTCTCCGGCCGAGGAACCGGAGAAGGTTTGCGATCGACCAACTAGAGATCGAAACTCTTTTTTGTTCCAGTTACTTCAAAAGTGCTAGCACAGCCTGTTGCGACTGGTTTGCCTGCGCCAACATAGCCGTAGCTGCCTGCTGGATAATCTGCGTCCTGGCAAGCTCTGTAGTCTCGGCAGCATAGTCCGCATCCAAAACACGGCTTCTTGCAGAAGAAGTATTCTGTGCAACATTCTGTAGATTATCAGACGCATACTCAAGGCGGCTCATTGAGGCACCAAGGCCAGCTCTCGTGGAGTTTACACCCTCAATGGCGGTGTCCAACACACCTAACGCTGTGTTAGCAAGAGCACTAGTGGTGATATCAGACCCCCCAACAGGAGCGTGTGTTCCTCGAGAAGACTCAATGTTACCCACCGTAAATGTCGGGTTAGTCCCAGTTGATGATGCGAGAGTTCCAGATATACGCAATTTACCTGACGCTACTGTCCCCACAAGGTCACCAACCGTGTGACCCGTCCCGTTCGCTACCGTTATCGTACTCGCAACAGCATCATCCGCACTCGCATCCGTTGTGTTTAAAGCTGCTGCTGATGTAGCGTCAAGGGTGAACGAAGCATACTTAGTATCATTGATACGTACAGTTATTACGTCTCCTGCTGCGACGGTACCGGTGATTGCAATGTCAGCAAATGCTGCAGCTGCACTACCAGAAGTAACCTCTGGGGTAATCGAGCCGGACAGCGCTCCAGTTACCGTATTGTTTGCCAGGTCACCAAAATTTACAGCTATGGTCTGACTTGCGTTTGCCCCAACCTGAAATGTGGTGGCAGTCTGATTACCATCAAGGATGTTGGTACCGTTCCACTGAGTGTTTTCCGCAACTCGCTTCACTTCG
>PCCE01000026.1 GCA_002731575.1 Gammaproteobacteria bacterium | reverse complement strand
GGAAGGTTAGCTGGCTTTTCGCATCTGGACGCAGAAACGATAGGCCGCTGCGGCGCGCCTTGGCCTGCTGTTCTACCAAGCGATGAGAGTAAACGATGGGAGCAGGCATCAGCACATCGGTCTCGTTAGTTGCGTAACCAAACATCAAGCCTTGGTCGCCAGCACCTTGCTCATGATCCGTGGATTCATCCACGCCCATGGCAATGTCTTGGCTTTGCTGGCCGAGGGCGTTCACTACAGTGCATGCCTCGGGGTCAAAACCAATTTCTGGGCCGTCGTAGCCGATGGCCTCGATCACCTTTCGTGCCAGCTTGTCGAAGTCGACAACGGCCTCGCTGCGAATTTCGCCGGCCAGCATGACGATGCCAGTTTTGATCATGGTTTCGCAGGCGACCCGCGACTCTGGATCCTGTGCCAGCATGGCATCGACTACAGCATCAGAGACTTGATCTGCCACTTTGTCCGGATGACCCTCAGAGACGGATTCAGACGTAAATAAAGACTCGCTGGACATAAAAGCTCCTAGTACTTATTGGACCTAAAATCACAGGAGTGAGGATGCTACTGGAATTCAAAAGCTGGGTTAAGTGACTAAATCGTGAATTAAGTTGCAGAATATTTGCAGCAAGGGTCGCAAAACGAGGACAATGGCCGCTCATCCCGAAGAGAAGGCTTATGCCCACACGATTTGAACTCGCCAATGCCATCAGGGTTTTGACAATGGATGCTGTGCAAGCGGCGAACAGCGGTCACCCCGGCGCGCCAATGGGTTTGGCTGATGTTGCCGAAGTACTGTGGCGCGACTATCTCAAGCATGACCCCAACGATCCCAACTGGGCTGATCGAGACCGCTTCGTGCTGTCGAACGGGCACGGCTCCATGTTGCTCTACGCCCTACTCCATCTCACCGGCTACGACGTCAGCCTGCAGGACTTGAAGGATTTTCGGCAGCTGCACGCGAAAACCGCCGGACATCCCGAATTTGGCGAATGCCCGGGTGTTGAGACCACAACTGGCCCCCTCGGACAAGGTTTTGCGATGTCTGTGGGTATGGCGTTGGCAGAGCAGAGGCTGGCCAAGGAATTCAATACCGACGCACACCAACTAGTAGATCACCGCACTTGGGTAATTGCTGGTGACGGTTGTCTGATGGAAGGTATCTCCCACGAAGCCGCATCGCTGGCAGGCACGTTGGGTTTATCCAAGCTGATCTGCTTGTATGACGACAACGGTATTTCGATTGATGGTGAAGTGGCAGAGTGGTTCAGTGAAGACGTCCCCGCGCGGTTTGAAGCCTATGGCTGGCGAGTGATTCGCAACGTCAACGGTCACGATACGCAGGAAATCAGCGACGCCCTGAAAAACGCCGCAGATTCGGATGGTCGTCCAACGCTCGTTTGCTGCAAAACCGTGATCGGGTTCGGCTCACCAAACAAGCGTGGCACTGCTGGCGCCCATGGTTCGGTGTTAGGGGAAGAAGAAATTGCCCTCGCTAAGGCTGAACTGGGCTGGACGGCGCCGACTTGGGAAATACCTGAGGAAATCTGCCAAGCGTGGGATCAACGTGAAGCTGGACGCGCTGCCCATCAGGCATGGCAGGCTAAAATGGCGGCCTATGAGGCCGATCATGCAGAGGCGGCGGCAGAATTTGACCGGCGCATGCGGGGCGAGTTGCCCGAAGGTTGGGAGCAGGCTATTGATGCCTTTGCCAAGACCCAGCAAGCCAGCCCTGTCGATTTAGAAACCCGCAAATCCTCCCAAGCGGCAATTGGCGCCATTGCCCAAGGTATTCCTGAACTCTTTGGCGGCTCCGCTGATCTGACGGGATCAAACAACACGCGCTGGAGCGATGCTCAAGACGCGCAGTACATGAGCTTTGGTGTCCGTGAATTTGGTATGACCGCCATCAGCAACGGCCTGCATTTGCACGGCGGCTATCGGCCATTTACAGGCACTTTTTTGATCTTCATGGAGTACGCGCGTAACGCCGTGCGCTTAGCAGCGCTGATGGAGCTACCCAATATTTTTGTCTATACCCACGACTCGGTAGCGGTTGGTGAAGACGGCCCCACGCATCAGCCAGTAGAACAGCTGGCGAATTTGCGAACCACACCGAACCTTGCCACATGGCGGCCGTGCGATACCGTGGAAAGTGCGGTGGCGTGGAAGTCGGCGATTGCTAGCCGCAGCACACCGACGGCCTTGGTGTTTACCCGTCAAAAAACCACAGCCCAGGTACGCTCAGAGGAAGCCTTCGCAAACATCGAGCGGGGCGGCTATGTACTGTATGAGCCAGCCCAATCCCCCCACGTGGCGCTGATCGCTACCGGTTCCGAAGTAGGTATTACCCTGCAAGCGGCCCAGACGCTGGCCGCGCAAGGTATCGCCGCACGGGTAGTATCCATGCCCTGCGAGGAAGTCTTTGCGGCGCAGGATTCGGCCTATCAGCAGTCGGTGCTGCCGCAGAATCTACGCGCGCGCGTAGCGGTAGAAGCCGGTCACCCGGATACATGGTTTAAATATGTTGGCCTCGATGGCGCCGTTGTTGGCATTGATCGTTTTGGCCTGTCTGCCCCCGGCGCTCAGGCCTTAGAGGCCATGGGCATTACTGCGGAGCATGTGGTTGCCCAAGCGCTTAGGGTATTGGGCCACTAGCCCTGCGCGGGATGAGCACAATAGGAATCTGCGGAGCATGAATTTACCTTTCATCACGGCGATGTCCGCACTGGATTTAGCGCGCAAGCGCGTACTGATTCGGGCGGATTTAAATGTGCCGTTAAGCGGCGGCAAGGTAACCAGTGATACGCGGATTCGTGCCTCAGTGCCCACTATTGAGTCAGCTTTGGCCCAAGGTGCCAGTGTGGTGGTGATGTCTCACCTCGGTCGGCCCAAAGAGGGTGAGATTGATACCTCGGCGTCACTGGCACCGGTGGCGGAAATCCTGGCTAAGCTACTGCAGCGCCCGGTATCCCTGCTAGCAACCCTTGAAGACTGCGGCGATGTGATGCCAGGGCAGTTGGCACTGCTGGAAAACGTCCGCTTTCTCGCGGGCGAGAAGGCAGACGATGAGGAACTTGCGCGGCGCATGGCCGCCATTTGCGATGTTTTTGTAATGGACGCATTCGGCACAGCGCATCGGGCTCAAGCGTCGACCCATGGCGTTGCGAAGTTTGCGCCGCAAGTTTGCGCCGGGTTGCTGCTGGATGCCGAGTTAAAAGCCTTTCAACAGACGTTGGCCCAACCGGCCAAGCCCATGGTCGCCATCATTGGTGGTGCCAAGGTGTCTACCAAGCTTGAGGTGCTGGGATCATTGGCGAGCATTGCCGACCGCATTATTGTTGGCGGCGGAATTGCTAACACTTTTATTGCCGCAGCGGGTTACGAGGTGGGCAGCTCGCTGTATGAGCCGGACCTGCTTGATACCGCGAGGCAAATTGCCGAGCAGGTGGACATTCCTATTCCCGTTGACGTCATGGTCGCCAAAACCTTTGCGGCAGACGCGGTGGGCGTGGTCAAGGCTATCGACGATGTGCAGGCCGATGAGATGATTCTTGATATTGGCCCGGTCACAGCCCGAGATTGGGCCGCTAGCTTGATGGATGCGCAAACCATTATGTGGAATGGGCCGGTAGGGGTTTTTGAGTTCCCTCAGTTTGGACAGGGCACCAAGATAATTGGCGAGGCCATAACTGCCAGCAGCGCTTTTTCCATCGCCGGTGGCGGCGACACGCTGGCCGCAGTTGAACAGTATGATCTCGCCAATGGGGTATCCTATATCTCCACCGGCGGCGGTGCCTTTTTGGAATTGGTGGAAGGCAAAGTGCTGCCAGCGGTAGCCGTGCTGGGAGCACGCTGCGCCGTAACCTGATTCAAACCCAATCGACGAATAAAACCAACAAACACGTTAGACAATTTATTGGAGAACAACTATGCCTCTTATTAGCATGCGCCAGCTCTTGGATCACGCCGCCGAAAACGACTACGGCGTGCCTGCGTTTAACGTCAACAATCTGGAGCAGATGCGCGCCATTATGGAAGGCGCTGACCAGACCAATAGCCCGGTAATCGTGCAGGCTTCGGCAGGCGCGCGTAAATACGCGGGACCCAATTTTCTTCGCCACCTAATGCTCGCGGCGGTTGAAGAGTTTCCACACATCCCTGTGGTCATGCATCAGGACCACGGTGCATCAGCGGACGTTTGCCAGCGTTCTATGCAAATGGGGTTTACCTCGGTGATGATGGACGGCTCCTTGCTCGAAGACCAAAAGACCCCAGCCGAATACGACTACAACGTCGATGTAACGCGGCGGGTAGTAGAAATGGCCCATGCCTGTGGCGTTTCCGTGGAAGGTGAACTGGGCTGCTTGGGCTCACTAGAAACCGGTACGGCCGGAGAAGAAGACGGTGTTGGTGCAGAAGGCGTGCTGAACATGGATCAACTGCTCACCGATCCAGAAGAAGCGGCTGATTTTGTGGCGAAAACCGAGGTCGATGCCTTGGCCATTGCCATTGGCACTTCCCACGGTGCCTATAAATTTAGCCGCCCACCCTCCGGCGATATACTGGCCATTGATCGCATTAGGGCGATACATGAGCGCTTACCGAATACGCACTTGGTAATGCACGGCAGTTCCTCTGTGCCACAGGATTTGCTGAAGGAAATTAACGACTACGGCGGCGACATTGCCGAAACCTATGGCGTGCCGGTAGAAGAAATCCAGCAGGGCATTAAACACGGGGTACGCAAGGTGAATATCGACACCGACCTGCGGCTGGCCTCTACTGCGTCGATTCGTAAATTCCTCGCGGCCAACCCCTCAGAGTTTGACCCGCGCAAGTATTTGGCTGTGTCTCAGCAGGCCATGAAGGATGTAGTGGTTGCCCGTTACGAAGCCTTTGGTACGGCAGGTCATGCGGATAAAATCCACGCCAAGTCGCTGGATTCGATGTTTCAGCAGTATGCGGCTGGCCATCTAACGCCGCTTATCGCCTAGCCAGACCCTTGATTGAATTGCCACAGCGTGGTCAGAGCGCATTCGACGATGCGGCGCTGATTCAAAGTTTAGCCGCCGCACCTGTCGATGAAGGGACTTGGTATGAGCTGCCCGCTGACCTGTTTGAGCAGTATAACGCTTACTACAGTCTGGATTTTCAGGCCCTAGACGCCGCCCGCGCCTATGGCGTGCTAGCTGTCGCTAGCGAGCGCATTTTTCTGCAAACCTTTCTACCCGCGGGAGGGGAACCCGTAGCTTGGACCTTAGTGTGTCATGGTTATTACGATCATATAGGGCTATACGGTCATTTGGTGAACGAGCTGCTGCAGCGCAATATCGCGGTCATAGGTTTTGATCAGATCGGTCACGGGCTCTCGACCGGACCCCAAGCGACCATCAGCGATTTTCAGCACTATATTCAAGTGCTTGAAGGCGTGCACAATGTCGCCTGTCGTTTAGCAGGCGACTTGCCACTGCACTGGTTTGGGCAAAGTATGGGTGGTGCGCTGACCATGGAGTATTGGCGACAACAGCAGTTTAACGAGCGGCCGCAACCGTCCGGGGAAATGGTTCTGCTGGCGCCCTTGGTGCGGCCCTATGCATGGGTGGCCCAGCGCTGGATTTTCGCGGCGGCCAAGCTGGTGATTCAATCTCGGCCCAGAGATGTTTCTACCAATATAGATAATCCTGAGTTTGTGTCGCTGTTGCAGCGCGACCCGCTGCAGGCGCAAACCTTGCCGGTTGAGTGGGTGAACGCCATGGTGAACTGGTTTACCCACTTCGAAACCTCGTCGCCCTCGCGCCTAGAACCAAAAATTATTCACGGCTACGGTGACCGTACTGTGAGCTATCGGCACAACCTGCCGGTACTAGAGCGCATCTATCCCCAAGCACAAATACACATCTTGCCGCCAGCCCGGCATCATTTGGTGAACGAAACGGCAGAGATTCAGGCGGCCATTTGGCAACGCTTGGACATCGCCTGTGACTGGACCACCTTGCGGGGAGAAACACGTGCTTTCTAGTGTGCTCGCGCCAAAACAGATCAAAGAAGACGAACAGAGCCTGCAAATCTGGGGTAAGGATTGGACCAATGGATTTGTGGTCGCCCCTAGTGCTGTGGTCTTTCCTGAAAGTATCGTTCAACTGCAGGACCTTGTTGCCTATGCCAGAAGCAACAACCTGAAGTTAGTGCCTTCCGGTGGTCGCACCGGCCTGTCTGGCGGTGCTGTAGCAAGTCAAGGGGAGGTGGTGGTTTCTTTCGACCGCATGAATCAGATTCTGGATTTCTCGGTAAAGGATCGCATCGTCACCTGTCAGCCCGGCGTAATTACCGCCAACCTTCAGACCTTTGCCGAGCAGCAAGGGTTGTTCTATCCCGTGGACTTTGCCTCTTCTAGCTCTTCACAAATTGGTGGCAACGTGGCCACCAATGCGGGCGGCATCAAGGTGATTCGTTACGGCCTGACTCGGGATTGGGTTGCGGGGATGAAAGTAGTGACCGGCGCGGGCACGCTCCTCGACTGCAACGCGGGCCTGATTAAAAACGCCACCGGCTACGACTTCCGACATTTGATGATTGGCTCAGAAGGCACTCTAGGTCTGATCGGCGAGCTGGACATGCGCTTGGCCCCGGCACCTGTGCCCCAAGTGGTAATGGTAGTTGGCGTACCATCGGTAGTAGACCTGCTCAGTATCCTGCATGCCTTTAGCGACAAGCTGACGCTCTCGGCCTTTGAATTTTTCTCTGACTTGGCGCTGCAAAAAGTGCAGGCCCACCGTCAATTGCCAGACCCGCTGGCCCAGCGGGTGGACAATTATGCGCTGCTGGAATTCGATGAATCGGCCTTAGCCAAGGCTGAAGAAGCGTTTGCGCTGTGCATGGAAGAAGGGTGGTTGGTCGACGGCGTTGTCAGCCAGTCACAGGCCCAAGCGGCAGCCCTGTGGCGACTGCGGGAGGATATTTCCGAAAGCCTCGCCCAGTATACGCCCTACAAAAATGACCTGTCTGTGCGCATTAGTGAAGTGCCAGCGTTTCTTGCCGATGTCGATAAATACGTCAGCGAAGGCTATCCAGATTTCGAAGTGTGCTGGTATGGTCATATTGGTGACGGCAACCTGCACCTGAACATCCTGCGGCCAGAGTCACTGTCGCTGGAGGAGTTTTTTCATATTGGCCACACCATGAGTCCGAAAATTTTCGAGTTGGTGCAGGCGCGACGGGGCAGCATTTCAGCCGAGCATGGGGTGGGTTTGCTGAAACGCGACTTCCTTGGCTACAGCCGCAGCGATGCTGAAATCCAGCTGATGCGGGGGCTTAAGGCGCTATTTGATCCTGATCAAATTCTTAACCCAGATAAGCTTTTACCACTTGCATAAGTCGTTAGTCGAAATCGGGTAGGTTGAATAGAAGCTCGACCAAGGGCGCATTGACGTAGAAGTTCTCTCTGCCCAATCGATGTTTGGTCAACACTCCGCCTTGGGATAAGGCTTCTAGATAGCGAGTGGCAGTTGGACGCGAAACGTCGAGATCCTATTCAAGAAAAGCCACCTTAGTATAGGGATGGCGAAAAATGTTGTTGATAAGGTCTTGGCTGTAAAATTTGTAGTTATGGCGTATCTGTTTTTTTGTTTTTTGTAATAGTTCACCAATTCGCTGCACTAGAGCAGTTGTGTGTGCGGCGGTCTTCGCAACACTGGTAAGCACGTACAGTATCCATGGTTCCCAGTCCCCAGTTTCTCGCAAGCTCTGCAGGTGTTGGTAACAGCGGAGTTTGTTATGACTAATGTATCGGCTTAAATAAAGAATGGGGGCATCCAAGAGCCCCTCTTGAACTAAAGACAAAATATTAAGAATGCGCCCCAAGCGGCCGTTACCGTCGTAAAAAGGGTGGATAGTCTCGAACTGTTGGTGCACTAGCGCCATTTTAGTGAAGGGGTCGAGGGTACTGGGTTCGTAAATAAAGCCCTCAAGCTCAGCTATTAAGGGCAGGATATCTTCCGGTGGCGGTGGTTCGAAAACTACTTCCTGTGTTCGCCCATTGCGCAGCACCGTGCCGGGAAGTCGTCGAAAGCCAGCGTTGTTGCCTTCGATTACAGGTTGCACGGACAGCATAGTGTTTAGGGTCAACAAACCGCTGCTGCGCACCTCTTGGAACCCTATGGTCAAGGCCTTGGAGTAGTAGGCGACTTCCTTGCTAACCGGATCTATGTTGCTAGGTTGGATTTGATATCTAAACAAGGAGTCCTGAGTAGTAATGATGTTCTCGATTTCGGAACTGCTCTGGGCTTCCTGTAGCGAGAGGGTGGAAACTAGCAGTCCTTCGTTGGGAATAGTCCGAGCGATTCCCTTCAATTCTGCTAAGTGGCGATGTGCAGTGACTAGTGCCCGCAGTACATTGACGGTTTCCAAATTTTCTTTAGGCGGGAAAGCGCCAACAGAGTAGGTGCTCACTATTTCAATTTCCTGAAAATATGGAGCACAATCTTCTGAAAAAAGATTTTTGAGAAGATAATCTGGCGGCCGATCAAAATAGCTGTTTTTTGAGCACTTACTCCGCCAAGGATAGCCTTCGGAGTTAGTTATCGCCGTCCAGCAAGCGGCCAACACCGCCTAAAACCGACCCTTCGCCTTTGTCATCTCCCCCCATTTGAGGGGCTGCTGCAATGACGCGATCTGCCATACGCGAGAAGGGCAGGCTTTGTAGCCACACTGTGCCGGTGCCATGCAGCGTGGCCAAGAACAAGCCTTCGCCACCGAAGATCATGGACTTCAGCCCGCCAGCTCGCTCGATGTCGTAATCCACGCTGGGCGTAAATGCGACCAAACAGCCGGTATCTACCCGTAAGGTTTCGTTATTCAATTGCTTTTTGATAATGGTGCCGCCTGCTTGAATAAAGGCTAAGCCGTCGCCTTCCAGTCTCTGCAGGATAAAGCCTTCACCACCGAACAGGCCTGCGCCAAGTTTGCGGTTCAGGGCGATGTCGAGCTTGGTGCCCAGGGCGGCACACAAGAAGGCATCTTTTTGGCAAACGATCTGCTCGCCGATCTCAGCCATGTTCACGGCGATAATGTCGCCGGGGTAGGGTGCCGCGAAGGCCACCCGACTTTTGCTGCCGCCAGCGTTGGAGAAATGGGTAGTGAAAATCAACTCACCGGTAATCATGCGTTTGCCGGCACCAAAGAGTTTGCCGAAGACGCCCTCATTGGCATCTGAGCCATCGCCCATTTTCGCCTCAAAAATAATGCCTTCTTCCATGTAGGTCATGGCACCGGCCTCGGCTATCACCGTTTCTCCCGGATCCAGCTCAACCTCTACAACCTGCATTGAGTTACCGATGATTGCATAGTCGACTTCGTGACAGCGCATGGCCTTACTCCAATCTGATTTTTTGTTGACCGCAGGATGCTAAGGCAATTGATCGCACAGTGCTGTCGTAGGAGTGTTTTGGGTGCGCCGAAATCGCTAAAAGTGACACTAGATCACAACTTTGCCATGCCTAGTACCTAACTTAGCGCGGCTCAGGGGGTCGGTGCTCAGGGCTTTGCGTCCAAGGTAGAGATACCGTTTGCACCGGCTAAAAACGCGACATTGGCGGCCTGTTGCGCGAAAATACCGTTGCAGATGACACCTGCGACGTTGTTGATACGCCGTTCCAGCTCTAGCGGGGCTGCAATATCAAACCCATGTACGTCGAGAATGATGTTGCCATTGTCGGTAATCACACCCTCGCGCCAGATTGGGTGTCCACCCATTGCTACCAAGGCGCGGGCGACTAAGCTGCGGGCCATGGGAATGACCTCAACGGGCAGGGGGAAGGTCCCCAACCGCGCAACCAGCTTACTGGCATCGGCAATGCAAACGAATTCGTCGGCGGCGGCTGCGACGATTTTTTCCCGCGTCAGCGCTGCGCCGCCGCCCTTTATCATGTTGCAGTTGTGATCGATCTCGTCAGCGCCGTCCACATAGACGTCGAGGGCTGGGGCAGCGTTCAGGTCAAGTACTGGCACACCGTGTGCGCTGAGGCGGCGCGCAGTCTCCTCGCTGGAAGCGACGGCAGCGTCAAAGGTGTGTTTGATGTTGGCGAGTTCGTCTATGAAGCAGTTGGCGGTAGAGCCAGTGCCGACACCGACGATACTTTTGCTGTTGAGTTTGGGGCCAATATAAGAAATGGCTGCTTGAGCCGCTTGTCGCTTGAGTTCGTCCTGAGAATGATTGATAAAGCGCCTCGTAGTTGGGGAGTGAATAGTATTTGCGGAGTAAGTAAATGGACCGTTTGGTTCGCCCATTAGCCGAGAAATTGTTGGCATGTTAGAAAATTATGTAAAGAAAATTCTCGGCTCGAAAGTCTATGACTTAGCCGTGGAAAGTCCGCTGTCCCGCGCGCCACAGTTAAGCCGGCGTCTTGGCCTCAACGTCAGCCTGAAACGTGAGGACATGCAGTCGGTATACAGCTTCAAACTGCGTGGGGCCTACAACAAAATGGCGCAGCTTACCGAGGCGGAAAAAGCGACCGGGGTGATTACCGCATCGGCAGGCAATCATGCTCAAGGAGTGGCCATTTCGGCCCAGCACCTTGGCATTCGAGCCACCATTGTTATGGGTCAAAACACCCCAAGCATTAAAGTGAATGCGGTGCGTGACCGTGGCGCCAAAGTCATTCTGCATGGCGATAATTACAACGAGGCAGCCACCCATGCCAAGGCCCTTTGCGAGTCTGAAGGCTTGGTCTACATACCCCCCTATGACGATGTGGACGTTATCGCTGGCCAAGGCACCATTGGTATGGAAATCGTTAATCAGCACAGCGAACCGCTGGACGCCATTTTTGTACCCGTCGGTGGCGGTGGACTGGTGGCAGGGATCGCCGCCTACGTGAAGTACCTGCACCCCAAAACCAAAATCATCGGCGTGGAAGCCGAAGGCTCTAACTGTTTGGACGCAGCCATGCGCGCGGGCCGGCGGGTTAGCCTGCCCATTGAGAAACTGGATCTGTTTGCCGACGGCGTCAGCGTTGCACAAATAGGCAAGGAGACCTTTAAAGTTGCCAAGCGCTATGTTGACGATGTGGTAGTGGTGAGCGTTGACGAAATCTGCGCAGCAATCAAAGACGTTTTCGAGGACACCCGCTGCGTGGCAGAACCAGCAGGGGCGTTGGCCATTGCCGGCATGAAAAACTACATCAAGGCCAATCCGGGAATGTCCCATGTGGTGTCGATCGTCAGCGGCGCCAACGTCAATTTCGACCGACTGCGACATATCTCGGAGCGGGCGGAGGTCGGAGAGTCCAGAGAGGCCATACTCGCGGTCACCATCGACGAGGCCAAGGGCAGCTTTCTCAAGTTTTGCCGAGCCTTGGGCAAGCGAGCGATTACTGAATTCAATTACCGCTGCGCCGATGCTGAGCAAGCGCATATTTATGTGGGCATTGGTGTGAAGTCCAAAGAAGACCGGGTTGATCTGGTTGCCCAGCTACAGCGCAAGGGTTATCCGGTTTTCGACATGACCGAAAACGAGGCGGCCAAGGTGCATTTGCGTCATATGGTAGGCGGTCACCGGCGCAATCCCGGCGCAGAAATGCTGTTTCGTTTCGAGTTTCCAGAGCGCCCCGGAGCACTGCTGCAATTTCTCTCGGGTCTTGGGGCCGACTGGAATATCTCGCTATTCCATTACCGCAACCATGGCTCTGCTTGGGGCCGGGTCTTAGTTGGCTTTGATGCCGCTGCGCAGGATAAAAAGAAGCTGCAGAACTATTTGCAGCGTATTGGTTACCGCTTTTGGTCAGAGGAAGACAATCCCGCCTACGAGCTGTTCCTGCGCTAGTCGGCCTCGGCTGGCTCTTGCTGGGCCAACCATTCGTCTTCGAACACCAATTGGCTCATGTCACGAATATGGTCGACATAGAGGCGACCAGCCAAGTGATCGAACTCGTGCTGCACTACGGTGGCTAAGAACCCCTGCAGTTCCAGCGCTGCCTCGTTGCCAGCAGTGTCCATGTAGTCCACGCGAACATGTTGTGGCCGGAAAACAAAGCCGCGCAGCCCCGGCACCGAAAGGCAGCCTTCCCAATAGCCCGCCTCTGCATCGTCGAGCACGGTCAATACCGGGTTAAAGAACACCGTCAGCGGTATTGGCTCAAGATGGCCGTAGCGGCTGGGTCCCCCGGGCACTTCAATAATTGCCAGCTGAATGGGCTGATTAATTTGCGGCGCCGCCAGACCAATGCCTCCAGCATCGTGCAATGTTTCTACCATGTCGGCGATCAACACCTGCATGTCGGCGCGATCGATATCTTCTCGTTTAACCTGCTGGGCTACTTGCCGTAACGTCGGATGGCCCATTTTGATGATGCGATGAATGGTCATAATGTCTGCTTAATGAGTTTGATTGACTGAGTCAGGCAAGTTGTGCGCCGAAAGCCCGAGCGCCGTTTTCTGTGACCACTGCATCCAAGGCAATGTCCCAAGGCTCGGTGGGCAGCCTATGCTCGGCGAGCTGCAATTCGTAGCCAATGCCGATAATTTTCGGGCGTCTGGCTGACTTGGCAAAATAGCGGTCGTAGAAACCACCGCCCATACCCAGTCGTTGGCCGTATAAATCGAAGGCCAGCAGCGGCACCAGTGCAACGTCTAGGTGCTGGGGGGCAATTGCTAGCGCATTATCTTCTACCGCAGGCTCACGCAGTTTAAAGCGCCCTTGCCGCAGCGGCGTGGCTTCAGTGAGCGGATAAAAAGCCATTTGTCCTTCGGTCTTGCCAACCACTGGAGCATAAAGGCGCTTGGCATTGCTCCATGCGGATTCAATCCACGGCTGCAAATCCGCCTCATCGTGAGTCGCTAGATAGACGGCGATATGGTGTGCATCGACTTGCTCAGCCACCAGGCGGTTTAGATGCTGCATGATGTTTTGATGGTGCTCGTCTCTTAGGTGAGCGCTAAGCCCTTGGCGCTGCTGTTTAAACAGGCGACGCAGTGCAGGCTTCTGTGCGGGATCGCTGGATTGATACTGCAGGGTCATAGACGGCTCCCACGATGAAGTCGTGGCAGAAAAAAGAGTTTCCCGGCAATGCCGCTGTTGGTTTGCCCTGAACCGTTGAGATTCAAGGCGGAAACCTCAGCTAGCTCGAAGGCGGCCCATCGAATTGGGTAAGCACACAGAACTAACGAAAGATCTCCTGACGTTTTTATAACGGCTCAAGGACGCGACCACTGGCTAACACCCCAGGAAACGTCGGCAGTATAGCCATTTTTGTTGTCGGGAGTAGGGGCAGCTTGCGATAAGCGAGGACCAAAATTTGACAGCATTCGGGGCTTTGCGGACCCGCAGCGCCGAAAAATCAGAGTTTGAGCTGTTTGCCGTCGGCAATGGCGGTTTCGATGCGGTCGTTCAAAGTGCGGATGCGCAGTTTTGCGTAATCTTGACTCGTTTGTATCTTTGACTCACCGCTTAGCAACTCATTGGCCATGTTCAGTGCGGCCATCACCGCGATGCGATCCATCCCTACTACCTTGCCGCTGCTGCGAATTCCCTCCATTTGCTCGTGCAAGTAGCGGGCTGCGCGCAGCAGGGCTTCTTCCTCATCCGCCGGGCACGCCACCTGAAACTCTTTTTGCATAATCGAGATTGATAGAGTTTTGCTGTCGGAATCGCTCATGGGAACCTGTTTCCTTTAGCCGTTCTCGAGGGTGCGAAGGCGGCCGATCATTGACTCAACGCGGCTTTTTGCCAGTTCGTTTTTTTCGATGAGCTTGGCACGCTCTACAGACCAGTTTTCTTGCTGGGTGCGCAGCGCCTTGTTTTCGCGTGACAATTGCTCGGTAAGCGCAATGAGTTCGTTAACCCGACGCTCTAAGATATCCATTTCTTCCATGGACTGATTTTTCGCTGCATTCATCTCAGGCATAACGGTGGGCTTTGGACTTAATACGAGAGCGCTAATGCTGCGTTGCCCGACACAAAAATTCAATCGCAGCGTAGACAAACATTCACAAGACGAAAAACGGCTATTTATGCCTGCTCTGTCGGTTGAGGTTGGACAGCGCTGCCAGAAAATTGTAAAACCAACGATGCCGCTAAGCCTGAAATCTTGGCTCAATTGCTTATTCCAACTGCTAATTTCAACTGCTAGGGAGCGAGCGACAATGATGCCTGCCGCGCAAATTGACGCCTTAGCCATGGCCCGCAGAATCATTGCGGTCGGTTGCTCCGGCGCGGGCAAAAGCACTTTTAGCCAGCGCCTTGCGAAACTTAAGGACATTCCCTATGTGGAAATGGATCAGCTGTTTCGGAAGCCGAATTGGCGGGAGCCCAGCGATGAAGAATTCTTGCCCAAGGTTAAAAACGCGGTTGCGGCAGAGACCTGGATTCTGGATGGCAACTACTCCCGCACGCAAAACACGAAGTGGCCGCGCACCTAAGTCGTAGTGTTTTTAGATACACCCTTCCTGCAGACAGTTTATCGGGTGGCGATGCGTGCTTTGAATCGCAATTTCACCCAACAGGAGTTGTGGCCGGGAACTGGCAATAGGGAAACCCTTCGGCGGTGTTTTATGTCTCGAGACTTAATTATCTGGTGGGCGATTAGCAATCATGGCCGCCGGCGACAGAGTTATACGACCGAGCGCGTGCAAGCGGATTTTCCTCATCTGGTTTTTATTCAGATAAATTCCACTGCCAAGGTAGATTACTGCCTATCCGCCTTAGCAAAGCGCTGCTAAAGCCGATTCACCAGCGCGCGAGCGCGCTGGTATTTCCTTGTCCGGTGGGCGATAGTTTGCGTCCAGAAACTCCCGCTCCTGCCACTGGAACATGCTATGTCCGACCTGCGCATTCAAGCCGAAATGGCCGCCTTTTCCATCGAACCAGAAGAACTGCACGGCTTGGTTTGTGGCATGGCCGTAAATGGCAGACACGAGTTCATACTGAGTGAATTTATTGATCTGGTAGGGGTGGATGCGTTGTCGGATCAGGAATCCTTGGGCGTCTTCGTTAACGCTACCTTGGATGAACTGCACGATCAAAACATGGTGTTTCAGCCTTTAATAGCCGACGACGATGATCCCATAACCAAGCGCGTGGAAACCATCGCAAACTGGGCTGGCGGTTTTTTGACCGGTTTTGCTGGTGGGCTCGACGGCGAGCACGCCGAGCTGCCCGTGGACGTGCAAGAAATCATCAAGGATCTTGTGGCGCTGTCCTCCTTAGACCCAGAAGACTACCGTGAGGAAGACTTCGAACCCGGTGAGATGGAAGAGCATGAAGCATCCTTAACCGAAGTTCACGAATATGTCCGTGTCAGCACCATGCTGATTCTTGCGTTAATGGACGATCATGTTGCTGCGGAATCTGCGGTTGATTGAGGGTCTGCTCACGCTGCGCGATTTCGCCGCGCGTCGACAGCAGCTGCTCGATCGCATGCATCCCGGGTCTATTGCCTTAGTACCCGGGGCGACCCAACAGCGGCGCAATCGCGATATTTATTTCCCGTTTCGCCAAGACAGTGACTTCTATTACCTCACGGGTTTCTGTGAGCCAGACGCGTTACTGGTGCTAATGCCCGGCAGGGCGCAAGGCGAAACCGTGATCTTTTGTCGCGAGCGTGATGCCGTAGCAGAGCGGCGTGATGGGCCAATCCTCGGGCCGGAAGCGGGTCCTGCTGCGTTGGCCGTAAACGACAGCTTTCCCATTAGCGACGTGGCCGACATTCTGCCCGGGCTGCTGGAAGGGCGAACCCAAATTTATATGAATCTCGGTGAGCACTTGTTGTGGGACAGTCGCCTCGTAGCCTACCTTGATGAGCTGGCGCAACAACGCGGGTCTGGTGAGGCCGAGGTGGGTAAAATTGTTGCACTTGGCCATCTGCTGCACGAACAGCGCCTGATCAAAAGCGCCAAAGAGCAACAGCTGATGCGTCGAGCAGCGCATATTAGTGTCGCCGCACAGTACCGGGTGCTTGAAAAGCTTCGCCCGGGGCTTTCCGAAGCCGCACTTGAGGCAGAGTTGATATACAGCTACCGCGCCCACGGTGCCAAGGCCGAGGCATACCCGAGCATTGTGGCCGCAGGCAACAATGCTTGCACACTGCATTACTCTAAAAACGAATCGGTACTGTTAGATGGCGACTTAGTGCTGATCGACGCAGGCTGTGAGTTTGAGTACTACGCTGCCGATGTGACGCGGACCTACCCCATCAGCGGTTGCTTTAGCGACGCCCAGCGCTGTCTTTACGATATTGTGCTGGCCGCCAACCGCGCCGCCATTGCACAGTGCGCAGCGAACAGTCACTTTAACGCACCCCATGAAGCCGCAACTACGGTATTGGTCAAGGGTCTATTGAAATTAGGTTTGCTAGAAGGAGAGCTTGAGGAAATTATCGCTGCAGGAAGCCACGAGCAATTTTGTCCGCATAAAACCTCGCACTGGCTAGGGCTGGATGTGCACGATGTCGGCGACTACCGCTTGGCAGGCGCATGGCGCGACCTGCTGCCGGGCATGGTGCTTACTGTTGAGCCGGGCATCTATATTCCGCGCGATGAGACCACCGAGCATATTGCCGATTGTTATCGCGGCATTGGTATTCGTATCGAGGATGCGGTGCTGATTACACAACAAGGCTGCGAGGTGTTGACCCAAGACCTAGTGAAAGATGCAGATGCCATCGAAGTGCAGCTAGCGGAGAATTTTCGGCAGCATGGTCCCCAAGCCGCAATACACACGGGATCTGCATGAGCCGCGGCGGTCTTGCAACTGGTTCAGTGATTGTCGCCGGTGGTGGGCCGGTGGGTGCTGCAACCGCCTTGAGTCTTGCGGAGTTGGGTTTCACGGTGACCCTAGTTGACCGTGGGCGTCCGCAGCCGGGTCTCGCGGCCTTTGGCATGGATGTGCGCAACGTCGCGCTGTCACCACAATCTGCAGCCTTGCTACAGCAAGTTGACGCTTGGCCCAGCCAAGCAGCGGCATATAAAAAAATGCGGGTATGGGAAGAACGCGGCACCAGCCAACTGGAGTTTGATGCCGCCAGTGTGGGGCGCAGTGAACTTGGCTGGTTGGTCGAGGTTGCGCCGTTATTGGAGCGACTTTGGCAGGCGCTTGAGGCCCAGCCAAATGTTAGCCTCGTGTTCGGCAGCGTAGTCGACGTGGCGCCTGCAGATACTGGGGTCACCCTGTGCATCGACAACGACGGCAAAATTAATGAGCTACAGGCCCAACTGCTTATCGCCTGCGACGGTGCAAACTCTGCCGTGCGGCAGGCGCTGAATGTTCTCATTCGCAACTGGCAAACTGGTCAAATGGCGGTAACAACCGTTGTGCGCACCGAGCGGCCTCACGACGACACCGCATGGCAGAGATTTTTGCTCGATGGTCCACTGGCCTTGTTGCCGAGTACAAACCCGCATCTTTGTTCCATTGTTTGGTCGCAATCAGAGGTGCAGGCGGGGGTCCGCATGGGCTTGGCTGATGCAGACTTCTGCGCGGTGCTAACGCGGGCGAGTGAAGGCTGTTTGGGGCAAATCCAAGAGGCTGCGCCGCGGCAGGCTTTTCCGCTCAATCAGCAGCTTGCGGCTACCGCTAACCCGCACCAGCGGGTGTTGTTGCTGGGCGATGCGCTGCGTGTCGTGCATCCGCTGGCGGGTTTGGGGGTAAATCTGGGCTTTGAGGACCTGCAAGAATTGCTGTCAGTGATGGCCCGCGGTGTTGACTTCAATTTGCCCGGGCAGTGGGACAAATTCGCGCGGCAGCGGCTGTTGCGTTCGGAGATCATGCTGCGCAGCTTAAAAGGGCTGAAAGAACTCTACGGCAACGACAATCCCTGGGTTGGCTGGTTGCGCAATTCGGGGGTTGGTTGGTTTGGCCGACGTCAGTGGCTACAGCGCAGGGCCATAGAAGAAGCTACCGGCCTGCGCAATTTTTCCTCTTGAGGCCAGGTCCTCTTAAGCTGAATTGGACTCACGGCAATTGCACAGGTCTAGGTTACAATAGGGAGTCTTGGCCTAGCCCGATGCACGGCCTTCTAATTTTTTGGCAAGCACAATCATGGCGGATAAAACCCCTCTCTTCGATGCCCACGTCGCAGCTGGCGGCAAGATGGTCGATTTTGCCGGATGGATGATGCCTGTGAACTACGGTTCGCAGATCGACGAACATACCGCGGTGCGCACGAGTGCGGGAATGTTCGATGTCTCCCACATGACTATCGTAGATATCGACGGCCCTGACGCCGAAGCTTTTTTACGCAAGGTGATCGCTAACGACGTCGCCGTGCTGGCCGAATATCAGGCACTTTATGGCGCGGCACTGAATGCTCACGGCGGAGTGCTCGACGACCTCATCGTCTACCGGCTGCCCAAGGGCTACCGTTGTGTGGTGAATGCTTCCACCCGAGAAAAAATGCTCGACTGGTTTGAAGCCCAAGCCCTGACCAATATGCGTATCGAACACAAACCCCAAGTTATGCTGGCGGTACAAGGCCCCGAGGCCATTGCCAAGCTAATTGCCGCCACAGATTTGACCCAATTGAACATCAAGCCATTCTTTGCAGCAGCCCACGGCGACTGGCTCATCGGTCGCACAGGCTATACTGGAGAAGACGGGGTGGAAGTAATGCTGCCTGTGGAGCAGGGCTTAGCGCTCTGGCAGGCCTTGCTCGATGCAGGTGTGCAACCAGCAGGGCTAGGTGCCCGCGATACCCTGCGTTTGGAAGCGGGGCTGAATCTGTACGGGCAGGATATGGATGAAACCACCTCGCCGTTGATCAGCAACATTGGCTGGACGGTCGCGTGGGAACCTGCAGAACGGGGCTTCATTGGCCGTTATGCGCTGCAAGGGGAGCGCACTGCACCAGCGCACAAACTCACCGGCATTATTCTTGAGGACAAAGGCGTACTAAGGCATGACCAACCCGTACAAACTGACGCCGGGCCGGGCCTTGTTACCAGCGGTACATATTCACCCACCCTGCAGCGCAGTATTGGCCTTGTGCGGGTGCCGTCGGGAGCGAACGGCGAGTGCTCGGTGGACATTCGCGGCACGATGAAAAAGGCGCGCTTGGTCAAACCACCCTTCGTACGAAAGGGTAAAATTTTGGTCAACTAAGCGACGAATAAACGCTGGGGGAAACCTGGCAATTGGCAGAAGATAAGCGCATGAGCGTGCAAAGACGCAAACCACCCTCGGGTCGGGCTGCATGATACCGATGAAGGAGCGAACCGCGATGAGCGATATCCCAACAGAACTGAAATACGCAGCAACCCATGAATGGGCGCGGTTAGAAGAAGACGGCACGGTGACCGTTGGCATTAGCGATCATGCACAAAGCGCGCTAGGCGATGTCGTCTACATTGAAGCACCAGAGCTTGGCCTGACGGTAGCCGCCCAAGAAGAAGCAGGCGTTGTCGAATCGGTAAAGGCCGCGTCGGATATTTACGCACCCATTGGTGGCACGGTCTGCGCTGTTAACGAAGCGCTCACCGATGCGCCAGAGACAGTGAACCAAGATCCCTACGGCGATGGCTGGTTTTTTAAACTGACGCCGACAAATGCAGGGGATTTAGACGATCTGCTCGATGCAGAAGCTTATGCCGAGGTCTGCGACGACGAAGACTAATGCGATAAGCCTCGCTCAGTTCGAAGAGATAAGGCGAAGAAATAGGTCTAAGCAATAAGTCGGAGCGATCAGTCGAAGAGCGGCTCAGCGAGAGAGAACGAGACCAAGAAGTAGAAAGACGAACCTATTCGTCGCAGCAGATTTATTTGGAGAGCAGTATGCCCTTTATTCCGCACACTCAAGCTGATGTTGACACCATGCTGGCAGAAATCGGCATAGACCAGCTTGACGCGCTGTTTGACGAAATTCCCGCGAACCTGATTAGCGATCGTTTGGACAATGTGCCAGAAGGCATGAGCGAAATGGCCATGCTGCAATACATGGCGCAGCGGGCAGAACAAGATCAAGGTTATACCTGTTTCTTGGGCGGCGGCAGCTACGATCATCACATTCCTTCAGCGGTATGGGATCTCACGGCTCGGGGTGAGTTTATGACCGCCTATACCCCGTATCAGGCAGAGGCGAGCCAAGGCACTCTACAGCTGATTTACGAGTACCAGTCCATGATGGCCTCGCTGACCGGCCTAGACGTGTCCAATGCCTCGGTCTACGACGGTGCCAGCGGCTTGGCCGAGGCCGTGCTTATGGCCGTTCGCGCCAACAAGAAAAATAAAGATGGCCGGGTGCTTATTGCCCAATCCGTGCACCCGCACTACACCCAAACCACCCGCAACATTGTGCGCAATCAAAATGTATCCATCGCGCCGATTGCCATAGACGACACCGGCTTGATAGACCCGGCTCAGCTTGCAGGCCTGGCGGATACCGCGCCCAGCGCAGTCATCATCCAGCAGCCCAACTTTTTTGGCGGCCTAGAGGCAGTGGACGCCATAACCGACTGGGCCCATGCCCAAGGCGCCTTGGTCGTCGCCGTAGTGAACCCAATGAGCCTTGGTATTTTGAAAGCTCCCGGACAGTGGGGCGAGCAAGGTGCCGATATCGCCGTAGGCGATGGTCAACCCTTTGGCGTGCCAATGGCTTCCGGTGGTCCGTCCTTTGGTTTTATCTGCACGCGTGCAGCCTTCATGCGTCAACTGCCCGGCCGAATTATAGGGCGTACCGAAGACCTTGAAGGCCGAGTTGGCTACGCGCTCACGCTGCAGGCGCGCGAGCAGCATATTCGTCGCGGCAAGGCCACGTCGAATATATGCACCAATCAAGGTTTGCTGGTCACCGCCGGAACCATCTACATGAGCCTGATGGGGCCACAAGGTGTTCGTGAAACTGCCCTCGATTGCCATCGCAAGACCACAACACTGCGGCAGCGTCTGCTAGAACTGGACGGCGTTAGCGACTTCTTTGCCGGTCCGACCTTTCATGAATTTGCCCTGAAGGTACCGGTGCCCGCCGCCGCGCTAATTGAGCAGATGATGGCCCAAGGCATTTTGGCGGGTCTGAATCTGGCCGACTTTGTTGGCGCTACTCAAACCGATGCAGCCAATGGCCTCTTGGTGGCGGTAACGGAAAAACGTACCGAGGTTGAGTTAGATCAATACGTTGCTGCCTTTAGTCGGGCAATTAGCCACATTCAAGGAGCAGGCGCATGAGCGAGATGCCGAACGTGAATACCGATAATGCCCCGCTGCAAAAAGTGGTTAATGCCAAGGCCCAAGGCCAATCAATTTTTGAGTTAAGTCTGGGTAACCGTCGCGCCAGCGCCCAGCGTGTTGATGGCACCGACGCGGCCTGCCTTGCTGATATACCCGCGCATCTGCTGCGCAGCGACACACCCGGTTTGCCAGAAGTGTCGGAACTGCAGGCGGTGCGTCACTACACCAACCTGTCGCGGCAAAATTACGCCATCGACACCATGTTCTATCCGCTGGGTTCCTGCACCATGAAGTACAACCCGCGCGGCGCGCATAAGGCAGCCAGCTTGCCGGGGTTCTTGGGCCGCCATCCGTTGGCGCCAGAACCGGCCAGCCAAGGCCATTTGGCCTGTATGCACGATCTGCAGGAAATCCTCAAAGACGTCACCGGTATGCAAGGCGTATCGCTGGCACCCATGGCGGGTGCCCAAGGCGAATTTGCTGGTGTGGCGATGATTCGCGCTTATCACGAAGCCCGAGGCGACGATGGGCGCACTGAAATTATTGTGCCAACAGCAGCACATGGGACGAACCCGGCCACAGCAGTAATGTGTGGCTACAAAGTAACCGAAGTGCCGGTGAATGCCGAAGGTGATGTGGACTTAGAGGCTCTAAAAGAAAAAGTAGGGCCGCAAACTGCCGGCTTGATGATGACTAACCCTTCCACTTGCGGCGTCTTCGAGCGGCAGATCGAGGCTATTGCCACTACGGTGCATGACGCTGGCGGTCTGCTGTACTACGACGGAGCCAATCTGAATGCCATCTTAGGCAAGGTGAAGCCCGGCGATATGGGCTTCGACGTGCTGCACATGAACTTGCACAAAACCTTTGCCACTCCCCATGGCGGAGGTGGTCCGGGTGCTGGTCCGGTAGGCGTCGGCGAGCGTCTGCTGCCGCATCTGCCGCTGCCAGTAGTAGAGAAGATCGAATCTGCAGAAGGCCAGCGCTATCGCTGGATGGGCATTGACGACCTGCCCCAGAGCATTGGCACGCTGTCAGGCTTTGCTGGCAATGCAGGCATTTTGCTGCGCGCACTGGCTTATGCGCTGTTGCTCGGCCGTGCAGGTATGCACCGGGTCGGCCAATACGCGACCTTGAATGCGAACTATATGGCCGCGCGATTGGCCAAGGCAGGCTTCCAGCTTGCCTATCCCTCGCGTCGAGCGACCCATGAGTTCATCGTCACTTATCAGAAGGAAAATAAAGAGCTAGGAGTGAACGCCATGGACATGGCCAAGCGACTGCTGGATTACGGTGTGCATTCGCCAACCACCTATTTTCCACTGCTGGTGCCAGAGTGTTTCCTTGTCGAGCCAACGGAAACCGAGAGTAAGCAAGAGCTGGATGCCTTCGTTGACGCCATGATCGCAGTGCGCGAAGAAGCGTTGACCGATGCAGACTTCGTCAAGCAGGCACCCTATACAACCCCAGTGCGCCGCCTCGACGATGTAAAAGCGGCTCGGGAGTTGGATCTTACTTGGAGCGAAATTAGCGCCGGTTAAACTGCTGCTTAGAAGGAACTGTCTAAGAAATGTGCACGACGCGGCGCAGCTCATCCAAGTCAGTAATCGCAGCACCGGCTTGGCCCTCATCAAATACAAAGGCGCTTACCTTGCTCCGTATTGCCGCGCTGACTAAGCCTGGCAGGTAGGCGGGCATCGGCCCATCGATGTCATAAGGCAGGCAGTAGACCCGCAGCCACGGCTGATAGCTTTGCAGCAGCGCCTGACGCCAACTATGCATGTCTTCCTCTGGGCCTCGCAGCACAACGGTCTGATCATCAGTACTCGACTGCAGGGCGCTGACCATACTGCAGTGGTTGGCGGGATAGCGTTCCATCGCAGCACGGGCCCAACGCAGAGTATTGGTGGCAGCATCCAAGTACTTGGTGTCGCCTAACAGTTGCCCGAGTTGCAGCATGGCGCTGGCTAGAGTGGCGTTACCCGGTGGCAACGCCTCGTCGAAGCTTGGTTTTGGCCGATAAATCAGCTCGCACTGGTTGGCTGGCGTGAAGTAAAAGCCGCCGTTTTCTAGGTCAAAAAATAGCTCCACTGCCGCGTCAGCCAAGGCCACGGCGAAAGCCGCGTCGGCTGCCCGCCAGCGCTGACCGAGGAGGCTAACAAGGCCNTTTAAGACGTTGGCATAGTCGTCCAAAAACCCTATTGGCTGAGCCTGCCCGTCCTGCCAACTGACACTCAAGACNTTACCATCCCAGCATTTGTCGCGCAGAAAGTCGGCAATCTGCTGGGCAGTATCTAGGTGCTCGCTCCTATTCAGGGCCTGTGCGGCATCGCAAAGTCCGGTAATCAGCAGGCCATTCCAACCGCTGAGAATTTTTTTGTCGGTAACCGGCGGCGTGCGTTCAGTGCGGGCAGCAAACAGTATTTGACGAGCGTTTTGCAACATCTCGTCTGCCTGCTCTTCCTGCATAGACAGGCGCTCGATCACAGAACGGTAGGAGTCTCGCCGATGTAAAATCCAGTGATTGTCGGCGTTGGCGGGTTTATCCAGGGCGTAAAGTGTTTCGATAAGTAAGTAGGCGTCTGCATCCAAAAGCTTTTTTGCCTGTTCGCGTCGCCATAAATAATGACGGCCGCGTTGGCCGAGGCTGGCTCCATCTTGAACTGCGTAAAAACCGCCGGCTTCATCACGCATCTCGCGCTGTAGCCAGTCCAAGGTCATCGTCAATGCATCTTCGAACAGCGCATCGCCACCGAGTTTCAATGCCTGTGAATAAACGCTGAGCAATTGGGCATTGTCGTACAGTACTTTTTCAAAGTGCGGGACGCGCCACTGGCGATCTTGGGCGTAACGGAAAAAGCCGCCGCCCAAATGGTCAAAAATTCCGCCTCGGGCCATTTGCGTCAGGGTTGTCATCACCATCTCTAAGCCGTCTTTGTCCGCACTCTTGGCGCGGCGGCAATAGGCCCAGTGTTGCAGCAATCGATCAATGCTGCCGGGCATGGCGAACTTCATACTTTGCCCAAAACCGCCCTCAGCGCTATCGAAACGCTCGGTCAGTGTTGCACGGCACGCATCGATAAGTGCCTGATCATCCATCTTTGGGTCGAGCACTGGCGGGGCAAGCTGCTTTAGCGTGTTAGCAAGTTTCTCGCTTTGGCCGGTCAACTCCTCGCGCTGTTGGTCGTAGGCCTCGAACATAAGCATGAGCAAATCGGCAAAGCCCGGCTGGCCGTTTTGGCTTTGTGCAGGAAAGTAGGTGCCAGCAAAAAACGGCAGCTCGGTCTGGGGATCTAAGAATAGGTTCAGTGGCCAACCGCCACCTTGCTGAGTCAGCAGTTGCATGGCGCTGAGGTAGATTTTATCTAAGTCTGGCCGCTCCTCCCGGTCCACCTTGATACAGCAAAAATGCTCGTTAAGTACACTGGCGGTAGCAGGGTCGCTAAAAGATTCTCGGGACATAACCTGACACCAGTGCGAACCCGCGTAGCCAACAGATAAGAAAATTGGCCTGTCTTGTGCCTTGGCTTCAGCAAGTACGTCGTCGCTCCATGTTTGCCAGTTTACGGGCTGCTCGGCATGCAGTTTGAGATAGAGGCTAGTTTGCTGATGCAGGGTGTTTTGCATGATAAATCGGCGGTTTCCTGTCTGGCTCGGCCGCTATGTTCGCACGTTTTATCTGGCAAGTGCGCAATCGGCCATGTTGCGCTAATTAAACTCGGGTTCCTCAGCCGTATTGTTGTACAGTGGAGACAGAGGAATAGGTAATGGATTCGAATATCGATAAGCACGGATTTCGGCCAAATATTGGCATCGTGCTGTTGCAGGGGCCCACATCGCGGGAGTCGGCAAACCGCGTGCTGTGGGCCCGTCGGGTTGGCGGTTTTGATGCCTGGCAGTTTCCACAGGGTGGCGTCGATAGCGGTGAAACGCTCGAACAGGCGTTGTTCCGCGAGCTGCATGAGGAAATCGGGGTGTCCGCAGATGCCGTTACCGTGCTGGGCCAAACTACCGACTGGCTGCGCTACCGTTTGCCCAAATATATGCGCCGCAATAACTCGACCCCGGGCTTTGTCGGGCAAAAGCAAAAGTGGTTTTTGCTACAGATGCATGCCGACGACTCTGCCGTCCGCTTGCACCAACATGCCAAACCCGAATTTGATGAATGGCGTTGGGTTAGCTATTACTACCCCATCGAGCAGGTGGTGGACTTCAAACGTGACGTGTATCGCCGGGCCTTGGTGGAGCTGGCCCAGTATTTACCTAACGCGTTGGCCGCGCCAAAACCGGTATCCTCCAGTGCGTTAGGAAGTTAGGACACCACCCGTGCTCAATATGCTGCGCAAAATCGTACAGGACGTTACCCAAGAGGGTAACTTCGCGGTATCTGTGCAGCGCTTGGCCGCACACATTAAGGATGCCTTGGGCACCGAAGTCTGCTCCATTTATCTCACCGCTACCGCCGACACAGGCTATGTGCTCGCAGCCACCGACGGCCTAAATGCCAGTCGTATTGGCGAGGTGCTGCTGGCACAGGATCAGGGCTTGGTAGGCCTAGTAGGGCGACGCGCAGAGCCGCTGAATCTGGAGGCCGCGCCATCCCACCCCAACTTTTATTTCGTACCAGAGATTGGCGAAGAACCGTTCAATGCTTTTCTTGGCGTGCCTATTTTGCATCAGGGCCGAGTGCTTGGGGTGCTGGTGGTGCAGCAGCGTGAGCCGCGCCGTTTTGATGAATCGGAAGAAGCGTTTTTGGTGACCTTGTCTGCCCAACTCGCCACCACGGTTGCGCATGCTGAGGCGTTAGGCAGTTCAATTGTTGCAGGAGTCTCTGCTGACCTCATCACCAACGGCCAATTTAAGGGGTTTGCTGGAGCGCCTGGAATTGGCATTGGCACCGGTGTCGTAATGCACCCAATAGCCGACTTAGACGCGGTACCCAGTCGCCCGGCCGAAGACATTACTATAGAGCTGATGTTGCTTGATCGTGCCATTGAGGCGGTACGCAACGATATCCGCAGCCTCATGCAAAGTCTGCAGGCCAGCTTGCCCCAAGAAGAGCTAGCCCTGTTTGATGCCTATCTGCACATGCTCGATGACGGTGCCTTGGCCGGCGATATTCGTGAGGTCGTGCGCCGTGGCGAATGGGCACAGGGCGCGCTGCGTAAAGTGATTCGTCAGCATGTAGGCCGATTCGAGATAATGGACGACCCCTATCTGCGCGAGCGCGGCACGGATGTAAAAGATTTGGGCGTGCGGGTTCTCGCCTATTTGCAGCGCATTCGCGAGAAAAAAACTCAATTTCCTGATGATGCGATTCTCGTTGGCGAAGAAATTACCCCAGCCATGCTTGGGGCCATTCCAGCTGAGCAGCTGCGCGGCGTAGTGTCATTGCGCGGTTCCGGTAATTCTCATGTGGCTATTTTGGCTCGTGCTATGGGTGTTCCAGCGGTGATGGGTGCGCTGGATTTGCCTGCCTACGAGCTGGAAGGGGCCGTGGTTATCGTCGACGGTCACTATGGCGATGTGTATACCCAGCCAAGTGAGGAACGCCTTAGAGAAAATCAGTCGCTGCTCCAACAAGAGCAGGTTTTTGCCGCCGAGCTGGATGACCTGAAAGAACTGCCCTGCGTCACCCTGGACGGCTGGCGGGTGCAGCTGTGGGTGAACATTGGCTTGACTAGCGACATCACCCGGTCACTTGATCGCGGCGCTGAGGGCATTGGTTTGTTTCGTACCGAAGTGCCCTTTATGAGCCAAGATCGCTTCCCCACGGAAGTCGAGCAACGAGCACTTTACCGCGAGCATATGGAAGCTTTTGACCCGCGCCCGGTGACGATGCGCACACTGGATATTGGCGGCGATAAGTCGCTGTCGTATTTCCCCATTCAGGAGGAAAACCCCTTTCTTGGTTGGCGCGGCATTCGTGTCACCTTGGACCACCCGGAAATTTTTCTGGTGCAGGTACGAGCCATGCTCAAGGCTAACGCAGACCTGCTATGCGATTTGCGCATTATGCTGCCAATGATTTCCAGTCTGACCGAGCTGCGGCGCGCTAAGCAGTTAATCGACCAAGCCTACGCCGAGGTCCTTGAAGAAGGTGTGCAGGTCAAGCGACCCCAAGTCGGCGTGCTGATTGAGGTGCCAGCAGCGGTTTATCAGGCGCGGTTGTTGGCGCGAGAGGCAGATTTTATAGCGGTTGGATCTAACGACCTAACCCAATATTTACTCGCTGTAGACCGCAACAATCCGCGGGTTGCCGAGCTTTATCAAGAAATTCATCCGGCAGTTGTAACCGCTCTGCGTGAGGTAGCCCGGGCCGTACACGCCGAAGAAAAACCGTTAGGCATTTGCGGGGAACTTGCGGGCACGCCTGCTGGCGCCATGCTGCTTATGGCCATGGGCTATCATGTGCTGTCAATGAACGCCACGCACCTGCTGCGGGTGAAGTGGGTGATACGCAGCATCAAACGTAGCGATGCGCGGCGCATGTTAGCCCGAGTAATGCGTATGCATACCGCCGAAGAAGTTACCCCGTTCCTAAATCAAGAAATGCTGCGCCTAGGCCTTGGCAAGGTGATGCCTGCGCGGTTGGGGTCTAAGGCCGACAAGCCGCATTAAACCGCCTTGGATAATCCGCCATCCATATTAATGGCACAGCCAGTGACATAGGATCCTGCATCGCTGGCCAAAAACAGCGCCAAATTTGCTGCCTCTTCTGCCCGGCCCATACGCTTCATCGGTAAGCGCGCACCGGCCTTGGCGATGAATTCCTTAAGAGAGAGCGAACTGTCACTGGCTGCATGTTGGCGACGTATTTGATCGCTCTCGATGAAGCCAATAAGCATGGCGTTTACCAAAATGTTGTCGGGGGCACCTTCAGCGCTTAGCACCTTGGTCAGGGCCATGCCCGCAGCACGGGAAATAGAGGTCGGGGCGGTGCCAGCATCTGGCAGTTTGGCATAGACGTTGAGCAGATTGATAACGCGTCCCCACTGCCGCTGGGCCATCCCCGGCCATACCAGACGTGTCAGACGAATGGCCGCCATCAGCTTGAGGTCGAGGTCTGCCTGCCATTCCGCGTCAGTGATCTTGAGAAAGGGTTTGGCAGCGGACTGACCAGCATTGTTCACCAGAATGTCCACATCGCCGAGAGTATTAACAACATCCTGATGGACCCTGGTAACCGCCTCAGGGTCAGTCACATCGCAGACAAAGGTCGCCACGTCGGCGCTGGCCTGATACGCCTCAGCAAGGGTGAGTTCACGAAGCGCCACTGCTGCGGCAGCAAGTTCTTCGGCGCCGCGCGCCAGCAGGGCAATCTTGGCACCATGGCTGAAGTAGGCCTTTGCGGTAGCAAAACCCAGACCCTTACTGCCGCCGGTAATGAGGGCGACTCTACCGTGCAAAGATGTATCCAATGTTTTCTCCTCAGTTATGGCTACAATGCCTGAGGCAGAATACCTGCAACCGCCTCAAACATCAGGAATCCCAGCATGCTCGATTTATACTATTGGCCTACTCCGAACGGCAAAAAAGTCACCATTCAGCTGGAGGAATGTGGGCTTGAATACAACCTGATCGAATGCAACATCGGCAAGGGCGATCAGTTTACAGACCAGTTCCTGAGCATAAATCCCAACAACCGTATGCCTGCCTTGGTTGACCATGAGCCAGCTGACGGCCAGGGCCCTTTGTCGGTATTTGAATCAGGAGCCATTATGCTTTATCTCGCCGAGAAGACGGGCCAGTTCATGCCAATGGAGCCACGCGGCAAATTCGATGTTGTGCAGTGGGTTATGTGGCAAATGGCAAACCAAGGCCCGAAGACTGGTGAATGCGGTCACTTTCGGCGGCTTACAGAAGAGGCTGGCGATCAAAGCTATGCCATCACGCGCTTCACCGATGAGGTAAACCGCTTCTATGGCGTGCTCAACAATCGCCTGTACGACCAGCGCTATCTTTGCGGCGACGAGTATACGATTGCCGACATGATTTGCTATCCGTGGACCGTGAACTGGGCAGGTCAAGGTCAGGACATTACCGAGTTTAAGTACTTTCAGCGTTGGTTTGACGAGCTGGGTGATCGCCCCGCAGTACAGCGGGGTATGGCCGCAGGTGCTGATATGCAGAACGATTTTTCCAGTCTGCCCAAGGAAGAAATCGCCGGGCTGCGAGCCTTGCTTTACAACCAACGCGCCAGACCCGCTCCGGCAACCGGGGGCCTAGAAAGCTGATGCATCGTTAACCCAGTACAGACCAGCGAGGAAGAAGTTATGCAGATAATCGACTCTATTACTCAGTTAGAAGACCACTATGGTGTGGTGTCGCCGCTTGCCATCGACAAGGTTTGCGATCAGATCACGCCGCTTTATCGGCGCTGGATTGATGCGTCGCGTTTCGTCGTGCTGTCCACTGTTAGTGCCGAGGGTACCGATGCCAGCCCAAGGGGCGACCGCAACGAAGTGGTGCGAATCATCAATCCACAGACGCTATACCTGCCAGATTGGAAGGGCAACAACCGGCTCGATTCGCTTAAAAATATCGTCAGTGATGGGCGCCTAAGTCTGATGTTTATGGTGCCTGGGTCCGACACCGTGGTGCGGGTAAATGGCAGCGCAGTAGTAACAGCAGAGGCGGATGTAATCGGGCAGTTTGAGCACGAAGGTAACTTTCCACGCTCGGTAATCGTCATTCGTGTTGGCGAAGTTTATTTTCAATGTGCCAAGGCGCTGATACGATCGCGGCTGTGGTCGGCGGGGAATGAAAGTCAGGGGCTACCCACTGCCGGAGACCTCCTCAAGGAACAGGCGCCTGAGTTTGATGGGGCAAACTACGATACGTCTTACCCGGAGTACGCAAAGGAGCGGCTTTGGTAATGGGGGACGATGCCCAGTTGGTATGCGCTAGCGGATGCCATAAACCCTGACAGAGCACTTACGTGATGCTAACAGGGCAATAACGAGCCTCTACTGGCGAATGTCGATTTCAAACTCGACTTGGGGCCCGACTTCGCCATCTGCTAGATAGGTTTGTTCAGCGAAATAGATGTCGGTGCGACTCATGCGCACCACGGTGCTGGCCCGGGTACCGTAGCGGCTATCCTTTATAAAGCAGGATCCCAAATGCCGCTCTGCTTCTACTGTTCTGCCACCATGAGGCAGGCGGTCGTCGCTGGGCTGCGCTTGGTCATTGAGCAGTTCGATAAGCTGCTGATTACTGTGCTGGCCATCGGCCAACGCCCCAAGGCGCTGGGCGCCATCAACACACTTGGGCCAATTCGCGCCCAGCTCTGCGTTGCTCAAGCCATAGTCACCGGCAGGCAGCAGACGGCTACGCGGCTGGTCTGGCTGTGCAATATTGGTTGTGTAAAGCAAGCGGCTGCCGTCGAATAGCAGCAAGTTGTAGCCTGCGTATTCATTGGCCTTAATGCCAAGCGCATAGTCCTTAATCGACTCGGAGCCAGCCAGAAAACCCTGCACCAACTCGCCACGAGATTTGGCAAAGGTTGTAGCGTCGCCTTGAGTAAAGTTGGTTAGGGCCGCAAAACGACCGTTGCGAGAACAGCCCAACCAAGTACCGCTAGCAACTAAGTCTCGGCCCGCCAAAATATCTGGGGCATCGTCCCAAAACCCAGCGGCTGCAGTGGCGCGGGCATGAAACTCGTCTCGGTTGGCGGCGACCAGCAAAGGTTCCGCAGTCTGGGGGCGAAAACGAAATAAAATAAGGCACATAAAGCGAACTGGCCGACGAAGAAGGCGGCGAGTGTAGCAGGACTTTGGGTTATCCTGCGGCCTCGGCCACGCAAATTAAAAGTTATGCACTACCCAGTCATTGACCCAATTATTGTTTCCCTAGGTCCTATTGCTTTGCGCTGGTACGGGCTGATGTATTTGCTGGGCTTTGCCGCTGTTTATCTGCTCGGCCAGTGGCGTATCAACAACCGACCAAATACGCTGCACGCCCGCTGGGATGCCGAGCAACTCTCGGACCTTGTGTTCTGCGGTGCCATGGGCGCGGTGCTTGGTGGTCGAGTTGGCTATGTCATTTTCTACGGTTTCGAGCGCTTCGCTGCCGACCCACTGTACTTATTCCGCGTATGGGAAGGCGGCATGTCGTTTCATGGCGGCTTCCTTGGCGTGTTGGTGGCGATGCTGATTTTTGGCCGACGCTATAGCAAAGACTTTTTGACGGTGACAGATTTTTTGGCCCCCCTATGTCCGGTGGGTCTCGGTCTTGGGCGTTTGGGTAACTTTATCAATATGGAGCTGCCGGGCAGGGTGACGGAAAGTGGTCTTGGACTAGTCTTTCAGTGCCGCGCTGTAGGCGAACTCAACGCCATGTGTTTTGGTGTATGGGAGAGCGTTGCTCGACATCCGTCCTCGCTTTATCAGGCGGCAACCGAGGGCCTGCTGCTGTTTGTTGCGCTTTGGTTGCTGGCGTTAAAACCGAGAGCCAAGGGGGTTTTATCTGGGGCGTTCTTACTCGGTTACGGCAGTTTTCGGTTTCTCACGGAGTTTCTGCGCTCGCCAGATGCGCATATCGGGTTCGTGCTGTTTGAATTCATTAGCATGGGTCAGTTGCTCTCGCTGCCCATGATTTTGGCTGGTGCTTGGCTGGTGCGCTGGGCTGCGATTTCAGCAGCAGCAGGGAACAAACTCGTACCCTAAGATCCCATCGCCCGCTCGCGGTATCGCTGGTAACATTTGCCTTTGCATTTTAAGGGCTATAAGCATGCAACAGTACCTTGACCTGATGCGTCATGTTCGTGAGAACGGCACCTACAAATCAGACCGAACGGGTACCGGTACTTACAGCGTATTTGGGCACCAAATGCGCTTCGACCTAGCCGCCGGCTTCCCCTTGGTCACCAGTAAAAAAATGTTTCTTAAGGGTATTATCCACGAGCTTTTGTGGTTTTTATCTGGCTCGACAAACATCTCTTATCTGACCGACCACAATGTTCATATCTGGGATGAATGGGCTGACGAACACGGTGAACTCGGGCCGGTTTATGGTTCTCAATGGCGCTCGTGGCCCGGCCCAGATGGCGGCACTATTGATCAAATTGAGGCGCTGGTAGCGGGTATTCGCAACAACCCAGACAGCCGTCGTCATATCGTCAGCGCGTGGAATGTAGCCGAGGTGAATAGCATGGCTCTGCCGCCCTGCCATACCCTGTTCCAGTTCTATGTGGCCGATGGCAAATTGTCCTGTCAGCTTTATCAACGCAGCGCGGATATTTTTCTCGGGGTACCGTTCAACATCGCCTCTTATGCGCTGCTGACCATGATGATTGCTCAAGTTTGCGAGCTGGAACTAGGTGACTTCGTGCACACCATGGGCGACGCCCACCTGTACACAAATCACCTAGAGCAAACCGACCTACAGCTCAGCCGCAGCCCACTACCGCTGCCGCAGATGCGCTTAAACCCGGAGGTAAAAGACATCTTCGGCTTTGCCTACGAAGACTTTGAGCTGTCTGGCTATGAATGCCATGGCGGGATCAAGGCACCTATCGCGGTCTGATTCAGGACTCCAACAACTATGCAGTTAGCTTTGATATGGGCCATGGCTGAGAACCGCGTTATTGGCCGCGACAACTCCTTGCCTTGGCGGTTACCCAACGACATGCGCCACTTTATGCAGACCACCATGGGCCGCCCGGTGATTATGGGTCGCAAAACCTTCGAGTCGATGAAGGCACCCCTGCCCGGGCGCACTAACATTGTAATGACGCAAAATCCCCAGTGGCAGCGCGAAGGCGTGCAGGTGGTGGCAACATTGGATGAGGCCATCGCCCTAGCGGAAAGTCAGGGACTCATCGACGGTATTGACGAGGTTATGGTTATCGGCGGCGCGCAGGTTTATGAGCTTGCCCTGCCCATGGCAGATCGTTTGTATTTGACCTTGGTGCACGCCGAGCCCCAGGGCGATGTGTTTTTCCCCAATGTTGACCTCAGCGCTTGGCAAGTTGTGCACGAACAGCGCTGCGAGGCCGATGAACGTCATAGCAGCGCCTATACCTTCCAAACACTGGAGCGCGGCGCCTAGTGGTTTGCTGCAACGCCCATGCAGCCCGTGTCTGCTGAAAAAGCCGCCAGCGGCAAACTTGCCCTGTGTGTGAATCCTATGTCGGGGCGAGACGTGCGCCGCCTCGCGGCCAGAGCCGCCAATATGACCCATGAGGCCAAGCGTGACATTGTGGCACGGGTTGCCGCAGGCGCTGACGCGGTTGGCGTTACGGACATCTACATTGCGCGGGAACCGTTTCGCATTGCTGAAGGTGCCATAGAGCTTATGCCCCTAAATGCCAAGGTGCATATCGTTGATATTCCTCTGACCAATACCGCCAAAGATACCGCAGTGGCGATGGCGCACTTCAAGGCCGCGGGCTGCCATACCGTGGTTTCCCTTGGCGGCGACGGCACCAATCGGGCGCTAGTGCGCGCCGACAGTGATATTGACCTAGTGCCGATTTCTACCGGCACCAACAACGTGTTTCCGGCGCTAATGGAACCTACCTTGGGGGGCATGGTCGCCGGGCTTAACGCCTTGGGTAAAACTGCTGCCATGCCAGAAAACCTGCGCTCTCGCGCCAAGGTGTTGCATCTACAGACACCGACTCAAAACGATATTGGCTTGATCGACGCTGTGCTCCTGCAGCGCGATCATGTGGGTAATCTGCTGCCTTTCGATGCCCAGCGCCTGCACTCAATGCTGCTCACTCGGGCTGAGCCTAATTCTATTGGTATGTCGCCTATTGGCGGTTTTATTGATCCGGTTTATGCCGACGACGACTGGGGACTTTGGGTAGAAATGGGCGGCACGGGTCGCACCATTAGGGCACCACTGTCTCCCGGTCACTTTCGTGACGTCGTAGTACGCGCCACTAGACGCAGTGCATTTGATGAAGTCCAACATTTTTGCGGCCCGGGGGTGATCGCCTTAGACGGCGACCGTGACCATGCGCTACAGGAACATGAGCAGGCGACCGTAACCCTACGGCGTGATGGGCCTCGCATCCTCAATGTTGAGGGCATCATGCGCTGGGCAGTGGGAGCAGGTATGATGTTGAACGCTACGGAAGCCGGTGTCTAACAGCGGCTTTCGCCTTATCTGAAGGTGGAAGAATGATCGTAAAGCCCCGCATACGCGGTTTTATCTGTACTACAGCACATCCACACGGTTGCGCTGCCCATGTGAACCAACAAATCGACTATGTGAGCACCAGCGGCACTGCGACGGCTGCTGCCTTTGGCAATGTGCTAGTGCTCGGCTGTTCCGGCGGTTACGGCTTAGCCAGCCGTATCGTGGCGGGTTTCGGCTGTGGCGCGAAAACCCTCGGCGTTTCTTTCGAGAAAGCTCCTACCGAAAATAAAACTGCCTCCGCAGGTTGGTATAACAACAAGGCATTTGAGGCCCGGGCCAGCGCCCAGGGCCTGTATGCGAAAACCTTGGACGGCGACGCCTTTTCTGACGCCATGCGTGCTCAGGTGCTCGACACCATTAAAGCGGACTTGGGCAAAATTGATCTCGTGGTTTATAGCCTTGCCTCACCAGTACGTCGGCATCCACAAACCGAGGTGCTACATCGCTCCAGTATCAAACCGCTGGGCGAGGTACTGGATATCAAAACCGTGCACGTGGAAAAGGGCGAAGTGTCCAATGTGGCGCTGGAACCAGCCACTGACGAGGAAGTGGCCGACACCGTTAAGGTCATGGGCGGCGAAGACTGGCAGTACTGGATCGAAGCCCTGCTAGCAGCCGACTTGCTCGCTGCCAACGCCAAAACCGTGGCGTATACCTATATTGGTAGCGAGCTTACTTGGCCAATTTACTGGGAGGGCACGCTGGGCAAGGCGAAGGCCGACCTTGATCGCGCCAGCGGTGAAATTCAGCAAAAACTCGATTCGATTGGTGGCGACTCTAGGGTAGCGGTGTTAAAGGCCATTGTCAGTCAGGCCAGTGCGGCGATTCCTGTGGTACCTCTGTACGCGGCGCTGCTGTTTCAGGTTATGAAGGAACAGGGTAGTCACGAAACCTGTATTGAACATATTGATCGACTGTTCGCCTCTCAGCTGCAGCCCGCGGCGAATATGCGTCTTGATGAGGCAGGTCGCATTCGCGTCGATGATTTGGAACTCGCCGAAGTGGTGCAGGCAGAGGTAAAACGTCGTTGGCCGTTAGTGAGCACAGAAAATCTACCGCAGCTTGGAGACCTTGCCGGTTTCCGCGAAGACTTTCTGATGATCTTTGGTTTCGGTATTGAGGGCGTTGACTACCAAGCCGACGTTGACCCTCAAAGCATTAACTAGCAGAGCCACACCACCAGTAGTACAAGGAAGCAGATGGAAAAAGTCTTCTTAAAGGCATGTCGGGGCGAGCCCACAGCTCACACCCCCATTTGGCTCAATCGGCAGGCGGGCCGTTACATGCCCGAATACCATCAGGTAAAGGCAGACCTGCCGAGCCTAGATTTTTTTAAAAATCCCGAAAAAGCGGCCCAAGCCACCCTCGATGCTCAGCGCATACTGGGCGTAGACGCCGCCATCATGTTTGCAGATTTACTGCCTATTCTCGAACCCATGGGTTTGGATCTGGAATATGTGCCCGGCCAAGGCCCGGTGTTCGCGAACCCTATTCGCAGCGCGGCAGATGTGGCGAATCTTGCTACCGCTCCTGCCATCGAACATACCCCCTACATTGCCGATACGGTGCGCTGTATTAACGAGGGCCTGCCGCCAGAAATCGCTTTAATTGGTTTCGCTGGCGCGCCCTTTACCTTGGCTTCCTATGCCATTGAGGGTAAGGGTTCACGCAACTATGTGTTCGTGAAAAAAATGATGTATGAGGCCCCAGAGCTCTGGCATCAGTTGATGGTCAAGCTTACCGGCCAGTTAGCCAGCTACCTGCAGCTGCAAATTAGCGCTGGCGTGGAAGCCGTGCAGCTGTTCGATACGTGGGTTGGTAACCTGTCGATATACGACTATCGCACCTATGTGGAACCGCATTTGAAGACCCTAGTCGATGCCCTAGCGGGCACGGTGCCTGTGATCTACTTCGGCACCGGTAACTACCATCTCCTACCAGCGGTGTCTGAGCTGAATATCGACGTGCTCGCCTTCGACTGGCGCACGCCGCTTAAACCCACATGGGACAAGCTGGGCTGCACGGCAGTGCAGGGCAATCTTGACCCTATTGTCCTGTGTGCAGATCAGGCGGCGGTGGCGTCTCAATCACAGTGGCTGCTCGATGAGGTTGCAGGCCGACCGGGGCATATCTTCAATCTAGGTCACGGCATTATTCCCGAAACACCGGTGGATAATGTGAAGTTCCTAGTGGACTACGTGCACGAACACACCAGCGCCTAAACTACAGAGCGAAGTCGGCTGGCGGCGCGTAATCTCTCGGCAGCCGATTCGCCTCGTTGCGGTCAGGAATCAGCAAGCCCTGTTTCGCTAGCGCTCGAAATAGCACTGGCTCTGCGGATTGCGGCCAGCCGTCACTGGCACCGCACCAGCACCCGGTGCAAACGCTAACGCGATAGGCCGCCACGTTATGACTGGCATCGGGGTTATCGCAGAGGGCGCAAGTTGCAGCAGCAGCCATCACCAAGCGCGAGTTAGTCCAAGTACTTGTCGGTTACTGCGCCTTCGCTAGCGGAACTCACTAACTGCGCATACTTGGCCAGTGTGCCGCGCTGGGTGTAGGCGGCGGGTGCCTGCCATTTGGCCTTGCGTGCCGCCAGTTCGTCGTCGCTTACTTGCAGGTTAATTTCGGCGTTTTCGGCATCTACGGTAATGGTGTCACCATCCTCGACCAAGGCAATCGGTCCACCCAAATGCGCCTCGGGTGTGACATGGCCGATAACGAAGCCATGGGATCCGCCGGAGAAGCGCCCGTCGGTGAGCAAGGCAACATCCTGCGATAGGCCACGGCCGTTAATGGCACTGGTAGGGCTGAGCATTTCGCGCATGCCCGGGCCACCCTTGGGTCCTTCGTAGCGCACGATGACCACATCACCCTTCACCACCGTGCCGTCCATGATGGCCGCCATGGCGGCTTCTTCGCCGTGGAAACAGCGCGCGGTACCGGTAAAGATCAGGCCTTCGTGGCCGGTAATTTTGGCTACTGCACCTTCTGGTGCCAGATTGCCACGCAATACGACGAGGTGGCTGTCCTTTTTGATGGGGTTGGACAATGGCCGAATGATTTTTTGCTCGGCTGGATAGTCCGCCACATCGGCCAGATTTTCGGCCATGGTGTTGCCGGTAACGGTAAGGCAGTCGCCGAGGAGTAGGCCCTCGTTAAGTAGGGTTTTCATGAGTGGCAAAATGCCGCCAATTTCAATCAGCTCGCTCATGGCATACACCCCGGCTGGGCGCATATCCGCCAATACGGGCACGCGCTTGCCGATGCGACTGAAGTCGTCAATGGTCAGCGGGATGTTGGCCGCATGGGCTATGGCCAGCAGGTGCAGTACTGCGTTGGTCGAACCTTCAAGCGCAATGGTCAGGGTAATGGCATTTTCAAATGCCTCACGGCTGAGAATATCGCTGGGTTTGATGCCTAGCTTGATCAAGTTACGCACGGCAGCACCAGCGTTATAGCTGTCTTGTTTTTTATCTTGGCTGACAGCGTTTTGCGCCGAACTACCGGGCAGTGATAGCCCCAGTGCCTCCATCGAGGAGGCCATGGTATTGGCCGTATACATACCACCGCAGGAACCCGGACCGGGAATTGCGGTGGCCTCTACGTCTTTCAGTTCGATATCCGAGACATTGCCCGCCGCATGACCGCCCACGGCCTCAAAGACGGAAACAATGTCTCGCCTTTCTTTGCCGGGCAGAATCGTGCCGCCGTAAACAAAAACGCTAGGTCGGTCCATGCGCGCCATAGCGATGCCGCAGGCCGGCATGTTTTTATCGCAGCCACCAATGGCAACAAAGCCATCAAAACCCTGTGCACCGACGACGGTCTCAATGGAGTCGGCGATCACTTCGCGGGATACCAGCGAATAGCGCATCCCCGGCGTACCCATGGAAATACCATCCGATACCGTAATGGTATTGAACAGCACCGACTTGGCCCCGGCTTCATCAGCACCCATGGCCGCTGCTTCCGCCAGTTCGTTAATGTGCATATTGCAGGGGGTTACCATGCTCCAAGTCGAGGCAATGCCAACTTGAGGTTTGTTGAAGTCCTCGGGTTTGAATCCGGTGGGGTACAGCATTGCGCGGCTCGGGGCCTGCTCAACACCGTCAACAACAATGGAACTGTAGGGGCGTTCGTTAGCCATTTACTTTTCTTCCTTAACTCGCGGGCAGGGCCTCGCGCTTTGCTAGCTGAGTATTTTGCGCAGCACTTTAGAGCCGCGCTGCCAGTTGTAAAGTGATTGTTTCGCTGTGGGCAGGTCCTCCACATCGCCAGATTTAAAACTGCGCTCTAAAAACCATTCCTGAGTTTGGGTTGTTAATACAAACAGCTCCTTGGCTCCTAGAGTACGGGCATGCTGCTCGGCGGCCGCCAACAAGTTGGCACCTATGGCAACCCCGGCACTGCCGCGTCGGTACAGGCCACTAACCGCCACACAGGCTAGCTCTGCCTGTTCGTCGTTGGGATATACAGCGCAGCAGCCGACAATAACGCCGTCTAATTCCGCGACCAAAAACTGGTCAATTTCTTGTTCAAGCCGGTCTCGGGAGCGTCGCACCAGTGCGCCACTTTCTTCCAAGGGCCGAATGATCTCCACAATGTCGCCTACATCGTCAAGCATCGCTGCGCGAACCGGATGGGCCTTTTCTTCAACAAGCTGAGTGCCAGCCCCATCGGCGGTAAACAGTTCCTGAAGCAGGCCGCCGTCGGTTTCATAGGAAATTTGATGAGCCTTGGTCACCCCGGCACGCACCGACCTCGCCATGGCCTTAAAGCGTTGCGCCGTTGCCGCTGGCATAGCGTCTAAATAGGCGTCGAGTGAGCTGGGTGTCACCGTGCTTTCGCGTTCACCGCTGGCGGTGTGCAGGTGCTGTTGCTGATCGAAAAAGATCACCTTATCTGCCTTTAGGACGATGGCCATATCCGCAGCCAGTTCCTCTGCTGCCAAGTTAAAAGGCTGGCCAGAGTTGGAGAAGCCCAACGGTGACTGCAGCACGATATTGCCGGCTTGCAGTAGCTGGTCGATGCGTGCGCTGTCTAAGCTGCGTAGCTGGCCGGTGAGCAGATGGTCTACGCCATCGAGTACGCCCAAGGGTTTGGCGGTAACGAAGTTGCCGCTAACAACGCTGATGTCGACATTGTGCAACGGGGTATTTGGCAGGCCGGTGGAGAACAGGCCTTCTAGCTGGCTGCGCAGCAGACCATAAACGCCCGTAACCGAGTCCATATCCCCCGGTTGGGTAATGCGCCTATGGTTGTGCAGTACTGAGCTTGGCAGGGCCGCATCTAACTGCGGGCGTCCGCCATGCACGAGTACCAAACGTACACCCAGCACATGCAGTAGCGCTAAGTCGTGAGCGATGTTGGTGATATTGCTGTGTGCTAGCGCGTCGCCGCCGATAAAGACCACAAATGTCTTGCCCCGATGTGCGCTGATATAGGGTGTAGAACCGCGAAACCACTGAGAATAATCGTTAGTATTCATGGGCTAACTCGTGCAAAAACGCTGAATGACATGGCGTAGCGTTTGGGTCGCCGGTGCCAGTTGGGCTTTGTCTAGGTATTCGTTGGGTTGGTGGGCCTGTTCGATACTGCCCGGCCCCCAAACCACGGTTTCCATGCCCAAGGTCTGCATAAAGTGGGCTTCTGTGCCAAAGGCCACTGTGCCGGGCTTGTTGCCGCTGAGCTGACTCAACGAATGCAGCAAAGCACCGTCCGGGTCTGACTGAAATGGCGGTATCGGTGGGTAGGCGGTTTGCAGCTCCAAGCTGATGCCCGAGTGTTGTACCGCGTCCTTGATGCGTTGCTCTAACGTCGCGTGGATCTGCTCCGAGTCCATGCCTGGCAGCAGGCGTAGATCAATTTGTAGCTCAGCATGGCCGCAAATGCGGTTCGGGTTATCACCGGCGCGCATACAGCCTAGGTTCATGGTGGGGACATTTACCGCGAAGGCATCGTTCTGGGTGTCGGTGGCTAACTCCTCGCGCAAACAAATCAGTTCGCTCATTACACGGTGCATGGCATCCAGCGCGTTGGCGCCGAGGCTCGGATCAGACGAGTGCCCGGATGCGCCCGCAAGCTTAATGGTCATCATGCTGATGCCCTTATGCGCAAAGATGGGCTGCATGGCCGTTGGCTCGCCAATAATCGCATAGTCGGCCTTGGGTTTGCCGCACTCCAGTAGATAGCGTCCGCCGGCCATGGACGACTCTTCGTCAGAAGTGGCAACAATGGTCAACGGTGCGCTGAGCTGCTGCTTGGTAAAGGTAGCGGCGGCCTCCAGCGCAACGGGGAAAAAGCCCTTCATATCGCAGCTACCCAAGCCGTAATAACGGTCCTGCTGATCTTTAACAGTGAAGGGGTCGCTCTGCCATAGCGCCGCGTCGAAGGGCACAGTGTCGGTATGTCCTGCCAACACCAAACCGCCCATGCCGTCGTTGATTTCTGCGCCCAGTGTTGCGATCAGATTGGCCTTATCTGGACGGTTGGGCAGCGGCATGATTTCGGTGCGAAAACCAAGGCCGTGAAGCCAGTTCGCCAGATGCTCGATAACCCGCAGATTGCTGCGATCAATATCCGGCGATGTGGAACTGACAGAAGGCTCGGCCACTAGCTGGCTGAGCATTTCGGGAAATGTTGGGAGCACAGAACTGTCCTGAATCAATAGCAGGCCATTGTATGCCTAACCCTTGCGGTAAAACGAGTCCTCGCCGTCGGGCCGAGTCTTAAAGCGGCGATGTACCCACAGATACTGATCAGGCACTTCACGCACTGACTGCTCAAGTATTCTATTAAGTTGGGCCGCGTCTGACTCTTGGTCGCCCAGACCAAAGCCCGCCAATACCGGGCTAAATCGTAGCGTCCATGTCTGGTTTTCGATGTCGCGCAGCTGATGCAGCATGAGGGTCGGTGACTGGTTGCGCTCGGCCAATCTTGAACTGACGGTAATGGTCGCTGTCGGGATGTTAAAAAATGCAGCGAACACCGAATGTTTGCGGCCGTAGTCTTGGTCTGCCGCATACCACATGGCGCGTCCGGCTTTTAGTCTTTTGATGATTTGCCGCATGTCGCTGCGCTCGACGACGCCATCGAAAAAATGCCGCCGACCACGCGTTTGCAGCCACTCCCATACTGGGTGTTTGTTGCGCCGATACATCACATCGACAAACTCCAGTCCCCCCAAAAACTGGCTGGTTACATCAATTGTAGTGTAGTGGGCGCCGACAAGGACCACGCCGCGTTCTTGGGCCTGAGCAGCGCGCAGATGCTCGAGGCCTTCAACTCGGTAGTGGTTGCTTAAATCACGTTTGGGATTTAACCAAGGGAGTGCGATCTCGACTGCACCAATGCCCGTATGCCTGAAGTTTGCGCGCACGAGTTGAAGCCGCTGCGCATCGCTGAGTTCTGGAAAGCATTTGGCGATATTGACCTCGGCAATATGACGGCGCGAACGCGCGAGGTGGAAGCCAAGCACGCCGATAATTTTGCCAACAAAAAACAGCCCAGTTAGGGGCAGGCGGGCGACCAGCCACATAAAGCCAACCAGCAACCAAACCGGCCAAAAGGCGGGTTTCAGTAACGAGGGACGGGCAGGGGGGAGATCTTGCATGGCGCGATAGTAGCCGTTTTGCTCGACAACCTCTAAGACCTTGAGCCCCTGCCGCAAGGCTGGCTGTAGTAACATGCCGGGTTGCTAAGTGAGGTATGCGTGCTGCAATCGTTACTGAATAATGTTGAGTCGCTGTCGCCCCAAGACGGTCATGTTTTGGTGGTGGGTGATATTTGGATCAATCAGGCCGATGTCGACGACAGCGATGAATCGTCAGCCGCGTGGCTGCGGCATTGCAGCGCAGCAGGCCTAGCGCTGGCCATTGCCGGTCAGGATAGGCCGGTGACTTTAGTAGGCTTTGTTGGTGACGATGAACTGGCAGCGGCCATTCAGAGGCGCCTAGAGCATGCCAGAGTGACCGCTGACTTGCTGCATATTAAACAGTGGCCTACCTTTACCGATGCCCATCTTAGGCTGCCGACTGACCTGAAAGAAAAACTCGACGCCAACGGTCGCCGCCTGCGTCGCCATAAGGATGAACGCGCCCTGCCCATCGACGGCATGAGCGAGTACGAGGCGCATTTGCAAAACCGTGCTGAACGCTATTTGCGTAATGCCAGTGCTGTGGTGCTTGTAGACTTTGCTCTGGGCAGCATTGCCGAACCCCGTGCCCTTATATATGTCGCCAATCAGCTAGGTGTGCCAAGTGTGTCGGTCCTAGGTCGCTCTGTAACAGAGACTCCTTACGCCAACGCAAGTTCGAGCGTCGACGTTACGGCCCAACCAAACGCTGAGGCGACGGCCCAGGTACTAACTAAGCTTTCCCAGATAGCCGCAGCGCAGTGATGTCTGACTTCAAAGTACCGAGTTATCCGGGCCTTGTGCTGTATCGCTGCCTGCTCTGGTTGGCGTTGCCCTTCGTGTTGCTGGGCTTGTGGTGGCGGGGTCAGCGCGATCCAGCATACCGGCCAAGATGGCGCGAGTGCTTCGGATCGTATAGCGCGGCTAGCAAGCAGGGAGCGATCTGGTTTCATACCGCTTCCGCAGGCGAAACCATAGCTGCCGCACCAACCATCCGTGCCCTGGTCGAGGCGCAAGACCAACTCGCACCCGTGCTGGTAACGACGATGACGCCGACCGGAAGTGAACAAGTAGCAACACTGTTAGGCGAAGCGGTTGAGCATTGCTATGCGCCCTACGATTTTCCTTTCGCAGTGCAGCGCTTCTTAGAGCATATGCAACCCAGCGCGCTGATCCTGATGGAAACCGAAATTTGGCCAAACCTAGTTCTGCAGGCCAAGGCCCAAGGTATTCCGGTAATGCTGGTAAATGGCCGACTGTCTGCCAAGTCTGCCCGGGGTTATCAGCGTTTTCGCTGGTTGGCCAATCGGGTGCTGCGAGCCTTCGATTTAATTGCCTGTCAAACTTCTGAGCATGCACAGCGCTTTGCGCAGCTGGGGGTTGCGCAGTCCCGGTTGCAGGTCGTTGGGAATGTAAAGTACGACCTCAACATACCCGCCGATATTGAGGCACAGGCTCGGAGCGTAGCCCTGCAACTAGGCCCGCCCCCGCAGGGTTACTGGATCGCCGCCTCTACCCATCTGGGCGAGGAGGAAGTTGTACTACGCGCGCACCTTACCGCCTGCCAGACGGTGCCAAATCTCACCCTGCTGTTAGCGCCCCGTCACCCGAACCGCGTCGCCGAACTGGCATCCCTGCTGGATCGAACGGTGCCTGACAACTGGTGCCGGTACAGTGACCTTATTGGTCCAAAGGCAGAAGCATTTTCGGATGCAGGCTCAGAGCGACCCCACCGGGTGGTGGTGGTTGATCAAATGGGAGTGCTGTTGCCGCTGTTTGCGTTGGCTCGAGTGGCCTTTGTCGGTGGTTCGCTGATACCGCGTGGCGGCCATAACCCTATCGAACCTGCTAGCGTCCAAACTGCGGTGCTCACAGGTCCGCATCACTTCAACTTTGCTCAGGTGTACGCGGACCTAGTGGCGGCGGGAGCCTGCGAGGAAATTGACAGTGGATCCTTGGTAACAGCATTGCAGGATCTGTTAGGCCAGCCTGAACGTGGTCAGGCCATGGGCCGAGTCGGTGGGCAGGTGGTGGCGGCTAATAAAGGCGCGACGCAGCGCACCATTGTGCTGATACAAGCCGAACTCAGCCGTTAGCGTTGCGCATAGAAACGATGCGCTGCACTGGCGCATTTGAATTCATGAAGCCGTTTATTTCCAGCAAGTCCGGCTCGGTGAGCAGCCCCGTTTGCTGCTTTAAGCGCAGCAGATTGAGCAAGTAGGTATAACGCGAATCTGCGTAGGCAAATTGGGAATCGAACAGGCGTTGCTGAGCTTGTAGCACATCGACGATGTTGCGGGTGCCAACCTCATAGCCGGTCTGGGTGGCCTCCAGAGCGGACTGAGCAGAACGAATCGCCTTGAGCCGCGCTTTCACTCGGACCACGTCGGTGGCTACGGATTTATAGAGGTTGCGGGTATTGCGCACGACCAGACGCCGTTGATTAAGCAACTGCTCTTGGGCCTGCGCAAGCCTTGCCTTGGCTTCGCGACTGCGCGAGGTGGTACGTCCACCCTGAAACAACGGCATAGTGAGCTGCAGGCCATAAATGGTGGTTTCGGTTTCTTCGGGGCTGAACTGCTGCGTTAGCGGATTACCATTATGGTTGTTGCTGCGGGTCACCGTGGCGTCGACTGTTGGCAGGTGATCAGACAGACGCGAACGCGATTCGTTGCGTGCCGAGTTCAACTGTTCCATGGCGGCCCGAACTGCCAGATTAGAGCGCAGGGCGGCCTCTACCCAAGCTTCTTCGTCGAGCGGATCTGGATCCACAATGGGAAGCTGCTCAGACAAGGTGGCCAGTTCGTCGTAGTCTCGGCCGGTGAGCGTTCGCAGAGTTTCAAAGCTGATGTAATGGGCGGTCTCGGCTTGAATTTGCTGCACTAAGGCGGCGTCGAAAGCGGCCTGTGATTCCAGCACATCGGTGATGGCCACGAGGCCTACATCAAAACGCTGCTGCACCTGTTCTAGTTGGCGCTTGACGGCGGTGACCTCGGCGTTGGTGGTGTCGAGCCGGTCGCGGGTGCGCAAAATGTTCAGATAGGCATCAGCAACCCGCACAATCAGGTCCTGCTCGTGGGCCGCCAGCGCAAAGGACGAGGCTTTAACAAAGGCCCTAGCACTGTTGTAGCCAAACCATGAGGCGACGTTGAGTACTGGCTGACGCAGCTGTGCATTCCAGCCATTGTCGTTGTAGCCACGCTCTAGCAATGCACCACCGGGAATCGTTGTCCCCGGGGTAGTGGTTTCGGTTTTGGTTGTGCTCACGCTAGCCACCAGCGATGGCAGCAAGGCGGAACGTGCTTGGGGCAAGCGCTCCTTGTCTGCTTGGTATGAGGCTCTGGCAGCACCGACTACCGCGTCGTTATCCTTGGCAGAGAGAAAAACATCCATCAGATCATCTGCCATCACAGGCGCAGATAAGGCTGCTGCGATCAGCGACGCGTTCACTAGCATGCTGGCAAAAAATGGATTGGTCTGTGGCATCCGGATTCCTTTCAGTCTGATCTCTAATTGCGCTGGTATCGAATAGCTTGCGAGGGGCCGAATTATGCCCATATTGACAATGCAAGTAACGTGAACGAGCCGACGTAACCAATTGCTGCAATTGGTGATGATGTCGAGCAATTCTTCCATGACACTAAGGCGTTGGGCTAGGTATATTAGCCCGTCGCTTAGCAAGAACAGAACCTGTGTCAGATAAACGCCCGGAAACAGATGCCGATATCGTCAGCCGCTCTACGGAGTTGAGCTATGACTTTGCGACGGGTGGCCAATACGGCAGCCGCCGCTATCACCACGATTTGGTAGGGCATATGGCAGAGTGCGATATGAATTTTTTGCGTCTGATGCAGCTGTTCCCAAACGTACGCGAGGCCGACTTTCGCTGTGTGATGTTGTTTCCCGGTAGCTCTGGAGCGCGGGTAGAACTTAACGTTCTCAAACGTGGACCCTACACCACACTACTGCAGCTTACCCAAGTGCCTAAGCAGGATTGGGGTAGCAGCCCGAATATGAAAATTCAGCTATACCATGACACCAAGAGCGCGGAAGTTGTTGCCTACCAGCATCAGTCGCGTTTCCACGGTGCTTACGAATATCCGAACAAGCGCATGCGCGCCCGGGACGAAAAAGAGCAGCTAAACCGCTTCCTTGGCGAATACCTGGCATTGTGTCTGGCTGTTGGCATGAGTCCCGACGCCCTTGGGCCCGAATCGCAGCCCTCAGCCGCACCTCTACATTCTTCCCAATCTGGTGACGAGGCTTAGTTCGACCCGGTGCAACACACCCTGTTACACATCACCGACTGCCACCTAGTGCCACAAGGCGAAAGACTCCTCGGCGCTGATACCCACTCCAACCTGCAGGCTGTCCTCCAACAGGCCTGCGCTGAAGTTCAGCCCGATGCGGTTGTAGCGACCGGTGATCTGGTGCACGGCGGCACTTCCGAGCTGTACCCACAACTGCAGCATATCCTGCGCTCGTTTACGGATGCTCCGCTGCTGTGCATGCCGGGCAATCACGATTGTGGTGAGGCCATGGTGCAGGCGGGTCTACCCATGGAACCGTTGGCGTTGGGGCCATGGACTGTTTTTGCTCTGGACTCACATGAGGACGATCAACCCGCCGCCAAGGTAGACGATGTTGAGCGTGCGGCGCTGCTGACGTGCTGGCAAAGCACAAAAAGCGAATACGGGTTGCTTGCAACCCATCATCCGCTGCTGCCGATTGGTTCGCCATGGCTCGACAAAGACCGTATTTCTGCGCCAGAGGACTTACTCAACGAGCTAATTGACCTAGCTGGGCCGAAATTCTGCGGCGCCATTTTTGGTCACGTGCATCAGGTAGTGCATGGGCATTATCGTCGCCGTCCACTGTTGGGCACTCCATCAACAGGGTTTCAATTTCCGCCCCGCAGCCAGCAGTTTGCTGTAGGTGAGCGCACCCCGGGTTATCGTTGGCTAACCCTAGGCGACAATGGTCAGATCAATAGCCGCGTGCAGTGGCTGCACTAATTCAATGTCTTACTCCCTATAGCTAGGCGCATACTTTATGGCGGAAAAATCCTACTCAGCAGAATCCTTGCAGGTACTTTCTGGCCTTGAGCCTGTGCGTCGGCGGCCTGGAATGTACACCGACACCACGCGGCCAAATCACTTGGTGCAAGAGGTGGTCGATAACAGTGTTGACGAAGCCATAGCCGGACACGCCAGCGAAATTGAAGTCTGCATCAATGCCGATGGCTCTATTGAAGTCATCGATGACGGCCGCGGCATGCCTGTGGATATACACCCCGAACATAAAGTGTCAGGTGTTGAGCTGATACTCACGCGACTGCACGCTGGGGGTAAATTCGACAACGAAAATTACAACTTTTCCGGTGGTTTGCACGGCGTCGGCGTGTCGGTGGTCAATGCCCTGTCCGAGTGGCTTGAGGTAGAGGTTAAGCGCGATGGCAACCTGTACCGCCAGCGCTATGAGCGCGGCGAGCCTGCGAGCAAGCTGCAGCCGGTAGATTCCGTTGGTAAGCGCAACACGGGCACCCGAGTATGTTTTCTGCCTGAAAGCGATTATTTTGACAGCCCGTCGCTGGCCATGGGCCGACTGCGGCATTTGCTGCGAGCCAAAGCCGTACTTTGCCCGGGCCTGCGTATGAGTTTGGCGGTACAGGCCAAGCCGGAAGAAAACGAGAGCTGGCTGTTTGAGGACGGCTTGCGCCAGTACTTAGAAGCCGCGGTAGGCGATGCGGAATGTGTGCCCAAGGCCACTATCATGCATCAGGCTAAGGGCAGTGCCGAAGCGGTTGAGTACGCGCTGAAATGGGTAGTCGACGGCGGTGCGCCAATCACCGAAAGCTACGTCAATCTCATTCCCACCGCTCAGGGTGGTACTCATGTAAACGGGCTGCGCTCTGGTCTGATTGATGCCCTGAAAGAGTTCTGCGAATTCCGTGACCTGCTGCCGCGTGGGGTCAAAATCACCGGTGACGATATATGGGAGCAGTGCAGTTATGTGCTCAGCGTAAAGTTGCTAGACCCTCAGTTTGCTGGCCAAACCAAGGAACGTTTGTCATCTCGCCAGTCGGCGGTTTTTGTTTCTGGCGTGTCGAAAGATGCCTTCAGCCTGTGGCTTAACGAGCACGCCAGCGATGGCGAAAAAATTGCGGAAATGGCCATTGGTAATGCCCAGCGTCGTCTAAACGCCGCGAAAAAAGTAGCCCGTAAACGGGTCACATCAGGCCCAGCCTTACCGGGCAAATTGGCCGATTGCTCGGGTCAGGATGCCTCTAGGGCTGAACTGTTTTTGGTCGAAGGCGACTCTGCCGGCGGTTCAGCGAAGCAGGCTCGGGACCGGGAGTTTCAGGCCATCATGCCGCTGCGCGGAAAAATTCTGAATACTTGGGAAGTGGACGCCAATCAGGTGTTGGCTTCTCAGGAGGTACACGACATTGCGCTGGCTATCGGAGTAGATCCCGCCAGCGCAGATCTCTCTGGACTGCGTTACGACAAGGTGTGCATTCTGGCAGACGCAGATTCCGACGGCCTGCACATTGCCACGCTGCTATGCGCTTTGTTCGTCAAACACTTCCGTGCCTTGGTCAGCGCAGGCCATGTCTATGTCGCCATGCCACCTCTTTATCGCATTGATGTCGGCAAGGAAGTGTTTTATGCGCTGGACGAAGCTGAGAAGGAAGCGGTGCTGACGCGCATGGCCGAAGAAAAGAAGCGTGCCACGCCCGTGGTCCAGCGCTTTAAAGGTCTGGGCGAAATGAACCCGGCCCAGCTGCGCGAAACCACCATTCACCCGGATACCCGTCGGCTTGTCCAGCTCACGGTAGACCAAGGGAGCAAAACCGACGACATGATGGATATGCTGCTGGCCAAAAAACGCGCCCCAGATCGTCGGGCTTGGCTGGAGAAAAAAGGTGATCAGGCGGTAATCGACTAGCAGGTCCAGACACCGGCTGGGCAAAATTTGATCTAAAACGAGACAGGCAACCTTTCATGGATGATGAAATCAAACCCTCTTCCTCCAGTGGCGACGCTTCGGAATCCATGTCCCTGGCGACCTACACCGAGCGGGCTTATCTCGACTACTCGATGTATGTCATCAACGACCGGGCACTACCGCATATAGCCGATGGCCTGAAACCGGTACAGCGCCGAATCATCTACGCCATGAGCGAACTGGGCCTAAACAGTCAGGCCAAATACGCTAAATCGGCGCGCACTGTAGGCGATGTGTTGGGCAAGTTTCACCCTCACGGCGACAGCGCCTGCTATGAGGCTATGGTGCTCATGGCTCAGCCGTTTTCATTCCGCTATCCCATGGTGGACGGCCAGGGTAACTGGGGTGCTCCCGACGACCCTAAGTCCTTTGCCGCCATGCGTTATACCGAAGCACGCTTGTCGCGCTACGCCGACCTGCTGCTCAGCGAAGCCAAGCAGGGTACCGTCGATTACAGTCCAAATTTTGACGGCAGCGTCAAAGAACCAAAGCTTTTGCCAGCCCAAGCGCCCTTCGTGCTGCTCAACGGCAGCACGGGCATCGCCGTTGGTATGGCCACGGATATCCCGCCGCATAACCTCAACGAAGTTGTTAGCGCCTGTATTCATTTGCTGGATAGCCCCAAGGCGACCACCGCAGACCTAATGATCCATATCAAGGGTCCGGATTATCCAACTCCGGCTCAGGTAATTACCCCTGCAGCGGATATTCAGGCACTTTATGAAACCGGGCGCGGCAGCATCAAGGCGCGGGCGGTCTATCACCGAGAAGACGCAGATGTGGTCATCACTGCTCTGCCGCACCAAGTGTCACCGGCGAAGGTACTCGAGCAGGTGGCGCAGCAGATGAACGCCAAAAAGCTTCCCATGCTGGTAGACCTGCGCGATGAGTCCGATCATGAAAACCCAACCCGGCTGGTATTCGTGCCGCGCTCCAACCGCATCGACTACGAACGCCTGATGAGTCATCTGTTTGCGACTACAGACTTAGAGCGTAGCTACCGGGTCAATCTCAACATTATTGGCCTCGATCAGCGTCCCGAGGTCAAGGGTCTGGTAGGCATCCTCAAGGAATGGCTGCGCTATCGCTTAGATGTGGTTACGCGCCGTTTGAATTTTCGCCTACAGAAAATAAACGACCGCCTGCACATTCTCGATGGTCTGCTGGTCGCCTATCTGAACTTAGATGAAGTCATTCGCATCATTCGCGAAGAAGACGAACCGCGCCAAGCCCTGATGACGCGGTTTGCCTTAAGTGACATTCAGGCTAATGCCATTCTAGATTTGCGCCTGCGCAATCTGGCGAAGCTCGAAGAAATGAAGCTGCGCGGCGAGAAAGACGAGCTTGAAACCGAAAAAGCCGATCTAGAGAAAACCCTAGGCTCTAAGGCGCGCATGCAGACTCTTATAAAGAAGGAGCTTTTGGCCGTTGCCGAAGAGTATGGCGACCCGCGACGCTCGCCCTTGCTCGAAGTTGAAGAAGCCCAAGCTTTCAGCGAAGAAGACCTCATGACCAATGACCCAATCACAGTGGTGCTGTCGACCAAGGGCTGGGTGCGGGCGGCAAAGGGGCATGATGTGAAGCCCCACGAACTGAACTACCGCACTGGCGATGAATTTGCGCAGGCGGCCCAAGGCCGCACCAACGATGTGTTGGTTTTCTTAGATTCTGATGGCCGCAGCTACAATACGGCAGCCCACACACTGCCCTCTGCACGAGGGCAGGGCGAGCCGCTGTCTGGACGTTTCAAGGCAAAAAATGATGCGCGTTTTGTTGGTGTATTAATGGGCAAGGCGGATGCCAAGGTGTTGTTGGCCTCTAACGCAGGCTTCGGCTTTGTCGGCACGCTGAGCGAAATGGTCACAAAAAATAAGGCAGGCAAGGCCTGTTTGAGTGTGCCCAGCGGCGGCTTCGCCTTACCGCCCCTGCTGATTGACCAGGCCCTTTATGCAGCGGAGAGCACAAATGTTGCTGCGGTCACCAATCAGGGCAGGCTGCTGGTTTTTGCTCTCAAAGACCTACCGGAACTGGCCAGAGGCAAGGGCAACAAACTCATCAACGTACCCACGGCGGCCTTTAAGTCTGGCGAGGAAGAGCTGATAGGCGCAGTGGCCTTGGGTGAAAAAGATGAGCTACTCGTGCATGCCGGCCAGCGCCATCTGCGGCTGAAGGCGCGAGATTTAGAAAATTATCTCGGTGAGCGGGCTCGGCGCGGCCGCAAGCTACCGCGCGGTTTCCAAAAAGCGGAACGCCTGAGCGTTGAGTAGACGCTCTACTAGGCCGGGCGATGAATGCCGCAGATCTTGTGACCGTCTGGGTCTAAGAAATAGCATAGATACATGAGGCCCATATTGCCGTTGCGTGGCCCTGGTGGTTCTTCTGATGTGGTGCCGCCGTTGGCTACCGCCGCGTCGTGGAACGCCTGTAGCTGTTCTGGTGAATCGCAAACAAAGCCGATAGTCGAGCCGTTAGCGACACTTGCCGACTCACCGTTAATTGGCTCAGATAAGCTAAAAGTAGAGCCGTTGTGGGCGTAAAAAAGCCGGGTATGTCCGGTGTCGTTAACATGCTCCATCGCAGGAGCGGCACCCAGTACACCCAGCACTGCATCGTAGAATTGTTTGGTTTTTTTAATATCGTTTGCGCCGATCATGACGTGGTTCAACAAATCGCTCTCTCCTGTAGGTTTTGCAATCCGGGTTAACCCTAGTCTCTCGCTGCCACTAAAGCTACTGGGCGATGCTGAAACCGAGAACGACTTCAGCTTGGCTGTTGATCAGCGCCTGCTCTTGGTCCGGCAGCGACTCAATGCTGTAGAACCGATCCTGTGGTGCTAGGTCCTCCAAAATAGGGTGCTGGAACCCCTCGGCCCAGACCTGTTGAGCAGGGCTTAAGTCCGTGTACACCTCAGATGCCATCAGCGCGGTATTTGCCTTTGCTAACGAGGCAAGGGTGAGGTTCTGCTCGATGTCAGTTTTTGCTTCTAAGCTTGCCAGCGTAATTGACGAGGCTTCAGCTGGGTCGCTAGGGCTGATCAGCGTGGTTAAGTGACAGCGGAATTGGCCCTGGGTCTCGTATTCCCGCAACAGCCGCTGCAGTAGCATTGAGGCATATATGGCCTGCAGGCCGCTTACTTCACGCTTGCTCAACAGCAGCACGATGCCGCGTTCCTGCAAGGCAACTGCCAGCCCCGGATACAGCGCAGAGACTTCGCGGCCCATGGTTAGCGCGTCTTCAATGGCTTGCTCTTGATCCGCTTGGGCGAGACTGCGCTGGTTGTGCAACTTCAGTGTTAGCAGGTAGGCGGGCTGGTCCTTTGCAGGCTCCGCCGGTACCGAAACGATGGGCAACGATCGATTGCCTCGGGTGCTGAACTGAATCGCCATCACGGTAAAAAGCGGCGCCAGCATTACAATCAACAATGATAACAACCATGACGTCCAAGGTATTTGCGGCACAAATGCTTCGGCAGCCAAGCTTACGGTGACTGAACCGGCATGGGTGTCATCTATGGTGGCAGCAGAGGTAAAACTAGCTGAGGATGGTCGTACACCGCTCATGGCCATCAGCTCGTTGGAACCATCAAAGAAAGCGATTCCCGCAACTTCCTCCATCGCCGTGAGCCGGTTAGCCATAACAGTGAGGGTGATACGTTGCTCGTCAAAAATGGCGGCGGCAGTGGTATCCGCCAGCGTCATTGCCAAGGCTTGCCCATAGCGATCCATCTCCTGTTGGCCGTCAGGTTGCTCAAACCAGACCAGTAGCAAACACAGGCTGGTAAGCGCGGTGGCAATGGCAGCAGCAGGAAAGGTGGCTCTGCTAGCGCGAAACTTGGTACGAAAGCGTGTGATTGGCCCCATCAGTGTTTTAGTCCCCAGCGCACGAGGGAAGATAAGCCGCCCGGGTAACTGAAGCGGCAGCCTTTTTGCTGGGCTTGGGCTTTCGTTTGTACTCCTACTTCTACTTGGGGTTTGATTTGGGTTGGTGCTTGCACCGCTTTATGTTGTCCACTGGCTGCTTGGCAGATGGCTAAATTACCACAAAGCACCAAATCCTTTCCTTCTCCCATTCCACCAAGGCCGTTAGACTGGCTAACGGGGTGTCTTCGCAAGGTATGCAGTTTGTCCGAACAAATTATGCTCGTAAGTATTTCCGGTGAGGACGAGCCGGGGCTGATGTCCGCGCTGATGGGCATTTGCGTTGCCCATGATGCCCAGCTTCTGGATATGGGTCAGGCGGTCATCCACGACGAGTTGGCACTTGGTCTACTAATCAGTGCCGAAAACCTTGATGCCTTAAGTAGAGCCATTGAGGCGCGCTGCGGACACACGGGTTCAGCGCTGCGCATTCAGCGTGTTGACGATGCAGACTACCGCAGCTGGGCGGAAACCATTTTTGCCAGCCCGTTGATTTTGACCCTACTCAGCAGCGGCGCGGCGGCTGAGCCGCTGCAGGCGGTAAGCGCTCTAACCCATGCCTACAATATGAACATCGACACGGTGCGGCGGCTGACTAAGCCAAATATCCTGGACCCTGCCAGCGCATTAGACCAGCGCTTCGGTGTGGAAATGCGGCTGAGCGGTGAGCTTTCGAGTAGCGTCGAATTTCAGGCCGACCTGCTCAAGCTTGCAGATCGCGATGGCTTCGACGTGTCGCTGCAGCGTGACAGCGTGTTTCGGCGCAACCGTCGTTTGGTGGCCTTTGATATGGATTCCACGCTGATTGCGGAGGAGGTTATGGACGAACTGGCCAAGCGTCATGGTGTTGGCGCACAGGTGGTTGAGATCACTGATGCGGCCATGGCGGGTAAGCTCGACTTCAAAGAGAGTTTCAAACAACGAGCGGCGCTACTTGAGGGCATGCCTTTGCAGGTGCTGCATGAGGTCGCCGAATCAGTGGCGCTGAATACTGGTGCACGCCGTTTGATCAAAGCCCTCAAGCACTTTGGTTACACAATCGCCGTATTTTCTGGCGGCTTTCAATACGTTGGCGAGTATCTGCAAAAGCGCTTGGACATCGATTATGTCTATGCCAATGAACTGGAGGTCATTGACGGCGTGATGACCGGCAGGGTTTTGGGCGATATTGTTGACGCACAGGGTAAGGCGGATTTGTTGCGTGAGATAGCCAGCAAGGAGGGTATCTCGCTGGCCCAAACCATTGCCGTGGGTGACGGCGCTAACGACTTACCCATGCTGCAACAGGCTGGGCTGGGCGTGGCATATCATGCGAAAACGGTAGTGCGTGAAAGTGCCAAGCATTCCATCTCAAACTTTGGTCTCGACGCCATTTTGTATTTGATTGGCTTCAGCGACTTGGACGTGGAACAGGCCCTGACCAGCTCGACTTAGGACCAGTTCGACTTAGTCGATGGTCCGTAGCGCCAAGCGGTCAGTTGGCATGGGCGTTTTCGACGCGCCGCCGGGTTCCTCTCGAACTAAGCGCGGCAGCAAATAACCCGGCAGTTGGTTCCGCATCTGGGTATGCAGTTCCACACCTTTAGCATCCAGTACATCGAAATGCGCGGTACCGCTTACCGCGTCCGGCATATGCAGGTAGTAGGGCAGCACACCTTGTGCGAACAACCCACGAGAAAGCTCGCACAGCGCGTCGACCTCGTCATTTATTCCATGCAGCAGTACGCTTTGATTGAGCAGATGCACTCCCGCATCGCGCAAGCAGGCAAAGGCTCTGGCCGTTTGCGCGTCAAGTTCCTGAACGTGGTTGCAGTGTACGACTAAGGCCACCGGACAGCGGCTGTCTTGCAGCAGATCCAGCAAACCTTGGGTTACTCGTTGGGGTAGCACGATGGGCAGTCGGCTATGCAGCCGAATCCGTTCAACATGGGGTATGGCGTTAATCTGCTGCAATAGCCTCGCCAATGCCTCATCACCCAGCAGCAACGGGTCGCCGCCGGACAAAATGACCTCGCTGATGCTGTTATCGCTGCGAATTGCCTGCAGTGCCAGTGCGTGGTCCTTGGGTTTGTGGTCCTGATAGGGAAAGTGGCGGCGGAAACAGTAGCGGCAATTCACCGCGCAGCCCGGAGTGGTAATGAGCAGCACTCGGCTCTGATATTTCTGCATCAACGTGGGTGCGCGCTGGAAATCCAGTGCCGCATCGGTCTCGCCCAGTGGGTCAGCGACAAAGCCCGGCTGCTGTTGGTGCTCTTGTTGCGTTGGCAACACTTGTCGCAGCAGGGGGTCCAACGGGTTGCCCGGCTGCATGCGCTGGACAAAGGGTTCTGGCACCAACATGGCAAAATCTGGGTCTGCATCCGGTGCGACGGCATCCTGGGCGATCTTCAGGTGCGCGAGCAAAGTGGCAGGTTGGCGGAATGCCTGCTGTAACAGCTTTTGCCAGTCGTGGGGCTGCCACGGCGTTCTGTTCGGGGTTATCATGAGGGCTTACCAACGGACGAATACAACATTATGGCTACCTATTCTACCAATGAATTTCGCTCAGGCATGAAAGTGATGCTCGACGGCGACCCCTGCAACATTCTAGAAAATGAGTTCGTAAAGCCGGGCAAGGGCCAAGCGTTCAATCGCGTGAAGATGCGCAACCTGATGAACGGCAGAGTATGGGAGCGCACGTTTAAATCCGGCGAGAGCATCGAGGCCGCAGACGTCATCGATTTGGATATGGAGTATCTCTACAGCGATGGCGAGTTTTGGCACTTTATGAAAACCGACGACAGCTATGAACAGGTGGCCGCTGGTTCTGCGGCGGTAGCCGAATGCCAGAACTGGCTGAAGGAACAAGACGTTTATCAGGTCACCCTTTGGAATGACGACCCCATTGCTGTCACACCACCGAATTTCGTTGAGCTGGAAGTGACAGACACAGACCCCGGGCTCAAGGGCGATACCGCCAACGGCGGCACGAAGCCAGCAACCCTATCAACTGGCGCCACCATCAAAGGGGTACCTTTGTTTATTAACATTGGCGACGTACTCAAGGTCGATACTCGCACCGGCGAGTATGTTTCCCGAGCCAAGACCTAGTTTGAGGTTCAACAGGCACTAACCGATGGCCGATTGGCAACCGCTGGCAACAGTAGCCCAACTGCAACATCGGGCCCAGCTCCTGGGTCGGGTCAGAGCCTTTTTTGCCGAGCGGCAGGTAGTCGAGGTGCAGACACCGGTGCTGGCCCAGCACGGTGTCACCGAAGCGGATGTTCAAAGTATTCGAGTGGATAAATACGGCTACCTGCAAACGTCGCCGGAATATCAGCTCAAGCGCTTGCTAGCTGCAGGTATGCCCAGCTGCTACCAGCTGGGCCCGGCCTTTCGTCATGGCGAGCAGGGTCGACTGCACAATCCAGAATTCACCATGCTGGAATGGTATCGACTGGATTTTGACCACCTGCAGCTGATGTTCGAGGTCGCCGATTTGGTCGATAAAGTCCTTGGCGCCCAGCCCTATCAAAGACTGACCTATGCGGAACTGGTTGGGCCTGTAAACAGTCGTCCCCGCGATGAGCTGGATCTTGCCTTTGCTGATGCCTGTGCGTCTTTATCGCCGGGACGATTCTTTATTACCGATTATCCTGCAGATCAGGCGGCCTTGGCGCGGTTGAACAGTGACGGCACCAGTGCGGCGCGTTTCGAATTGGTGGTGGACGGTGTTGAGATCGCCAATGGCTACTGGGAACTGACCGACGTGGACGAACATCGTCGCCGGTTTGACCGCGATAATGCGACGCGGCAGGCCCGAGGCCTGCCAACCATGGCGCTAGACGAGGCTTTTCTTCAAGCCTTGGCGGCAGGCTTGCCGAATTGTGCCGGTGTGGCGTTGGGTTTTGATCGGCTCGCGATGTTGGCCATGGGCGCCAACAACCTGAGTCAGGCCCTAGCTTTTCGCGGTACCTAGACGAATCTTAGGCATTGCAGGCGTAAAGGGGTTGGGGTGCCAACCTAGGCAGGCTGAGCCAGGGTCTCGCCCAGTCGCACCACGCTGCCCGCGGCTAAGTGGTCGGCCAACTCAATAGCTCCCTTGGCGAAACAGCAGATCACGGTAGAACCCAATAAAAAGCGGCCTATTTCATCGCCGCGCTGGAAATCCTGATCGTGTTGGGTCACAACTTCTCGGGAATAGGGTGACACTGGCCCGGGCCATACCGTTTCAATTGAAGCCACAATTAAGGCACCAACCAACACCAGCAGCATGGGACCGTGGGCGGTTTCAAAGCGGCAGACTAGGCGTTCATTGCGGCAAAACAAGCCGGGTATACCTGCCTCAGTAACACCGTTGACGGAAAATAAAGCCCCAGGAATCGCTCGAGTTTCGACCAGCTTGCCGTCAACCGGCAGATGAATACGGTGATAGTTGCTTGGCGCAAGGTAGATGGTGCAGAAGTCGCCGTGCTGCAGTCCCGCGCCGGTTGGCCCGGCGAGAGAGTTGAGTGAGTATTGATGGCCCTTGGCCTGCATCAGTAAGTCATCTTCGATGCTACCCAGCTGACTCACCTTGCCATCCACTGGGCAGGCCAAGTGGTGGGGATGTTCTGGCAGCGGTCTCGCGCTGGCATCCAAACTGCGGGTAAAGAAGTCGTTGAAGCTGCGGTAGTCGTCCAGTTCCTTGCGTTCGGCGTCGGCTAGGGAAATGTCATAGGCCCGGGCAAAGGTATGGATAAAAGCGCGACGAACAAAGGCTAACTGGCTTTGAGCTAGCCAGCCCACCAAGCGTGACAGCGCGTGTTGGGGCAGTATTTTTTGCAGACCTAAAAAGAAGACACTCACGAAGCCGCCGCGCAGGGGTTATCTATCGGCGTGGTCGGATCATTACCCCACTCTGCCCAAGAGCCATGAAAGGCCTGAATGTTCAGACCCAACAAGCGTCCCACCAAGTAAGATAAGCCAGAGCGATGATGGGTTTGACAGTGGGTGATAACCCTGTCGGCGTCCAGCAGTCCCAGCGAGCCGGCCACGGCCTCAAGATTTTCGACTAGCCGCAACTGGCGCTCGCCATCTTTCAGCAATTCCCAATCGAGGTTTACGGCGCCGGGTATATGTCCATGACGCGCAGATCCCGAGCGTAACCCCGCATATTCCTCAGCAGAGCGAACATCCCAGATGATGCAGCGAGGGTCGGCGATGGCGGCATGCACATCTGCAAGTTCCGCGATGGGCGCGCTATCAATACGCAGCTGTAAATTATCGTTTGCAGTGGTGCTTGCCGGACCCTGAGCCAAGGGCAGGCCAGCGGCATGCCAAGCATGCAGGCCACCATCAAGATAGGCCCAATCATAGTGACCAAGCACGTCGAGAGTCCAAAACAGGCGTCCGGCCCAGCCGCCGCCTTCGTCGTCGAAGGCGATGACTTTTTGCTCCGGGTGATAGCCAGCGTCGGCAAGGGTGCTTTGCAGCTGTTGCAGTGCTGGTAGCTTGCCCGGGCTTGGCGGTATGCCGCAAACCAAGGCGGCTGGCTCAATCAGCACCGCACCGGGAATATGCGCCTGCTCAAATAAAGCTTGTGAAGTGACCTGTACCAGCAGCGTGTCGGCCTCAGGCAGATCGGCTACCGCGTCAGGTTCAAGAACTTCTACGGGATGTTGGTGGTACACAGCGCGCTCCGCGGCTAAGGTTACGACCGAATCATAGCGGAAAGAGCAGGTTGGTAGCACGGTGAGCCGACGCTAATCCGCCTGCAGTTCATTTTCTTACAACAGGAGAAGTCAGTGAGTGCGCACTTGGTCTGGATCGATTTGGAAATGACGGGTCTTGATGCGTCGTACGATCGCATCATTGAGATGGCCACCATTATTACTGACGGTGACCTTAATCTGATTGCCGAGGGTCCTGTGTTGGCAGTACAACAACCCCAAGCCCTACTCGACGGCATGGATGAGTGGAATCAGACCCACCACAGTGCCTCGGGTTTGCTAACGCGAATCGCCAGTGAGGGTGTGAGCGAAACCGAAGCCGAAGCGCTCACGCTGGCCTTTGTGGAGGCCTATGTGCAGCCTCAAACAGCCCCACTCTGCGGCAACACCATTTGGCAGGACCGGCGTTTTTTGTCGCGCTACATGCCGACATTTGAAAGCTACTTGCACTATCGCATGATCGACGTCAGCAGCATCAAGGAACTGGCCAAGCGCTGGCATCCGAATATCGCCGCAGGGGTGGTGAAAACCAATCAGCATACAGCGCTAGCGGATATCCGCGAGTCGATAGATGAACTGCGATATTATCGTCAGCACCTGTTCGTTCAGGACGATGTCAGCTGATTTAAGGCCCAGTGAATATGTTCATCCACCATGGGGTTCACACGTCCTAACCCCTGTTTTAGAGCAGCAATCGTTTCGGCGCCGCCGCTGCTGTTGCCGAGGCCTACCGCAAGGTTACGCTGCCATTGCGCATAGCCGATGCGGCGCATGGCAGAGCCCTCTGTGAGTTTGAGAAATTCCACTTCCGAGAGGGCAAATAACGTCACCAAGCGCGGCTTGTCTAGACCGTATCGCACCGCAAAGTCGGGTTCGTCAGTGCTCGGCGCGTCCCGGTTCCAAGGGCAAAACAGTTGGCAGTCGTCGCAGCCATAAACCCGGTTACCGATAGCTTTGCGGAACTCAAGTGGAATCTCTGCCCGGTTTTCAATGGTTAAGTAGGAAATGCAGCGCCTTGCGTCGAGGCGCTTAGGTGCAATGATCGCCTGAGTAGGACAAACCGTCATGCAGGCGCTGCACTTGCCGCAAGCGTCCTCAACTTCTACCTCGTCCACCGGCAGCGGGGCGTTGGTATAAATCTCACCCAAGAAAAACCATGAGCCAGCGTCCTTGTCCAACAACAGAGTGTGCTTGCCGATCCAGCCAAGGCCGCCTTTTTCTCCAATGGCTTTCTCCAGCACCGGTGCCGAGTCGGTAAAGGCGCGGAACGTAAATGGTGGCTGTGCTGCAGCCAAGGTCGTATTGATTTGCTGGGCGAGTTTCGCCAGCCGTCGCCGCAGTACCTTGTGATAATCCCGGCCCAAAGCATAGCGCGAGATATAGGCCTGATCGCTGTTCTCCAGTACCTCCAACGGCTGGGTGTCTGGGGGTAAATACTGCATGCGTGCCGTAATGATGCGGCACGTTTGAGGCTCTAGTAGAGCAGGCTCCAGGCGCTTGTCCACATGTCGTTGCAAGTAGGTCATTTGACCAGCGAACCCCTCGGCGAGCCATGCCCGCACATGGGGTTCTTCGGCGGATAAATCCGTATCCGTAACTGCCAGTTTGTCAAAGCCCAGCGCTTCACCTTGGGTCAGAATGCGGGCCTTGACCTCGCTTGGGTTCCAGTCCTTGGTGTCGTCTGTGGCGTCAGATAAAGTGTTGATATCGCACTCGTTATGCTGGCGGGATAAGCAAGTATACTGATTTACGCTTAGCAAGGGTCTGCGCGACGACGGCTTAATGTCTTTGCCTAGTGCCTTCAATAAAGTCCTTAATAAGGGTCTTTAACAAACGTCCTCAATAAACGTCCCTGCTAAGAGCGTTAGCCAATAGCCTGAGCGAGCCCGGAATGAAAGATTTACAGCTTTATACCGCCGCCGCCTGTCGCGCCATTGATGCCCAATCGATGTTGCCAGTAGCCGATGGTGGTATGGGGCTGAGCGGCCAAATGCTGATGCAGCGCGCGGCAAAATTCGCGTTGGACAGTTTGCTCGCGCTGCGTCCACAAATGTCGGCGATGACTATTTTTTGTGGCAAGGGCAACAATGCCGGAGACGGTTATCTGTTAGGCCTGCTGGCGCATAAATTGGGCATTACCGTGCAGTTCATCGCAGTCAGTCCTGTGGCACAGCTGGCAGGCGACGCCCTGACCGCCTGCGCAAGAGCCCAGTCCCAGGGACTCATCCTTGAGCCTGCGGATTCGCCCGTTCGTCACCGGGTAATAGTAGATGCCTTACTCGGCACAGGTTTTCGCGGCCAACCGAGGACCGAGTACGCAGCCGCTATCGCGCAGATTAATCAGGCTCAGGCATTTGTCCTGAGCATCGACTTACCCTCAGGCCTGAATGCAGATTCAGGCGCAGCCGACTGCGCAGTATCAGCAGACGCAACAGTCTCCTTCATTGCCCGAAAGATTGGCCTATATACGGCCAAGGGTCCGAGCCTTAGCGGCCAGCGCCTGTTCACGGACTTGGGCGTGTCAGCAAAAATGGCTGCGGGACATGCGCCTGTCGAGCTGCGGCACTGGCGTCCGGACTTGCTGGAGTCGATACCGGTAGATGCATACAAGCACCAGCGTGGCCATGTCTTAGTGGTGGGTGGTGATGTGGGCATGGGTGGAGCCGCCGTGCTTGCGGCGGAAGCAGCACTGCGCAGCGGTGCTGGCTTGGTTAGCGTCGCCACTGCGGCCGAAAATCGCTCGGGCTTGCTCGCCAGACTTCCGGAAGCCATGTGGGTTGATCCGCTGCGCGATGATACCGGACAAGGAATTGTGCAGGCGCTGTCCCGGGCAGATGTGCTGGTACTTGGCCCCGGACTTGGCCGTGGCGAATGGGCAGCACGGGTGCTCAAAGCAGTCAGCGGATTTCAGGGCCCCATGGTCATTGATGCCGACGGCCTCTTTTGGCTTGCGGATCACGCCAGTTGGTTGCAGCTTGGCATGGCCCACGGCCCGCTGTTTATGACACCCCACGGGGCTGAGGCAGCGCGACTGCTAGAGCGGCCAATCGAGAAGATAATGAACAATCCCCAGCAGGCCATTGCTGATATGGCAGAGCGTTTTTCTGCCACCTGTTTACTTAAGGGGCCGGGTAGCGTTATGGGTGACGCTCAAATTCAGACAATTTGCGCTCACGGCAATCCGGGCATGGCGACGGCGGGCATGGGCGATGTTTTAGCGGGGCTTGCGGGGAGTTTGATTGCGCAGCAGCCTGGCCAAGAGCAGACTGCTTTTTACGCTGCCGTACTCCTGCACAGTGCTGCCGCAGATCGTGCAGCCCTAGAAATTGGCATGCGAGGATTGACCGCCAGTGCGGTGGTCCCCAAAGTAGAGGCGCTACTGTATCAGGCGCCTGACTGTGTGCAGTGATTGCGTTGAAAGATAGCACTGAAAGATAGCACTGAGCGTGCGCGTAGATTGAAACCTCGTAACTAGATGGAGCCTCAAGCCGACCCAATGTTGAAGCGGATTCTTCGCGACGAGAATGCAACAGTTGCTTTCGGTAGCGAGCTGTACGATGCAATACGCCACCAATATGGTGACCGTGCGGTGATTTATTTGCATGGTGACCTTGGCGCAGGAAAAACTACGCTGGTGCGCGGTATCCTGCGTATGATGAATCATGTTGGGGCGGTTAAAAGCCCTACTTATACGCTACTAGAGCCGTATCAAACCGACTGGGGTGAGGTATATCACTTTGACTTGTACCGCCTTAAGTCACCAGAGGAACTGGAGTTTTTAGGTTTTGACGACATCTTTGCTGGCCCGGGCTTTAAGTTTATTGAATGGCCAGGGCAGGGACAGGGCTGGCTGCCAGCCGCCGATGTGGAGGTCTCTTTGAGTTTGCACACGCCGCAAGAAAAATCGCCAGCGACGCCTGATGTCGACGCAGCCATGCAACGCCAAGTGAGCGTGCACTTTGCATAGCGTTCTGCCCAGATTGGTTCACATAGTCTGGCTACTGGTGCTGGTAGCGCCGCTTAGTTTTGCCAATGTCATTCAAAGCGTTCGTACCCACGAGGCTCCAGACTACATCCGCGTTGTACTAGACACCTCTGAGGCATCGAGGTTTTCCGTGTTCGAGCTGGATAACCCGCATAGAGTGGTTATCGATGTGAAGGGCGCAAAAGCTGGCAGGGGGCTGAACTTTAAAACATCGAAGAAGCTTACCCATGTCCAAGGATTGCGAGGGGGTAGGCGTGAGAACGGTTACCGAGTCGTAGTTGACGCAGAGGTGGGCTTTCAGCCCAAGAGCTTTACCCTGCAACCCATTGCACCCTACGGCCATCGTTTGGTTACCGACTTGTACTTTCCAAGCAGCGAGAAAACTGCGCCCACCGCGACGCCAGCGCAGGCCACAGTTGCGCCAGTAGTGGGCAGTCGTGATGTCATGGTTGCCGTTGACGCAGGTCATGGCGGCGAGGACCCCGGCGCTGTAGGGCCGCGTAAAACCGTGGAAAAAAAGGTGGTATTGCAAATCGCCCGGCGCACCGTTAACGAAATAAAAAAACAAAAGGGCTTCGATGCCTTTCTTATTCGTGATGGCGACTATTACTTAGGGCACCGACAACGCACGGCCCTGGCAAGGGAAAAACGCGCCGACCTCTTTGTCTCCATCCATGCCGACGCTTTTAAGCAGTCCTCGGTATCCGGTGCTTCGGTCTATACCTTGTCCGATCGGGGAGCCAGCAGCGAGACCGCGAAATGGCTGGCGGAGCGAGAAAATCAGTCCGATATGCTCGGCGGTGTGGGCGATGTGAGCCTAGACGACAAAGACCCGATGCTTGCTCAGGTACTGCTGGATTTATCCATGGACGGTAACCGTAGTCAGAGCATTCAAGTGGGCGATGCGGTGCTGCGCAATATGGGCAAGATTACAAAGCTGCACAAAAAACAGGTAGAGCAAGCTGCCTTTTTGGTGCTGAAGTCACCAGATATGCCATCTATTTTGGTGGAGACAGGATTTATCTCAAATCCCAGCGAGGCAAGAAAGCTCTCCCAGGCCTCCCACCAGCTAAAGCTTGCCAAGGCTATTGCTGGTGGAGTGCAGGAGTTCATGCGCGCCAACCCGCCCCCGGCAACTTGGTTAGCGGAACGACGCGAGGAAATCCGCTATACCATTGGCCGCGGTGACACCATTTCGGAAATTGCCGTGCGCTATGGCGTAACCTCGTCTGCGCTGAAAAAACGTAACCGCCTGTCCAGCGACCGCATCCGCGTTGGTCAAACCATTTACATCCCGCGAGGGTAAAAGCATGGGTCGAGTAAAACGATTAAGCAGCTTTGTTGCCGACCAAATTGCCGCAGGAGAAGTGGTTGAGCGGCCTGCTTCCATAGTCAAAGAACTACTGGAAAACAGCCTTGATGCTGGTGCCAGTAGAGTTGAGGTACGCACGGAGGCTGGTGGTGTAGACCTCGTATGGGTGCGTGATAACGGCGGAGGTATTCACGCCGACGATCTGCCTTTGGCGCTACAGCGGCATGCCACCAGTAAAATTGCTTCGGCAGATGATTTGCTGGGCATTGATAGTCTTGGCTTTCGCGGCGAGGCCTTGGCCAGTGTGGCGTCCGTGGCCAAAGTGAAACTGCAATCGGCGACTTCGGCTGACGGTGGCGGCTGGTTTGTCGAATGTCATGGCGGCCAAACTCTGGATTCCGGTCCCGCAGCCCACCCAATGGGTACGACAGTAGAAGTGCGAGATCTTTTCTATAACACCCCTGCGCGGCGCAAGTTTTTGAAAGCCGAGCGTACCGAGGTCAACCAAATAGACCAAATGCTGCGTCGCCTGAGCTTGGCGCATATAGACGTTGGATTTTCACTGGCGCAGGCCAGAACAACAGGTAGCTCCGGGCGAGTACAGCAACCTCTAACCCTCGCGGCTGGCAACCCCGAAGACCGCCTAGCACGGGTACTGAGCGCCGACTTCNTAGCAAANTCTGTTGCCATTGACGAGTACAACCATGGTCTGCGCATGCATGGATGGGTTGGTCTGCCCCACCACAATCGCCGCCAAATGGACCAACAGTTTTTTTATGTGAATGGTCGAGCCATTCGCGACAAGTTAGTCGGACACGCCATTCGTCAGGCCTATAGCGATGTCATGTTCCATGGCCGACACGCGGTTTATGTACTGTATTTGCAGCTGCCGGCTGATGGTGTTGACGTCAATGTGCATCCAACTAAGCACGAGGTGCGCTTTCGTGATGCTCGCGCGGTTCACGACTTTATATTTTCCAGCCTGAACCGGGCACTGCGTGGGCTGCGTCCTGGGCAAATTGAGGCATCTACCCTTGTTACCGAAGGCAGAGGAAGCACTGCCCGGGCATTTACTCAACAGCCCAGTCAACGGCCCTTCAACTTATCCTCCCATATGCCGAGCCGCCCAGGCCCCGGTGCTCCCGCCGGAGGTCTGGCTCAGCTCCTCCACGAACAGCAGCAGGCGGGTGGTGGCGCGCTGGGTTCGGTAGCAGAAGATCACGGGGCCTGGTCCGAGGCAGCGGCACAAGGCATACAAACTGAAAACCAAAACCAAGAATTCGAGCAGAATGCCAGCGGGGCACACCCACTAGGCTATGCGATCGCGCAACTCCACGGCGTATACATATTGGCGCAAAATCAACAGGGTTTGGTCATGGTTGATATGCATGCAGCCCATGAGCGCATTGTCTATGAACAAATGAAACAGGCCCAAGCGAGAGATGGTATCGCGCGCCAGCGGCTACTGGTGCCGCTGACTTTTGACGTGAGCGAGGCAGATGCCAACCTAGTTGAAGAGTTCACAGAGCCATTTGACGCTGCAGGCTTGGTGGTTGAGCGTATTGGCCAAGCCAGTGTGGTCGTGCGGGAAGTACCAGTGCTATTGGCGAAGGCGAATATCCAAGAAATGGTGCAAGACTTGCTCGGTGAATTGAGTGAGGTTGGTACTGGCGAAAGCATCGCGCGCAAGAATTTTGATGTATTGGCAACCCTTGCTTGCCGTGGATCCGTGCGTGCGAATCGCCAACTGTCGCTGACTGAGATGAACGCACTGTTGCGGACTATGGAAGTGACGGAGAACGCGGGTTTGTGCAATCACGGCAGACCCACCTATATTCAGCGCGATCTCGCCGAGCTGGATCGCCTATTTTTACGCGGACAGTAGGCAGCGCGTTGTCCCGGCGGCTGTTGGATTCAAGCGACGTACTGGTTATTTGTGGGCCAACGGCTATAGGCAAAACTGCTGTGGTCATGGCCGTGCAAGATGCCTTGGGCGGGCGCGAGCATGCGCAGTTGATCAGCGCAGACTCTGCATTGATTTATCGAGGCATGGATATTGGAACAGCAAAGCCAAGTACGGCCGAGCTCGAGCAGTACCCTCATAAACTCATCAACATTCTCGAACCCACAGCCAGTTATTCGGCAGCCGAATTTGTGGCGGCAGCGGATGCGGCCATTCTCCAAGCTCTAGAGCAGGGCAAAAAACCCATCGTTGTCGGCGGTACCATGATGTATCTAAAATGTTTGTCGAAAGGTATCGCAGATTTACCCGCGACGGACTTGGCCACGCGATCAGCGCTGGAGGCCGAGCTACTCGATCAGGGGGCTGAGGTATTGCATCAAGAACTGGCCCAGCGTGACTCAATAGTGGCTGCAGGTATTCACCCCAACAATCATCAACGACTGCTGCGTGCGCTAGCGGTAATCCGAGCAACCGGCAATGCCCTTTCTGCACAGTGGGCGAGCCGTGCGAGCGGCACCTTGTTGCAGCGCACCGGTTGCACTAGCGAAACTGTCATCATGATGCCAGCGAATCGCGCGCTACTGCACCAGCGCATAGCCCAGCGTTTTGAGTATATGTTGGGTGCTGGTTTGCTAGCAGAAGTGCAGGCTCTTATGTCTCGGGGGGACATTACCCGAGACATGCCGTCCATGCGGGCTGTAGGTTACCGGCAGGCTTGGTCTCATTTGTCGGAGGAAATCGATAAGCAGACATTTGTTGAACAAGGCATGGCGGCCACGCGCCAGTTGGCCAAGCGCCAAATGACTTGGCTGCGTAAATGGCCAGAGGGTGCGGTGGTGACGTCCGATGACCCCCAAGAGGCGCTGGGTGTTATTGTGTGACCCGATTGTGACGGACAACGGTTTTAGCAACAAATTTCGTTACTTTTCGCCACATATGGCCAGAAATACTAAGCACTTCACGTATTGGGGTGTTAGACAGTTCATCCTAAACTGTCCAAGCGGGTCTACTTGGCGATATACTAGCGTGCGCGATGTCTTTTGGGTTCAAGGCCAAAAGCATCAATGGTGAGGGCAGCAAGGGTCGTAAGGGTAGCAAGGGCAGTAGAGTGACCCTGCACAAAAGCGAACGCACGACAAAGAAATCGTGCAACGTGAAAGAAAAATTGAGAACGATAAAAAAGCGCAGGGCGCATCAGGATGTTAGGTACTTGCCTTGCATTCCTAGCCTTAGCGAGCAATCCGGATAAGTGGAAATGCAAGAAGAAAAAAACAGCAAGAACAACGTCTCCAAAGGTCATGGATTACAAGACCCCTACTTGAATGCCCTGCGTCGAGAAAAAATCCCAGTCTCTATATTTCTGGTAAACGGCATTAAGCTGCAGGGCCAAATCGAGTCCTTCGACCAGTTCGTAATTCTGCTTAAAAACACAGTCAGCCAAATGGTGTACAAGCACGGCATTTCGACCGTTGTGCCGGCGCGCAATGTCACCATCAGCGAGCTCGACAGGGATTAACCCTTCGCGCTTTGTGCTCACTCGATATTGCTGTGGGCCTGCGATCTCGGTGCTTGCCTCTTGTCTGTTTGCGCCTTTTTTGCTTTTTGGCTCTTGAGCGCGGCAGTGAAGGTTTGTCCGGTCCCGCGTGCGGTACCGCACTTGAAAAATCCCAATTAGCTGCCACTCTACAAGACGTGCCTGCAACCTTTACAAAAATCTTCCGTGTTATTTGAACGTCCTGAAGCCGGGCGCAAGACCGTGCTTTTGCAGATCGAGTTGCGTCGGCAAACAAATCCTGACGAAGGGGAGTTTGTAGAACTCGCGCGCTCGGCTGAGCTGGATGTGGTGCAGGTAGAGCGGGCCAAGCGCGACACGCCCCACCCGCGCTGGTTTGTTGGCAGCGGCAAGGTTGAGGAGCTTAAGGATGTACTGCGCTGGGCTGATGCCTCCCTGGTACTGATTAACCACGATTTGTCGCCCGGCCAGCAGCGGAACCTTGAGCAGGCGCTAGACTGTCGAATGATTACCAGAACAGAACTGATTCTGACCATCTTTGCCGAACGCGCGCGCAGTCATGAAGGTCAGCTGCAGGTAGAGCTAGCCCAGCTCAAGCACGCACAGACTCGATTGGTCAGAGGCTGGACCCACCTCGACCGGCAGAAGGGTGGCATCGGCATGCGCGGCGCGGGGGAAAAACAAATCGAACTTGATCAGCGCATGTTGGCAGAGCGAGTGAAGGCAACAGAGCAAAAACTGCAAAATGTCTCAAGGCGGCGAGCGCAAAATCGGCGTGGCCGTCATCGTACCGGCACGCCGACAGTGTCCTTGGTCGGCTATACCAATGCGGGTAAATCCACTCTGTTCAACGCCATTACTCAAGCCGAGGTGTATGCCGAGGATTTGCTCTTTGCCACACTGGATCCGACAACGCGTAAAATCGACGTGCCCGGTGCCGGCAACGTGGTGATGACAGATACCGTTGGCTTCGTTAGCGTCCTGCCCCATGCCTTAGTCGAGGCGTTTAAAGCGACGCTGGAAGAAGTAGTGCATGCAGATTTGTTGCTGCATGTGGTTGATGTGGCAGATCCGCTGCGCGAGGAGCGCATCGAACAGGTGCAGGCAGTGTTGGCGGAAATTGGTGCTGCCGAGGTTCCGCAACTGGTGGCTCTGAACAAAGCTGATCTATTAGATCCCAGGCAAGCGCATGAGTGTGGTAACGCGTCCCTCGTCTCGGCACTAACCGGTCAGGGCTTGGGCGAATTACTTGATCGAATCGGCGCGGCACTGGGCGTTGTGGCGCCGCATCAAGTGCTACTGCAGCCTCATGACGGAAAAAACCGTGCTTGGCTTTATCAGTCCGGGGCGGTGTTAGAAGAAACGATGCTGACAGATGGTAGCGTGCAGCTTACAGTACAGGCCGATGAGCAGCTGCTGGGGCAAATGCGTCAGCGCCGGGTGCACGTAGCAAGCGCGAAAATCTAGGAATTAAACGGAGCGTTAACAGCATCGAACACAGTATAAGTACGCACAGCAATAGTACTAACGGTACTATGGCGAATAGGACTAGTGTGAACAGCAGCAAAGAGTACGAATAGGCTTGCTGAAGGGGTCAGCACGAACGGTTAGCCGATATTGAAGACAAACATTATGCGTTTTAGCCCTTTTGGGGCAAAACAGAGTTAACTTGCGGAGTAAAATTATGGCGTGGAACGAATCAGGCGGTGGCGATAAGGACCCCTGGGGCAATCGCGGCAACAACAATGACGGACCGCCAGATCTTGATGAGGCGATCCGTAAATTGCAGGGCCAGCTATCTGGCATGTTTGGTGGCGGTGGCGGTAATGGCAATAAAGGAAGTTCAGGCAATCGGTTGTCCGGCGGTTCCCTGAGTCTGCTGTTCCTGCTGGCGCTAGGCTTGTACGGCTTTGCCGGCGTCTATCAGGTAGACCAACAGGAGCGCGGTGTGATCTTCCGCTTTGGTGAGGTGCTGCCAAACGAAGTCGGCCCCGGTCTGCATTGGAATCCGCCGATCATCGACGAGGTCGACATCGTCAACGTCACTCAGGTGCAATCCCATAGTCACCAAGCGCTTATGCTTACCGAAGACGAAAACATCGTCGACGTTAGCCTGACAGTGCAGTGGGTGATCGACAGCGCGCCAAACTTTCTGATTAATGTGCGCGAACCCCGAGACAGTCTTGCGCAGGCTACCGAAAGTGCCCTGCGGCATGTGGTTGGCTCTGCTTCTATGGACGGCGTCATAACTGATGGTCGTGAGGCAATTGCCATAGAGGTGCAAGATCGCCTGCAGAATTATCTGCGCAGCTATGGTGCGGGTATCGATGTGACCAAGGTTAATATTGATCGAAGTGCTCCACCAATACAGACGCAGGATGCTTTCAACGATGTGCAGAAGGCCAAAGAAGACCAGCAAAAGTTTATTAACCAAGCAACTGCCTATGCGCAGCAAGTGGTGCCAGAGGCCCGAGGAAGCGCACAACGCCAGCTTGAAGAGGCCCAGGGTTACCGCGATCGGGTAATTGCCCGCTCCGAAGGTGAGGCCCAGCGCTTCGAAAAGCTGCTGGCAGAGTATAGCCAAGCCAAGCAGGTAACCCGGGATCGTTTGTACATCGATGCGATGGAGAATGTGTTTAAAAACTCCAGCAAGGTCATGATCGATGTAAAGGGCGGCAACAATATGATGTATTTACCGCTAGATAAGCTGGGTCAGACTACTGCCGCCTCGGGTAGCCCGGGCGATGTGCAGGCACTGCGCCGCGACCTAGAACAGCTGCGGCGGGATCTAAGCACCAGCCGAACTACCACTAACCGCACCCGCGGTAATTAATACAGCGCCTCAGCCACGAAGCTGAGGGCAAGTTTTGGAGAAAATTTGATGCCTATGAAAACATTTCTTTTCGCCGCTTTTTTGCTTATTGCCGTGGGCCTAGTCAATCAATCGGCCTATCGGGTAGTGGAAACGGAAAAAGCCATCTTGCTTGAGTTCGGCAATCTGATCGATGCCGAAATCCAACCCGGCCTGCATTTCAAACTGCCAGTTGCGCAGGAAGTGAAGAAGTTTGATGCCCGAGTTCTAACCTTAGATTCTCAAGGTGAGACCTATTACACGCTAGAAAAGAAGCCGCTAATCGTTGACTCCTTTGTCAAATGGCGGGTGGCCGATATCGAGCGTTTCTATACCGGCACGTCGTTTGATGAGCGCCGCGCGCAGCGACTGCTGCAAGAGCGGGTTAACGAAGGTTTGCGTAACCAAATCAGCCGCCGTGAGATGTACGAAGTAATCTCTGGCCAGCGTGATGAACTGATGAGCGAGCTGCGCAAAGATCTAGATGCCGTTATGCGTGAATCCGTTGGCGTTGAAGTGGTTGACGTCAGAGTGAAGAAAATTGACCTACCTCCAGAGGTATCGACCACGGTTTATGAGCGCATGAACTCCGAGCGTGAAATTGAAGCGCGCCAGTACCGGGCCGAAGGTCAGGAGCAAGCGTTGGCCATTCGCGCCAAGGCTGACCGCGATGCGGTAGTGATCGAGGCGGAAGCGTACCGCGAAAGCGAACAGCTGCGTGGCGACGGCGATGCCAAGGCTGCGGAAATCTACGCCAGTGCTTTCAATCAGGATCCAGAATTCTACGGCTTTTATCGCAGCATCAACGCCTACGGTGAAGTCTTTAAAGACAAAAGCGACCTGTTGGTTCTTGATCCCGACAGCGATTTTTTCAAATACCTTGAAAGTGGCAAGGCCAAGTGAAGCCAGCGCTCGCCGGTAGTTCTTAATGAACACACATTGGCGTCTGCCCAAGGGCGTAGATGAAGTACTGCCGCCCCAAGCATGGGAACTTGAGCAGCTGCGCCGCAAGGTGCTTGATGTGTTTGTTAGCTGGGGCTACGACTATTTAGAGCCGCCGGTAATCGAGTACCTCGATGCCCTGCTTGTCGGTAGCGGTGAGGATCTCGATTTGCAAACCCTCAAGGTGGTCGACCAGTCCAGTGGCCGGCAACTGGGCGTGCGCGCGGACATGACATCCCAAGCGGTCCGCGTCGACGCGCACAGCCAACGTAGCGACAATATCCAGCGTTTTTGCTATGCCGGACCAGTGGTCTTTGCTAAGCCCCAGGGCGATCAAACCTCCAGAGTGCCGCTAAAGGCCGGTGCAGAAATATTCGGAGCCAGCGGCATCGCGGCGGATGCTGAGGTGATTGGGCTGATGTTGCAGGCGCTACAGGCGGCGAACATGCACTCGCCGGTATTATTGCTCGGTCATATGGGCATTTACCTCGGTTTAGTGGCCGAGCTGGTAGCCCAAGGCAGTCTCGACGAGGCTGCGCAAAGTGAGTTGTTTAGCTGTATTCAGCGCAAAGGAGCCAGTGATATCCGTGCCTTCCTCGACAATTCAGCTACTGCCGACATGCTCGCTGCACTGCCGGATTTGATGGGCGATGTAACTGTTCTGCCAAGGGCAGCAGCTTTGTTAGAGGACGCCCCAGAGCCGGTACGCACTGCACTGGCAGAGTTACAGTCGCTAGCGGCGTTGATACAGGCCAATCACCCGCGAGTGGATTTACGCTTCGATGTATCGGAACTGTCCGGTTACGGGTACCACAATGGGCCGGTGTTTGCGGTCTATCACCCAGAGCATGGCAGTGCACTGGCGCAGGGTGGACGTTACGATGGTGTCGGCGCCGTCTTCGGTCGAGGTAGAGCAGCGACCGGATTTGATATGAACTTGAAACAACTGATGCCAAGCACCCCGCTATCGCCTGCCGGTTATTTCGTACCTTTTGCTGCACAGGAGTCTCTTGACGGCTTGGGTGATGCGGTGAAAAAGCTGCGCGCTGAAGGACATCGCGTTATTGTAGCGGTCAGCGAAAGCGAAACCATGCCCCAAAGCTGTAATGGAGTGTTGGTTCAAGAACAGGGCGAGTGGCTGGCGCGGTCTGTCAGTACGCCAGCAAACGAACACTAATATTTATTGATGAAAATTTGCGCGTCGCCGAGACGTGCGAGGCGGTGCTGCGCGGGCTGCATTAAAACTCAGCAATAAGGCGCAGAGAGAGAACCATTGGAAGGAAAGATATGGGCCGTAATGTAGTTGTTATTGGCACGCAGTGGGGCGACGAGGGCAAGGGCAAAATCGTCGATTTGTTAACCGATCAAGTGGACGCCGTTGTGCGTTTTCAGGGTGGGCATAACGCTGGTCATACCTTGGTAATCGACGGCGAAAAAACCGTCCTGCATGTGATCCCTTCCGGCATTTTGCACGACGATGTGCAGTGCGTTATTGGCAATGGCGTGGTCCTCGAACCCCACGCTCTGCTGCGCGAGATAACCACCCTAGAAGCGCGTGGCGTACCGGTCCGCGACCGGCTGAAGATCTCGCCAGCGTGTCCGCTTATTTTGCCCTACCACGTGGAACTTGATCTGGCACGGGAAGAGGCCCGCGGCAAAAGAAAAATTGGCACCACGGGTAGGGGTATTGGCCCGGCCTATGAAGACAAGGCCGCCCGTCGCGGCCTGCGGCTTGGAGACATGTTCTACTGGCAAACGTTCTCTGATCGGTTAGCCGAGGTGATGGAGTATCACAACTTTATGCTCACCCAATATTACAAAAAGCCCGCCCAAGACTTCTCCAAAACACTAGACGAGTGTGCGGATATTGCTGAGCAAATGAAGGCCATGTCGGTAGATGTTGTACCGCTGCTGCATAGCCTGCGTGAGCAAGGTAAGAACATACTATTTGAAGGTGCTCAGGGGGCCATGCTGGATGTGGATTTAGGCACCTACCCCTATGTTACCTCGTCGAATACCACAGCCGGCGGCACAGCAGTGGGCACCGGATTTGGTCCGCGCTACTTGGACTATGTTTTAGGCATTACCAAGGCCTATGCGACTCGCGTGGGGTCTGGTCCCTTTCCAACGGAACTCTTCGATGCCATCGGCGCCGGTTTAGCCGAGCGCGGACACGAGTTTGGCTCAACCACAGGTCGGCCCCGCCGTTGCGGCTGGTTTGATGCGGTAGCGCTGCGTCAAGCGGTGCAGGTCAACAGCATCTCGGGGCTATGTCTGACCAAGCTCGATGTTCTCGATGGCCTCGACAGCATCAAAATCTGTGTCGGTTATGAGGATGGCGGCAGCAGTCTTAGCGGCCCAAATCACGGCAGCGAGTTCTACGACGATGTCACGCCAATTTATGAAGAAGTGGCAGGTTGGCAAGAAACTACGCTGGGTATTCGCGCCATTGAAAATTTGCCAAAGGCCGCGCAGAACTACATTCGCGTGGTTGAAGAAGCCGTCGGCGCGCCGGTTGACATCATTTCAACCGGACCTGATCGCAATGAGACCATTATGCTCAAGGACCCATTTGCCGTAGCACGAGATACCTGATGGACCCAAAATTACTGGAACTATTGGTCTGCCCTGTGAGCAAGACACCGCTGCAGTACAAGCGCGATTTGAATGAGCTGTGGAGTGTGGCTAGCCGTTTGGCTTACGCCATAGACGACGGTATTCCGGTACTGGTGCCTGATGAAGCGCGGCCGCTTAGCGACCAGGAACTGCAAAACTAGCCCGCGGATTTCTACTAGCGCTGCCGCTATGCAGAGTCGGCAAAGAGTCAGAGTCTTTCTCCCCAGCGTTCACATTTCGTTGACCCCACGCTACGTAGCCTGACTTTTCAAACGCAACTCCACCAGGAATTATTATGAGTACAGCAAAGCTGGTCTCCGTTCCCGACATGCCCGATATTGCCAACCGCGCGTTGGCTGAAGCCCAAGCGACCCTCGACTGGGTTGGTATGAGCAATGTCCATCAGCCTTTGAAGGTGAAAGACGGCGAACAAACCAAGGACGTACACGCCAACATTCAGGTTTACGTTAACTTGGCAGATCCCTTGGCCAAGGGCATTCACATGTCGCGGCTTTATCTGCTGCTCGACGAGCACGCAGCAACCCGACCGCTAACGGCCTCTGGCCTAAAAATGCTGCTGGGTTCGGTGCTGGAATCCCATCACGACCTCAGCACTAACGCCTTTGTGCAATTCGAGTTCGATCACTTTGTGCGGCGGCCAGCATTGCTCAGCGACAATGTGGGTTGGGCCTCCTATCCAGTAATGGTGAAAGGCACGCTGATTAAGGGCCAGATTGCTCTGGAACTGTCTGTCGAAGTGCAATATTCCTCCACTTGCCCATGCTCGGCAGCCCTTGCACGGCAGTTGATTCAGGAACAGTTCAAGAAAGATTTTGGCGCTAATGGCAATGTCAGTATCGACGCCGTAAACGATTGGCTAGGCACTGAGGAAGGCATTTTGGCCACCCCGCACAGTCAGCGTAGTACGGCGAAAATCTTAGTGCGTCTCGACAGCGGTCTAGAAGACCTGCCGATTACCCAGCTGATAAATGCGGTTGAAGAATCGCTAAAGACGCCAGTGCAAAGCGCAGTGAAGCGCGAAGACGAACAAGAGTTCGCACGCCTTAACGGTAAAAATCTGATGTTCGTAGAAGACGCTGGTAGACGCTTGAAAACAGCCTTGGGCGAAGACCAGCGCTGGGAAGATTTCTGGGTGCGTATTGAGCACCATGAAAGTCTGCATGCTCATGATGCAGTGGGCGTGTTTACCAAGGGCGAAGAGGATGGCTACCTCCCGATCCCCTAGCGTATCTTGCCCTCAGCACGCTGGCCGTCAGCGCAAAAAAAGGCCCGAATGGGCCTTTTTAATGCCAGCCGTTTAGTGCTTGGTTTGCGGTGGTAGAGATTCGAGATCTAAACCATCCGCCAAAGCCACAGAGCGTAATGCTGATTCAAAAATGGAGCGCGCATGGGCCGTCATATCTGCCAACTGACCGTGCAAGGTCGCTTGGGACGGATCGTCGTCAATACACTGCATGCAGTATTTCTCGAAACCACTGATGTCGATCAACAGCTTGGCAATGTGGTTGGGGCACTCGCAGTTGAGGCTCGGCATCATGTTGGCAATATGCGACAACTGCTCTGGATCAAATGCGCTCACGCCTACCTCGTAGTCCGTGGTCACTGCTTCGGGCGCTTCAACGCTTAGATAGGAACGGATTTTTTCCGATGTAGCTGGCGCTTTCACCGCCTGAATACCGTGGGATGCCAAAAGCTGCTCAATGCGTCTGGGCGCGAAGGCATAAATCACCACAATGCGTTGGTAGTGGCGGTTGCGCAGGGCGACCAAGCGCTCTACGACAACGTCCGGCAGCGTGTCGCTTTCCACGACAAGCGTTCCATGGTTGCTGTTCTTTATATGCTGGGGTTGATCCAGCCACCTCTCTAGGGTTTGCGAGAAACCGCTAAAGGATGGTGTTAAAGAAGGTTCCGCACGCTCGAACAAAGTTGTGAGGTTAAGCCCAACCACGTCCGCCCCACCATCGTGATTGGCGGCGCGACTCTGCTCATGACGCACAGCCAATATGTCCAGCTCATCGTTGTTGAGCCGAGCAAGTTCAGCAAGCGAGTGGCCCTCGCCCATCAGCCGCTTCACCAGCAACAAGCGCTGTACATGCTCGTTGGTGTAGAAGCGTCTGCCTGACTCGCTACGGTTGGGGGTTACAATTGAATGTCTGCTTTCCCATTTACGCAGGGTGTGCGTCGGCACACCGGTTAAGTTGGCAACAGCGCCAATTGTGAGTCTTTCCATAAGGTTCTGCCTATAAAGTTATCAAAAGTGGATTAGCTCGTCGGGATCCACGCGTTGCACCATCCCGCACCGGCGACCTGCTTGCCGGGAATAGCAGTGCAGCCGCCTAAGCCATCGGCTCCCGCCGAGTAGAGTGCACAGTTGCTACAGAATTGGGTTGCGCCTGTGGCTCCCGCGCGTTTCGGGTACTTGGTGGTGTCTACTGTTGCCGCGTCTTTCTTGTAACCAAGGGCTACGGCGATCGGGTCAGATTCCTGAAGCTCAGGTGGGTTGGCAGCGATGGTGACCGTAGGCACCAGTGAGGCCGTCCAAAGAGCAATGCCCGCGTGGAAGAAGTTCCGTCTAGTTTGAGTCATAGCTGCCAGCTCGAGATGAATAAGTTGTCTAATCAAAATCTATGTTAACGATAACGAAGTCAACAAATATTTGGACATATCGGCCAAAATTCAATTATCACATGCCTTTGATCATGTTTTGGTTAAGTTGTGAGTCTAAATTCAATCAAAACAGGCATGTTTATGAACGTCATGATTGTCGGGGCGGGAGGTGGTATAGGTCGCGCTTTGCTGGAACTCTATGCGCGAATGCCGGGTATCCAGCGTATTTATGCAACCCACCATAGACCGGTGAGCAGTTGCGCATCGACAGTGCACTGGATACAGGTGGATTTGGGCGATCCTGATTCAGTAGCCGCCTTGGCCCAACAGGTCGATCAGCCGATCAACCGCTGGATTTGTTGTTCTGGCATTCTCGCCGGTGCACACGGGCAGCCAGAGAAAACTCTGCGCCAACTGGCCGCGGCCAAGCTGCAACATGACTATCAGGTCAACGCGGTGGGACCGTTGAGTGCCTTTTCCGTGCTCGCGCCGCGGCTACGCGACACAGATATGCGTGCAGCATTCTTGTCAGCGCAAGTGGGAAGTATCGAAGACAATCGTTTGGGCGGTTGGTATGGCTACCGCATGTCGAAGGCTGCCCTGAACATGGGTATCAAGTGTTTGGCCATTGAGTGTAGCCGCTGGCGCAGCTTGCCAACCATTGTTGCCGTGCATCCGGGCACGACCACTACCAACCTATCCCGGGCGTTCACTAAAACCCGCAAAGAGCCGGTGCAAAGCGCGGCAGCCTGTGCAGCACAGCTCTTCGAACTAGTGGAGTCCTTGGTGCCCGAGCAGAGCGGTCGGTTCCTGCGGCTAAACGGACAAAGCCTGCCGTGGTGAAAGCCCATAGCTCGCAGCACCTAGCGGATAGAGCTATTGGCCAGTAATAGAGCAGAGCGGCAACAGCACCTCATTTTTGCGCATGAACCGTGGCATAAATGGCGGATCATGCCGTGCCCAGCGTGGCTCGCCGCATACCTGCAGCGACAGGCCAGTGACCGCGTCTAGCAAGTACGCCTCGTTCTCGCGATAACGGTCCTGACTCCAGCCACCACGGTACTCTATGGCGGCCATAAGCATTGCAGGCTGCGCCGATACGCGAACTAACTCAGAAGCAGGTATGGGCAGCGAATTCTGATCAAATTCGCTTGGCATAACAAAGGAAACCAGCCATTGATTGGCACTGTCCGTAGGTTGCTGCAGCACAGGTGCTGTCATGGCGATTTTTTCCTCGCTGCGGTTATCGCCGCTGATGTAGTTAAACAGTGGACGAAAGGCACGGCTGCCGACATCGGAAAAGTCACCGCTGACCCGAACCGTGGCAAGTAGGTGTTTTGCATAACGACGGATCTCAATTTGACCCTGTTTGTCCAGCACCTCAAAGGCTAGAGCTTCTATGGCGTGAGCCGGCCCAGATAGCGCAAACAACACCGCAGTCGCCATTGACAATAAAACGCGAGGCAAGACTGTTCTCCGCAAAAGTTTAGAAGATGACAAATCTGCGGTGAACGTGAGATGAAACGCGCAACCTGCTAACGCGCTTGGCTGTGATACTCCTCGTTGGGCACCATGGCGGTGCCACTTGCAACCCGGTTGGTCATATTAAAAAACGCTGCGACGCTGGTGATATCCCAAATATCTCGGTCGCTAAAACCGTGCTCTCGCAGGGTTTGACGGTCAGCCTCTGCAACGCTCGCGCTGGCAGTTGTCAGTAAGGCAGCGAAGTCCAGCATGGCTCTTTGCCTTGGCTCCAAGGCTGCGGTCTTGTAATTCATTACCAGTTGTTCGCCCAGCACTGGGTTGCTGGAAAGTTCGCGAACTGCTGCACCGTGAGCAGTTAGGCAGTAAAAGCAGCGGTTAATGGCCGACACCACCACGGCAATCATTTCCCGCTCAAGCTTGGTCAGGCCGCTTTGGCCCAACATCAGGTCGTTATAAAAGGCTGTGAACGCATTTAGCTTGTTCACATCGAAGGCATAGGCCTGCAGTACGTTGGGCACCATGCCCAGCTTGTCCTGACAAATATCAAAGTACTTTTGTGTTGTCTCAGGCAGCGGATCGACCATGGGTAAGTCAAGGGCGGTAGGTTCCTGCATAAATCCTCCATGAATTAGTAACAAAACGAGTGCTCTGGCCAGTGGCTCAAAGCGTGGGCTTACGTTAATCGATTCAGGTTAATCCGTCAGCCAGTCGCTAATCTGCTCAACTAGGTCATCTGGGTTTTGCGCAATATCCAACGTGAGGCCGTCGTGCTGGGGTTGCAGTAGGTCGAACTGGCTGCTTAACAGGCTTGCGGGCATAAAGTGCGCTTGGCGTTGCTGCAAACGTTGGGCAATTAACGCCGGACTGCCGTTAAGTAGCACGCTACGTACATGGGCTTGCCCAAAGCCCAAGGTTTGACGGTAGGCCATCTGCAGCGCTGAGCAGGCAAGTACAGCATGTGTCTGGTCAGCATAGTCGTCTATGAGTGCTCGTAGTCGTTGCAGCCAAGGCTGTCGGTCCGCATCGCTAAGCGCGACTCCCGCGGCCATTTTTGCAACGTTGGCCTCGGGGTGATAGTCATCGGCATCAAACCAAGCCCATCCAAGGTGCTGGCCCAGTGCGCGGGCAATGGTGGTTTTACCGCTGCCGGCAACCCCCCAAATCACAACGATCATGTGAGCCCTCCTGTGCGATATAAAACTAAGCGCGTTAGCACGGCCAAGGCCACGTTTGCTCCATCTGCGCCTACAGTCCCCGTTGCTTGGCCAGACACCAATCTTTTCAATAACCGCAGGCGAATGATGCTAACGTGCTCCAGCACAAACACGGGCTTCGACGGCGAGCCTGAGTGCGGCTTGGCAGTGGCAGACGGGCAGAGCTTATGGGATAACTTGTCACAAAAGATGGTGCCCGGGAGAAGCATCAACCCGAGTTCTAAAGGCGCTATTTTACAAGGGTTTCAACGATTTTAGTAGCATAAATTATCTTTGGATTATCTTTGGGGCGCTTAATTATCTTTGGATTATCTTTAACAGAGGTGGGTTCGCTGTAAGTAGGCGGCCCCCCTAAAGCTGCTCCAATATCTCAGTAGTTACCCACCAGACACATCAAAGTGCATTTTAAAAAATAAAAGAGCATGAAAATGCTGTTTTATCTGCTCCTTTACTCCTTATCCTCAGGTCTTTTTTAGCCACAAAGCCTTGCCAGCGTTAGCTCTTGTTTACTTGAGAAAAGCTAGAGGATCCTAGGCAGCCCCACACACTTTGAGCGCACTCATTGGTAATTGCTTGAGATGACAGCCGAACATTCCCCTGAGACGCTCTCAGAGGCCCAAACAGGCGTTTTGAGTAATAGCCCTTCCTCGCCTGACGCGTTAGTCTGCTAACCTTTCCTGTACCTTGACACAAACGAGATTTCTATGTCTTCACATAAGATAGCGACTTTTCTTTGCGTCTTCACAGTCCTCGCAGCTTGCGGCGGTGGCGGTGGCGGCGGCGGCGGGATTAGTACGGGTAATCAGCAAGCCACTACCAATGCTGTTTCTTACAGCTACACAAAACTTACTAGTCTAGGGGTCGGTGATAACGTCGACTTGGTTGCAGGAAGCTTGATCTACCGTGATAGCTCTGACGGTTCTATCTCATATATTTATGGACCCTTGGATGCATCAGAGTTAAGCCTTGTGATAGTTCAAAACTCAGATGGAGATATTGGCAACCGCTTTACAGTTAACAAAACATTCTTAGATACCAATGGTGAGCGATATGAACCTGACTTTGACGTTTCTTGGGTCATCGAATTATTCGAAGAACCTTACAGTGTAGGCAATGCGCTCGAGGAGTTTCTCTATTGGTGGTCACAGGATGGCACATTCAATGACACAACGTCCCTAACTCAAACTGACTATACCGCGTTGGGTTTTGGTTATTGGGCAGACCGAGAGCTTTTAGCTGGTTACTTGGAGACAGAGTATGCAGCGCCCGTGCTAGTTAGCGTGGATTATGGGGAGAACTGCTTCTTGTCGAGCTTTTGCAGTGACGAAGACTACGGCGAGGACTTAATAGCCGCCGTTGGCGGCGACCTCACGGCTGCTGGTGATATGCCGACGACGGGTTTAGCCTATATGGATGGTAGGGGCATATCTCTTTATCACACGCGTGGTGTCGGTTTTACAGGCGGGTCTGTGCAACACTATCTGGCGGCTGAAAGCGATGGCGAGATAGATATTGACTATGAGAGTAAGACAATCAGCGGGTACCTGACCTTCGATGCCGTATTTTCAAAGCGAACGCCAGGCTTGGATTGGCCAAGGATAGAGGGTGCAAGTGCAGGCGGGTTCCAACTTGATGGCGTAATAAACGGCCGAACGGCCAGTGGCACGGTAACTTGGGGTGGGGAAGCTTATGGTGTTGGAAGCTTTACTGGTGCCTTTTTTGGTCCCGACGGGAAAGAGTTTGGCGGGGTAATCACGGCGCGCGATGACTTGGAAGATGAGTTTAGCCAAATAATTGCCGCATTTGTCGCTGAGACAAACTAAGTTGTTAGTCGTTTCGGCAGTAGCCTAAAGGTATTCGAGCAATACAGTCACATTTTCCATCAGGCCCAATCCACTTTCACCCTTGGCTTTACATCACAACCAACAGCTTCACTCTTGGCATCGGCCACCGAAAGAGATTTTCAAACTCGTAACAACAGACGCATATAGGTGTGCTACTTTCCGTAAGGCGATAACGCACAATTAAAAGAGAATAAGGTCAATTTTATGAGAGTATTTCTACTAGCCGTAGTAACACTTTTCGCGTCCCAAGTAGCAGTCGCAGGTCATCATGAGGCTGGAGAAATGTCTGCGAACCTGAAAACAGCAAAGGCCAGCTATGCGGCATTTGCTTCAGGAGACATGGAGGCTTGGGCAGCTGGTCAGGCAGACAATGCAACTTGGGTTATGCCAGAGGGCTTGCCTTGGACAGGCACGTATACAGGCCCTGCAGAGGTAATCGAAAAAGTCCTTGAGCCATTAGGGAAAGCACTCCCTGACTTAAAAGTTACCCCGATAGCCTTCTATGAGTCTGGAGATAAAATATTCGTCACCACCACTTATACAGCTACTAATCTGAACACCAAAGCGTTGCATATGATTACGTTTAAGGACGGAAAATTTGTAGGCTTTGAGCCTTTTGAGCCTACTCACCTTATGATGAAAGCTGCGGGAAAGTAATCCGATTGCTATATCAAGACAAGGCGGCTTAGTTTGTTTAAGCCGCCACATCCACTTTCACTCTTGGCTTTACATCACAACCCACAGCATCAGTCCAAGCGTGTACCATGGCAGCCTCTGCCCATGCTTGATGTCTCTGAGGTACAGCTACAGCGTCATGGACGGGTAAACACACAATGCCCTCATCAACGCCTTGGAGCATGACCTTCTTTAAAATTTGACCTTTAAGGTTCTGTGCTTGATGCGTCCAGCCAATAAACAACTGTAGATCTGGACAAAGCTTTGCGCAGGCAGCCTCCAGTGCCTCAAACATCACATTTGTGATGCCTTCAGTCTTGCAGGAGTTTAGCGCAGCGCCTCTGTTATCTGCGCCCATGGCTCTTGTG
>PCCE01000025.1 GCA_002731575.1 Gammaproteobacteria bacterium | reverse complement strand
GAAGTGATTTGTGGTTTTGGTCGTACCGGTGCGCCGTTTGGTGCTCAGTCTATGGACATTAAGCCCACAACCATGAGTATCGCCAAGGCGCTATCGTCTGCCTACCTGCCCATCAGCGCGGTCTTGCTGCCCGAGACCATGTACGAAGCCTTTGCTGAGCGTTCTGGCGAGCTAGGGAATTTTGCCCATGGCTTCACTTATTCGGGTCATCCGGTATGCGCTGCGGTAGCGCTGCGAAACTTGGAGTTGATGGAAGAACAAGACCTGTTTGCCCATGCGCACAAAATGGGCGTTATTTTGCAGCAGCGCCTGCAACAGTTTGTTGATCATCCTATTGTTGGAGAGGTGCGGGGCAAAGGCCTAATCGCCGCCCTTGAACTGGTGCGTCGTCCGCAGCCACGGCAGTCGTTTGCGCCGTCAGCAGGCGTCGGCGCTTACTGTTCTAATGCCTGTCATGAGGCGGGTTTGGTGTTGCGCAATCTTGGCGACTCCATAGCCATTTGTCCGCCGCTGATTATCAATGAGCCGCAGCTCGACGAGCTGGTCAGCAAGCTTGCGGTTGCTCTAGATAAGACCCAGGAGTGGGCGAATAAACAGGGGCTGCTGTAACAGCAGCTGATTCGTAGCACGGCGGGCTCGGGGTTTGGATCGACAAGCCCAGATCTTTGATGAGGTCAGGGGCTACATCAAAGATCCAAACATGCCGCACTCCAAGCCAAGTTAGCCAAGCCAAGATGTTGCATGTAGCTCGGGTCGCAGCCCTGAGCAGCTGATCCACAGGTATTTTGGCCTAGCTCGATACGCAAATTTGCCTGCGCTAAAAATCAGATCGGGTAGAATTCGGCGTTCGGAACCGAGAAAAAGACAGCGCAATGAATGTAGTACCAGACTTTGATTTTGGACATGGTGAAACCATCGCCCAGCTGCGCGACTCCGTGGCCAGTTTCTGTGCCAAAGAATTGGCACCCCGCGCTGCAACCGTAGATCGCGATAACGAATTCCCTCGAGATTTATGGCCGCGCCTTGGTGAGCTAGGCGTGCTGGGTATGACTGTGCCTACGGAATACGGCGGCGTCGACATGGGCTATTTGGCCCATACCATTGTGCTGGAGGAAATCAGTCGGGCTTCAGGTTCGGTAGGCTTGTCTTATGGCGCGCACTCTAATCTCTGCGTTAATCAGATTGTTCGCTTTGGTACAGCCGAGCAGCGGCAGAACTATTTGCCGAAGTTGGTCTCCGGTGAATATTTGGGTGCGCTGGCGATGAGCGAGCCGGGGTCAGGTTCGGATGTGGTCAGCATGAGCCTGCGCGCCCTTGATGATGGCGACGACTACATACTCAACGGCAATAAAATGTGGATTACCAATGGCCCCGGGGCCGATGTGCTGGTGGTATATGCAACCGTTGATCCCGCGCTGGGCACTAAGGGAATTACTGCCTTCTTGGTAGAAAAAGGCATGGTCGGATTTAGCACCGGCAACAAGCTCGACAAAATGGGTATGCGCGGTTCGGACACCGCCGAGCTGATCTTCGAAGACTGTCGCATTCCTAAGAGCCAGATTCTCGGCAAGGTTGGACAAGGCGTGAGCATTTTGATGAGCGGCTTGGACTACGAGCGTGTGGTGTTGGCCGGTGGTGCCCTCGGTCTGAGCCGCGCCGCATTAGACGTGGCAATGCCCTATGTTCATGAGCGCCAGCAGTTTGGGCGTCCGATAGGCGAATTCCAACTGATGCAGGCCAAAATCGCCGATATGTACACCGAAACTAATGCGGCTCGCGCCTATGTGTATGCGGTGGCAGCCGCCTGTGACGCCGACCGCACCACTCGCATAGATGCCGCAGGCTGTATTCTCTACGCGGCAGAACGCGCCACCCAGCATGCTCTGCAGGCAGTACAGGCGTTGGGTGGTAATGGTTATATTAATGACTATCCGGCGGCACGTTTGCTGCGTGACGCCAAGCTCTACGAAATTGGTGCGGGCACCAGTGAGATCCGGCGAATGCTGATTGGTCGTGAGTTATTCGACGCGACTAGGCGTTAAGGTTATAATGAGTGAATAGGCGCAACACTCGTCTGGAAATAAGCCCCTCGGGTAAAAAAGTTCTTGGTGGCCTCATCAACCGGTTGGATAAGAACAAATAACTGGAGATACCTATTGAGATTAAGTCGAACAGCAATGGTGTTCTGCACACTCGCTATTTTATCGGTAAATGCCGCTAGCGTGCCGCCAGGTAGCTACGATGAGATCGACGAAAGGCTCAAGCCGTTTGGTAGCGTTGCAATTGCGGTTCCCGCAGAGGATGAAGTAGGCCAAGAGCCTGCGCAGGTAGCTCAGCAGGCTTCCTTTGAAAAAGTGGGTCTATCAGAGGGTTCAGAGCACATTGTTGAGATGCTCAATAGCGGCCCAGAAGGATCAATGGTCTTCAAACCGGCGGTTTTGAAAGTCTCTTTGGGCGACACGGTACACTTTCGGGCGACGGATTTAGCTCATAATTCGGCGGCCATAGAAGGCATGATCCCTGATGGAGCTGAAAAGTGGGCTGGCCTCTTGAGTACCGACATAAGCGTTACGCTAGATCAGGAAGGTATTTACGTCTATCAGTGTGACCCTCATCTGGTAATGGCAATGGTCGGAGTTATTCAGGTGGGTGATGCGGTCAACAGAGAGGCGGTTTACGCTTCCGCAGAAGCGATGAAAGAGAACTTCGCAATGAACCCAGATCGCCTCATTAATTATTTGTCTCAGCTCTGACAACTCAGACACTGTTCGAACGCCGCCCAATAATGTAGCTTTATCTAAAAATTATTGAGAATCCTCTTGTTTTTTTGAACTGAATTTTAAGATATCTAGCGCACCGAAACAGCGCGGGTCTACTGAGCCTGCTATTGGTGTAAGCATGACTTGGTCCGACGTTGAACTCACAGACGCCGTAACGTCCTGGTACTTATAACACTGAAAAATCTGGTCCCGTACTAACAGGACGGAATGCCCTTTTCAGGCCAGCCACGATCTTCCTAGAGTTGCACTAAAACAGTGCGCCGCACCAGGTTTTGTGTGCATAAGATTCGTATTAGTGCGCGATTTAAGTGCTCGGTCGCGGCGCGGCGGGTCTCAAATCACCTTTGCGTTAGAAAAGACGAAAAAGATCAACCTAAAACTTCAATTAAAACAGGGGTTAACGGGCTAGGTCCCACTTTGGTCCCAGTGCGGTTCAAAGTTGGCCCACTTGTTGCTTTCTCTCAAGCAGCATTAGATGCGCCGTAGCACACGGCTAGGTTAACGCTGAATGTGGTGAATGTTAGTCGCCACAACTTATTTATGATTAGTCAGGAGAGACGATGAAAACAGTCACTAAATTCCTTTCCGCAGCAGCGATTGCTGTAGGGTCCATGGGTGCGGCAAGCGTCGCAACCGCCGAAGTTTCGTACAACGTGGGTTATGTATCTGAGTACTACTACCGCGGCTATTACCAGAAGAACTCTTCTGCCAGCGCCGGTGTTGATTACGAGAGCGGAGGCTTCTACGTTGGAGCTTGGACGGCAGATGTGGGCCAAGGCCTTGAGTACGACATCTATGGCGGATACGGCATGGACATCGGAGAAATCTCAGTAGGTGTTGGCTTCACAGGTTATTACTACACCGATGACTTCGATGACACATACGAAGAAGTCAACCTAAGCCTGGGCTACGGTCCTGTATCCATTGGTTATTCAGTTGGCGAATGGGACGGCAATGGCGGTGAAGACTACGACTTCCTCGATGTTTCAATTGATTTGGGCGCTGGCTTTTACGGCACCTATGGTACCTTCGGCGATGAATTCGATGGTGATTACTTCGAAATTGGGTACGGTACTACTATCGCTGATATCGACGTAGGCGTGGCTTTGATCTTCCCAAGCGACGAAATTGAGGCAGAAGACGACCCAGAAGAAAACACATACGGCAACGGTGAAGGCATCGTTTTCTCACTAGGTAAGTCATTCTAGAACGCGAGCCAGACTCCGGTTCCAAAGGGCCCTTCGGGGCCCTTTTTACTTTGCGCACCGTAGCCTCAGTCTTATGGGGGTCCGCCGCCCCACTGCATGGCTCGATAACCCAAGGCTTCAACAAAGTACCTTTCTTGCATCGGTGCGGTCGCGCTGGACTATGCTGGTGGCCTTGTCCAAATCATCAAGGGCCGACGCAATACGCCAAACTTTATGGTAGCTGCGCATAGACAGTTCGAAGTGTTCGCTAACCCGTGTCAAGAATGCGGAGGTAAGACCTGCTTCGGCCATACGTTGGGCTAGGGCCGAGCCATTTAAGTAAGCGTTCAGGCAGCCTTGGCGTTGCACTTGAATCTGCTTCGCCATTGCAATCTGCTCTCTCAACTCCGCTAGAGGCGTATGTCTGTTGTTCTTTGGTTCCTTCCCGCCTGCGGCAAACATCAGTTCTTGGTTTAGCTCTGGTACTGGGACATGCAGATCTATTCGGTCGAGCAGCGGGACCGAAATGCGGCTTTGATAGCGCTGCACTTGGCTTGTTGTGCAGCGGCATGTGTGCTCCTTGCAAGAGCGTCCTGCTGGACAGGGGTTCATTGCCGCGATGAGTTTAGAGCGAGATGGAAACACCGCGCGATAGCGTGCCCGTATAACGGCTATTTCTCCGGTTTCAATGGGTTCGCGCAGTAAATCTAAGGCCGTAGGTTTGAAGTGCGGCAGCTCGTCCAAAAAAGAATGCCCCGGTGAGCTAGGGTTACTTCTCCCGGCGCCGGCAGATGTCCGCCGCCGCCCATGGCAGCGTTGCTGGCTGAATGGTGCGGGCGGCGCAATGGTGGCCGGGCATAGTGTCGCCGCTCGCTGCCAAAGGCGGAATAGATTGTCGCTACTTTCAGCATCTGTTTTCGCTCTAGGTCGGGTAGTAAATCCACTAAGCTTTCGGCAAGCAGTGTTTTACTGGTACCCGGGAGTCCGACCATCAGCATGTGATGGCCTTCCGCCGCTGCGATCACTAGTGCACGCTTGCCTTGGTGCTGGCCAATGACCTGATCGAAGGAGTTGGTCGACACTGGTGCCAGGGTCGGTGGGTCATCGGCCACAACTGGCTGGGGCGGCGCTTGCCGAGCACTTAATAGCTCAACCACACTGAGCAGATTGGCGGCGGGCCAAAATTGTTGAGCGCCAACGAGCGTAACCTCCTGCTGATTGGCGAGGGGTAAAAACAGGCGATGGCCGGCGGCTTGGCTGGCTACAGCACTGGCGAGTAAGTTGCTGGCACGACGCTGCTCGCCAAACAAACCCGGCCCGCCGACAAACTCAGGGCCCTCAAGTGCCTGCTGGGGTATTTGCCCACTAGCCGCCAAGAGGGCTACAGCAATCGGCAAATCGAACCCGCTACCAGATTTACTCAGGTGGCTTGGGGCAAGGTTCAACGTGATATGGCTGGTCGGATAGTTAAAGCCACTGTTGCGAATAGCACTTTTTACACGATTTCTGGCTTCTCTAACGGCCCCCTCTGCAAGACCAACATTAGTGGTGCCCGGTAAGCCGCCACTGAGATGACACTCGACATAGACTAGGTGAGTCTCAAGCCCAAAAGCCGCCCTAGTGAGTACGGAGGCCTTGCGATTCATGGGGTCTGACCAATGCCGCCTAGCGTCTTAGCGTTCAGGACTTAGTCTAAAGCTGGGTCTTAACCCGGCCCTAAACAACGAAATCAGAGGAAGAACCATTTTGCGAATCGGCTTCCAGTTTTGATAGGCGCGCTTCAAGGGTGGTGATTTGCAGCTCAAGGGTTGTTAGCAAGGCCTGCTGAGCTGCAAACTCGTGCTTTGGCACCAGTGCCATTTGTTTAAATACCTTTTGCGCCTTGGCTTCGATATCAGCCCCAAGGGATGCTGCTAGGTCATGAGACAAGGCTTGATCAAGTAGCCTGCGGATGGGCTGTAACAGCTCGACAAATGGGTCTGCGTGCATGGTGGTTCCTTTGTTCCTAATATTGCGGCTTCTTTTGGCATCCCTAGTGCTCTAGGGCACTAGTTATCTCGAGTTTTCCCAGCATTGTCCATTGCGCTTAAGCGAAAACGTGGCGCGCTGTGGCCATGACAAACAAGCCGTTGCTTAAAGTCTGTGCCCCGTCGAAACCTGTGTTTGTTCCAAGTCTGTATCTGGTCCAAGCAGAGAAGTGTCTTAAGCCCTTTTAGTGTAGCGCACCGGCTAGTCCTCACCATGCACTTCAACTGCTGCACACGTCAGCCGACAACCGTAGAAGGCGTCAGTCCCCCTTTGTTCGCACCATGGCAGAGCGCAACCACAAACATTTTGTTTCATTTTGGGGCGATTGCAGCCGCCACCATCTCAGCCGACGTCTATGCGCCTCTTGTGTATGCCCAAGTTGGTGCGCCGGTTGCAAGTAAAACCTCGCAAAAAGTCGTCACTGCGACTGTTGGTTCGATGTTTGTACTTCTTTTCGACATTTGTCTGAAAGTCGGCACGCATATTGCTAAACACCGGACGGGACGTTTGTTCGGAAGGCAAGTTGTTATTGGCAGCGGGGAAGGTATCTATCGCTGGCCGATTCGTAGAGAATTTCTCTGCGAAACGCATTTGATCTTCCACATCAAATCCACTCTGAAATGCTCTGGCATCTCAGATGTCCCTAACGTTTAGGAGAAAACAATGAAACTAATCACCGCGATTATTAAACCGTTCAAGTTGGACGATGTTCGCGAGGCACTCTCGGAGGTCGGCGTGCAAGGCATGACGGTTACGGAAGTTAAAGGGTTCGGACGACAGAAAGGCCATACCGAACTATATCGCGGAGCAGAATATGTCGTCGATTTTTTACCCAAGGTGAAGATCGAAGCGGCAATTGACGATGCTCTTCAGGATCAGGTTATCGAAGCAATCACCAAGTCCGCGAATACGGGCAAGGTCGGCGACGGCAAGATTTTTGTTACGGCACTTGAAGAGGCGGTTCGTATTCGAACTGGAGAAACAGGACCTGGAGCTGTCTAGGACACTTAACACTTGAAATATTGGAGTGACGATTGTGGAAGATCTGATTCAATTAGCTTATGCAGTAGACACGTTCTACTTCTTAGTAATGGGGGCCATGGTTATGTTCATGGCACCCGGTTTTGCGATGCTCGAAGCGGGCATGGTTCGATCAAAGAATACCTCGGGTATTTTGGTCAAAAACATCGGGCTGTTTTCAATCGCCTGCATTATGTACATAGTTATCGGCTATGACCTGATGTACGCAGGCGGCATGATGCTTAGCCCAGACAACTCGGTAGAAGACGTTCTCGCCTCAGGTGGCGACGTTTATTACTCTGGTAAGTCCGACTTCTTTTTCCAGGTAGTGTTCGTTGCGACCGCAATGTCCATCATCTCTGGCGCCGTTGCCGAACGGATGAAAGTTTGGGCTTTCTTACTTTTCGCAGTCGTTATGACTGGCGTCATCTATCCAATTCAGGGCAGTTGGAGCTGGGGCGGCGGTTTCCTCTCTGACGCTGGTTTTGTCGACTTCGCAGGCTCAGGCATCGTGCACATGTGTGGCGCGGCTGCGGCGCTGGCCGGAGTACTGCTGCTGGGACCTCGATCCGGCAANTACAATGCNGATGGNTCAATTACCCCTATNCCCGGCTGTAATATGCCGTTGGCCACATTGGGTATGTTCATTCTTTGGTTCGGCTGGTTCGGATTCAACGGTGGTTCTGAGTTGAAGTTGAGCAATATTGATGAAGCCAATGCCGTTGCTCAAGTATTCGTTAATACCAACATGGCAGCAGCCTGTGGTGCGGTAGCCGCACTGGTCTTGTCTCAGCTGATGTTTGGCAAGGCCGATATCACCATGGCCCTGAATGGCGCACTGGCTGGCTTGGTCTCTATCACTGCAGAACCTCTCTCAGGAACGCATGCCGAATCAATGATTATTGGCGCGATCGGCGGGGTTCTAGTTGTACTGTCACTGGTGGCCTTGGACAAGATGAAGATCGACGATCCAGTTGGCGCGATTTCAGTTCACGGTACCTGCGGCATGTGGGGTCTAATGGCAGTGCTGATTACTTCTGATGACGCTACCTTGCAAGGTCAGCTGACCGGCCTAGCGGCCATCTTCGGCTTCACCTTTGTAGCTTCGCTGGTGGTTTGGTTCATCATCAAGATGATCATGGGCATCAGAGTCTCAGAAGAAGAAGAACTGGCTGGCCTTGATTCTTCAGAGGTGGGCATCAGTGCATATCCTGAGTTCGATAACTAAGCGAACCTCGATGGGTGCGGAAGCGGGGCTCAATTGCCCCGCTTTTGTCCCCCAAACCAATATCCCGACAGGTGACGCTATACGCACCCGCACTACTTAAGCGTGTCGCACCACGCAACTGGGAATAAACGTTAAACCGGAGAGACTTTGTGGAAGATCTTGTTCAGTTAAGTTACGCAGTAGATACATTCTACTTTCTTGTGATGGGCGTTCTCGTAATGTTCATGGCCCCTGGCTTTGCAATGCTCGAAGCTGGCATGGTCCGAAGTAAAAACACTTCGGAAATCCTCACCAAGAACGTGGCGCTATTCGCCATTTCTTGTGTCATGTATTTGCTCGTAGGCTACGCCATTATGTACGGTGGTGGCGGTATGCTAATTGGCGCGGAAAACAGTGTCGACGAGGTGTTGGCTTCTGGTGGCGATGTCTATTATTCAGCGCGCTCAGACTTTTTCTTTCAGGTTGTCTTCGTCGCTACAGCCATGTCTATTATTTCTGGCGCCGTAGCAGAACGAATGAAACTTTGGTCCTTTTTACTTTTCGCCGTCGTCATGACCGGCTTTATCTATCCATTACAGGGTAGCTGGAGTTGGGGTGGAGGCTTCTTGTCTGAGGCGGGCTTTGTTGACTTTGCCGGCTCGGGCATCGTGCACATGTGCGGCGCCGCCGCAGCGCTGGCAGGCGTGTTGTTGCTCGGACCACGTCATGGCAAGTACGGCCCGAACGGTCAGGTGAACCCCATTCAAGGGTCTAACATGCCTCTGGCCACGCTGGGTATGTTCATTCTTTGGTTTGGCTGGTTTGGTTTTAATGGTGGTTCAGAGCTGAAGCTCAGCAACATCGATGAAGCCAATGCAGTAGCCCAAGTCTTTGTGAACACCAACATGGCTGCCGCTGGTGGTTTGCTCGCCGCCCTCGTTTTGGCTCGCGCTATGTTCGGCAAAGCAGATCTGACTATGGCGCTCAACGGTGCGTTGGCTGGTCTGGTATCAATCACAGCAGAGCCACTGTCTGGCACTAATGTGGAATCCATGCTCATTGGAGCGGTCGGCGGCCTTATCGTAGTGTTCTCAATTGTTGGCTTAGACAAGTTGCGAATTGACGACCCTGTCGGTGCAATCTCAGTGCATGGCACCTGCGGTATCTGGGGTCTGATGGCAGTGCTCATCACCTCAGACGATGCTACTTTGTCAGGACAGCTTACGGGCTTGGCCGTCATTCTAGGCTTCACCTTCGCTGCGGCACTGGTGGTCTGGTTCGTAATTAAGCTGATTGTTGGTCTACGCCTTTCTGACGAAGACCAGCTAGTGGGCGCGGATAGTGCAGAAATCGGCATTGCCGCTTACCCGGAATTTTCCAAGTAAGCGCATGCAGTGCTAATGCGGTATAGGACTACCATGCTGCATAAGAAGAAGCCGCCTTCGGGCGGCTTTTTTTGTGCCTGTAAGGTGGAACTTTTTGGCCAATGATCTGCGTGAGTGTTTAAACTGTGACCACCTATAGGATCGTTGAGTTTTCATGAAATATAAAAGCACCCGGGGGCAGGTATCCGGGCTGGCGTTCAGTGATGCGTTGCTGATGGGGCTTGCCTCCGATAATGGCCTATTGGTGCCTGAGACAATTCCCGACGTCAGCACCAAGCTCGAACATTGGCGCGGCCTTGGGTTCGTTGAGCTCGCACAGGAAATTATGCCGCTCTTTATCGACGATATTGAACCGACGGTGCTCAAGAGCTTAGTTGCTGAATCCTATGCAACCTTCGATCACGACGAAGTAGTCGGCATGCAGCAACTCGACAATTTGACCGTACTTGAACTTTTTCACGGCCCGACGTTGGCGTTCAAAGACGTTGCTCTACAGTTGTTGGGCAAGCTGTTCGAGCATGTATTGGGCGAGCGTGGTGAGCGCCTTAACATTCTAGGTGCGACCAGCGGAGACACTGGCAGCGCGGCTATTGATGGCGTGCGCGGCCAGCAGAATGTGGATATTTTCATTATGTATCCCAGCGGTCGAGTCAGTCCCTTGCAAGAGCTGCAGATGACTACTGTGGCCGACGACAACGTCCACTGCATCGAGCTAGATGGTAGCTTTGATGACTGCCAGAACATTATGAAAACCGTCTTCGCCGATGCGGACTACAAGGCCAAGTACCAGCTGGGCGCAGTGAACTCGGTAAACTGGGCGCGGGTGCTGGCGCAAATTGTTTACTACGGTTATGCCAGTCTGCGCAGCGACGGCGCGACGCGTTTTTGTGTACCTACGGGAAATTTCGGTAACGTCTTCGCGGCCTACCTTGCGCAGCGTATGGGTTTTCCCATTGCGCATCTTTTGATTGCCACCAACGATAACGACATTTTGGCGCGCTTTTTTGCCACAGGTAGTTATGCCCGTGGCGAGGTGCATCAAACCCTCTCGCCAGCCATGGACATTCAGGTAGCCAGCAACTTTGAACGGTTTTTGTATTACTACTTTGATCAAGACAGCCAGCGTCTGACTCAGTTTATGCAAGATTTTGCCACCAATGGTGAGGCCAGCATTGGCGCCCCGCCCGAGGAGGCCTTGCTGTCTAGTGTTGCTGTCGATCGGCAACAGACCCTGCAGTCTATGCGCGATGTACACCAGCGCTTTGGCTACATTTTAGATCCGCATACTGCGGTAGGTTACTTCGCAGCCCAGCAGTGGTTGCAACAAGCTGGCGCAGACGCGGCCAGCTCCTATGTTGTTGTGGGCACCGCGCACCCTGCGAAATTTCCCGAAGCCGTGGTCGAGGCGACAGGAACCGAGCCAACCCACCCAACCCTAGCGGCGCTCAGTGGCCTGCCAAAACGCAGCCAACCCCTGCCTGGCGACATTGATGCGGTGAAAACCTATCTGGTGGAGACTCTGGCCGCCAAGTAGCAGGTGCTCGTCAGCTTATTGGCCTATGCTAAAGCGCCGCGATGGCGTTGGGTAACTGGCTCAACTCATGGACTTCATCGGTGGGCCGAGACTCGCCGTCGTTGCTGAACTCGCCGTTGTGGTTAAACCAAATGGAGCGCATACCGGCTCGGTTAGCGCCGAGAATATCATCGGACAAATGATCGCCAACATGCACTGCCTGATC
>PCCE01000024.1 GCA_002731575.1 Gammaproteobacteria bacterium | reverse complement strand
TTGTTGTTGCTGGTGTGGTACACCAAGGACCTATGGCTAACCCTGTGGACCCTGCTGAGCATTGTTGGCATTTGCCTTGTTTTTGGTTCGTTGGCTTGGGCCTTACTTAAGGGCGGGCGCGTTGCCGGTATGCAGGCAAAGAGTGGTTGGCGTTTGGCGCTGGCAGGATTGCAGCGCCGGCGTACAGAGAACACGGTGCAAATATTGATCTTCGGCGTCGCCATAATGTTGCTGTTGGTATTGGTGCTTATTCGTACTGCGCTCATCGACGAGTGGCGCTCCCAAGTGCCGGAAGATGCAGCTAATCATTTTGTAATGAATATCGCCGCAGATGAGGTTGATGGGGTGCGCCAACTGGTGCGCGAACAGGCCACCGAGGGCGAATTTTTGTTTCCAATGATTCGTGGTCGCGTTGATTCCGTAAATGAGCAAACTGCCAAGGACTGGCAGGATCAGCTGCCACGCAAGCCCTCGGGTCCGCGGCTAACATCCGAACGCTCGCTGACATGGTCGGTGTTGGCGCCAGAGAACAACGACATTATTGCTGGCCGTTGGTGGGCCGACGACAGTGCGGCGGCAGAAGTGTCGCTGGAGCAGGAGTATGCAGAAGACTTTGCACTGCAGCTGGGCGACAAGCTGGAATTCGATGTGGGCGGTAGGCGGGTGTGGGCAACGGTGACCAGTATTCGGGCCCTTGAGTGGGAGAGCATGACGCCGAACTTCTACATTATTCTCTCGCCCGGCGCGCTGCAGGACTTTCCTGCTACCTATATGACCAGCTTTTATTTAGAGCCTACGGAAAAGATTTTCCTCAACACGCTGTTACGTCAATACCCGACGATTACCGTAATTGAGATAGATGCCTTGATCGCCCAAGTGCAGCAAATTGTCGCGCAGGTCAGTCAGGCAGTGGAACTGGTACTAGCCTTGGTATTACTCAGCGGCGCACTGGTGCTGATAGCGAGCATTCAGGCCAGCCGTGATACCCGCATGGCCGAACACGGACTGATTCGGGCGTTGGGTGGTACCCGTGCGCTCATTGGTGGCTCTCTGACGGCCGAGTTTTTAGTGCTCGGCAGCTTTGCTGGCATCGTCGCGGTATTTGGTGCGGAACTCGTTGTCGCCATGCTGCAAAGTCAGGTCTTCGACTTGCAGGCCGAGGCCCATCCATGGATTTGGTTGCTAGGGCCTGTTTCTGGGGCGCTGATTATTACTCTAGTAGGCTTAGCAGGCAGTCGCAGCCTCATCGATACACCGCCAATGAATGTGCTGCGTGGTCTATAATAAGGGCTGATAAAAACTAAGAGTGCGATATGGCCTCAACCGTTGGCTTGCATACACCTAATCCCCAAGCGCTGGCTCGAGCTGTAGACCCGCGCAAGGGTGAGTACGAGAAAAACAAATGCCACAAGAAGCTGCGTAAGCTTGTGGGCGAGGCCCTTACCGACTTTGGTATGCTGGAAGACGGCGACAAGGTCATGGTTTGCCTGTCTGGCGGCAAAGACTCTTATACTCTGCTGGACCTGATGCTGAGTTTTCAGCAGCACGCACCGATACGGTTCGAGCTCGTTGCCGTTAATCTTGATCAAAAGCAGCCGGGATTCCCCGAAGAAGTGCTGCCCGCTTACTTGTCTGATCTTGGGGTGGCCTTCGATATTATCGAGCAGGACACCTACAGTGTGGTCAAGGCCCTTACACCGGAAGGGAAAACCACCTGTCCGGTGTGTTCGCGGCTGCGGCGGGGCATTTTGTACAGCCACGCGAAGAAAATAGGTGCGACAAAAGTCGCCCTGGGTCACCACCTAGACGATGTGGTAGAGACCCTGATGCTGAACATGTTTTATGGCGCCAAACTGAAAGCCATGCCAGCCAAGCTGCGCAGCGACGACGGCCAAAATATTTTGATCAGACCCCTTTATTACTGTCGTGAATCCTTGATTCAGCGCTGGTCTGACTATCGCCAGTATCCGATCATTCCCTGCAATTTGTGTGGTTCTCAGGACAATTTGCAGCGGCAGGTGATAAAGGAAATGCTCACGGGTTGGGACCGCTCCCACCCGGGTCGGGTGGAGAACATCGGTCGGAGCATCAACAATGTCACGCTTTCGCATCTGGGCGATCGGCGTCTTTTTGACTTCGCTGGCCTTAGTACTGACGAGGCGAGAATTGCAGCCGTGCAGCTAGATTAGTTGCTCTGCATGAAGGTGCTTTGGAGCCAGCATTGATCAACATCCCAATGTCTGAACTTACTCAAGAAGCCTTGCTCGGCGTTGTCGATGCCTTTATTTTGCGCGAGGGAACCGATTACGGGCACCAAGACTATACTCTGGAAGAGAAACGCCAGCGGGTGATTGCCATGTTGCAGGGCGGTAAGGCAGAGATTTGTTTTTATCCTGAAAACGAACATATAGACATCGTACTGAACGACTGAACGAACAAGCGATTAAGAAAAAAACAACGAAAAGCAGACCAGTGAGTGAGTAGTCCAATGCGTCTTTTATGTTCAGCACGCCACATTGTTGGGGCCTTCTTAGCCCTTTGCTCCGCCCTTGGCTATGGCAGCGGTATCGAGATAGAAACCAAGGTGTATCGGCTTTTTGAGGACGGGTCGTTTGAGCTGTTGGTATTACCCACCGCCGGCATAGAAACCGAGGTCAACGCATTTAGCCCTGATGTGCCCTTAGGCCAAAACGCCAGTACGGTGGAAGCCGCGGCGCAAATGGACCCCATTATCGGCGCGAGCCTAGAAATGGGGCCTTTGAGTCTCGTTCCAGATCAGGGAGGTGTTACGTCTGTGTCGGCCCCATTATCGGTGCCTGTGTCGGAATCTTTGCTGGCAGGTGACCGAGCCAGCGCGCCTGAGATACCGAACGAAGATGAGGTGGCAGCAGGGGACAGGCTGCGTTACGAACTCATCGTGCGCAACACCTCGGCCTTCGACGTGCCAGCCATGGCGCTAGAGATTATTGAAAAAATTGCCCCGGAGGTAGAACTGCTTAGAGCGCCAGCGCAGCCTAGTGCGGTTTGGCAGTTGGTGTCCGATGTCCCTACGTATCAGACCGAAGTTCTGCCAAGTGAGGCAGATCAAGAGGCTATGGGACCGGTACAGAGGCTGCGTTTGCGAAATGTTCAGCCTTTGTTGGCTGGCATGCAGCTTTCGGTTAGCTATGAGGTACTGGTACGCGGCATCGAACAGCAGACCGAGTTGCAAGACGTGCCGGATATCAGCGCGGAAATAAGGTAGGGCACATTCAGCTCCTAGGGCACAAGTGTCGCGCATTGACCCTGCAGGACAATTGCATCGCTTAAGCTAGGTCAGTATGGTCTCGCGCAGTTGAATATAACCAGCGGCGCTCTCATGTCAAAATTACTAAAAGGCTTCGGCTTTTCGCTTGTTCTTATAAGCTTCCAGGTGTCTGGCGCATATGCGTGTGAAACCACGCCAGCGGCGGATCAGGCGATTGAAGAAATTGTCGTGCAGGGTATTTCCAGCCTGCAACAGCGACTGGGTGAAGGCGGTAGCATCAGCGTTATCGACGCTCAAACCGTCAAAGACGTTGCAGCCACCCACCCCAGTGAAATCCTTAATCGCGTCCCCGGTGTGTGGATAAACCGGGGCTCCGGTCAAGAGCACCTTACTGCGATTCGTTCTGCTGTGTATACGGGCTTGGGCGCTTGCGGCGAATTCGCCTTGCTTGAGGACGGCATTGCGCTACGGCCTCAGGGTTTTTGCAACGTCAACAATCTGTTCGAGCTCAACCTAGAGCAAGCCCAAGCCGTAGAGGTGTGGCGCGGCCCGGCCAGCGCAGTTCTCGGGGGTAACGCGCTGCACGGGGCCATTAACTCTGTAAGCCCAATGCCCCAGGGTAAGACACTGGGTATTGAGGTAGGCCGTTACGATTTTCTGCGTGTAAATGCATCCGGCGGCTTTAGCAGCCAAGACCACACCGTTGGGGCAACTTTTGTTGGCACGACGACTAACGGCTACCGCGACAGTACTGGCTATGGCCAGCAAAAGGCCTCAATTGCCCATATAACCGAAGCGGGTCGCTGGTCAGTGACCAATCGGCTGACTGCTACGTTGCTCAATCAGGAAACCGGTGCTTACGTACGGGGGTTCGAAGCCTACAAAGATTCCAGTCTGCGCTCATCTAATCCAAATCCGGAGGCCTTTCGCGATGCTTGGTCGCTGCGAGCCAGCAGCGAGTGGGTAAACGATCAATGGACGCTAAAGCCTTATTTTAGACGTTCGCAAATGACTTTCTTGCAGCACTTTTTGCCTGGCCAGCCGCTGGAGAAAAATAATCAGACCAGTGCGGGTCTTATCGTCGATTATGCTATCGAAGGCGATGCACTAACTGCCAACATGGGCGGGCATATCGAGGTGATGTCAGGTGCCTTACTGGAATATCAGGACGCGCCAACCACCGGTAGCGCTTTCTTGGTGGCCACGCGCCCAGAGGGTCTGCACTACGACTACGATGTAGATTCACTGATGCTGGCGGCTTTCTATAACCTCAGCTATCGGTTGGTCGACGGGTTGCGGGTCTTACACAGTCTGCGACTAGAACATTTGGGCTACGACTACTCGAACAATCACATTGTGGGTAACACGCGAGACGATGGCACTGCCTGCGGTTTTGGTGGCTGTCTCTATACAAGACCAGCGAGTCGGCACGATTCCTTTACCAATGTCGGCGCACGTTTGGGGTTAGAACGAGATCTTGCCTTGGGTCTGCTATATGCCAACGTCAGCAGTGGTTTTCGGCCACCCCAGGTAACAGAGCTTTATCGGCTGCGCGGCGGCCAGACCATTGCAGACTTGGATAGCGAGCGCCTGACGGCCTTTGAGGCAGGCTTTAAGAACGACAGCCTGAGTCTTGCAGTATTCGCCGAGCGCACCCGCAACTTCTTGTTCAGAGATTCTGAGGCCTTTAACGTCAGTGACGGTCGCACGCGATCGGCGGGCGTGGAGTTCAGTGGCCGTCAGCAGTTTGGGCGTCACGAGTTGATGCTGGGTGGGACCTATGCTCGACACCAGTATGACTTTGATCGCTCGGCTACTGGTCGCGAAGAAATCAGGGATGGCAATGACCTAGATTCTGCGCCGCGATGGATTGGCCAAGCCGCGTGGCGTACCCGTCTTACCGAGGCACTAAGCCATGAGCTGGAGGTTCATCGGGTCGGGTCGTATTTCCTTAACGCTGCGAATACCTCGCGCTACAAAGGGCACTATGCGGTCAATTGGCGTCTGCAATGGCAGGCTAGTGCGCGTACCGAAATCAGCTTGCGCGTGATCAACCTGTTAGATGAAAAATATGCTGATCGTGCCGATTTTGCTTTTGGCAGTCAGCGTTTTTTCCCGGCGATGCCTCGGCAGTTTTACCTCGGCGCGCGCATCAGCTTGGACTAGCAGCCGGATATTGAAACAGCCACCCATGTTCACCCTGAACCAGCTGTGTTGTGAACGCGACGGCCGCGATCTTTTCGCGCCACTGACTCTAGGGGTTGCAGCGGGCGATTATGTGGAGTTGCTAGGAGCTAACGGCTCAGGAAAATCCACGCTGCTGCGAACCTTGGCGGGCTTGCACTCTCAGTTTTCCGGTAGTTATGAGACGGTTCCGGCGGTCTATCAAGGCCATCGCCTTGGCCTAGATGACCTGTTAACACCGGTGGAAAATCTGCTCTGGTTTGCCGGTCTTGAAGGGGCGACCTTGAGCCTCGATAGAATACTCGATGCGCTTCAGGAAACCGGCATTTTGACCGAGGCCTACGACAACTGCGCGGCGATGTCAGCCGGTCAGCAGCGCCGAGTGGCCATGGCCCGATGGATGCTCAGTCAGCGCAAACTCTGGTTGTTAGATGAACCACTAACGGCACTGGATATAGAGGCCCAAGCCGTGGCGAGCAGGATTATTAAAGAGCATTGCGCCAGCGGTGGGGCGGTGATTTGCGCAACTCACCAGCCTCTCGATCTCACCGATAAGACTACTCTAACGTTGACGCCCCAGTTGGCAGAGACTGCATCATGATTGGTAGCTTGTTACGCCGTGAATGGCAGATTCTGCGCCGCGCCAAGGGGGCTGTTATCAACCCGATGGCATTTTTATTTCTCAGCGCTACGCTGTTTGCGATCGCCGCGCCTGCGCTTGTTATCCAACAGACGAGCCAAGGTGCGAGCGCTGCTGGAATACTCTGGACCCTCGTGCTGTTGACTCAGTTGCTGGCTCTTGACGGCATGTACCGCCGAGACTTCGACAGTGGTTTGTTAGAACAGCTTCTGGTCACAGCACAGGTACCTTTTGTCGCAGTCTTAAGCCGAATTTTTATGCAATGGCTCAGCACTGGGTTTATTATTGTGCTGGCAAGCCCACTGCTCGCGGTGTTGCTCGGCTTATCCGTAGAAACGCTGCCAGCAACGGCAGTGGCACTGCTTCTTGGTACCCCTACATTGAGCCTGCTTGGCAGTATCGGTGCAAGTGTGACGGTCGGGTTCAACCGTGGCGGAGTGATACTGGCTTTGCTGGTGTTGCCGCTGTTTCTGCCGACACTGATATTCGGCGCAGACTTAGTGGAAGCCGCCCAAGCAGGGCGTGATTTTATGCCGCAAGCCTATGTGCTTGGGTTAATCAGCCTTGGTGCTCTCGCGCTGGCACCTTTCGCTACGCTGGCGGGTCTGAAAATCAGTTTGGAAATGCAGTAGCGATGTTCTGGAAACCAGCCAGTGAGGCCATGCTGCAGCAACTTGGAGAACCTGTGATCTCTCTATCGTTACATCCAAGGCTATACCGGTGTTAGCAGCGCTCAAGCGTCTGTGGCACAAGCTGGGCTCGCCGCGCTGGTTTTTTGCCCTGACCTCTTTTTGGGTCAGCCTACTTGGCTGGGCGGCTCTGCTGTTTTTGCTGGTAGGCGCGGTGTGGGGTCTGGCCTTTGCGCCAGCGGACTATCAGCAGGGCAACAGCTTTCGCATAATGTATGTGCATGTTCCTGCAGCCATGCTGGCCCAGAGTCTGTATATCGGCATGGGCGTTGCCGGCTTCATCGGCTTGGTTTGGCGCATGAAACTCACCGACGTGTTTATTGCAGCGAGCCTGCCTCTAGGCATGGTTGTAACAGCGCTAGCTCTGTTTTCAGGTAGCGTGTGGGGGCGTCCTACTTGGGGCAGCTGGTGGGAGTGGGATGGCCGCACGGTATCCACACTGGTGCTGTTTTTTCTTTATGTGGGCATTTACGCCCTGCGTGAAGCGATTGCAGATATGCAGCTGCGCGCTCGTGCCAGCGCACTGCTGGCCATGGTCGGAACGGTAAATATTCCGATCATTAAGTATTCGGTGGAGTGGTGGAATACCCTGCATCAGCCCGCGTCTTTTGGTCTCACGCAAAAACCCGCAATGCCCAGTGAGATGTGGTTGCCCCTGCTGGTTATGGTACTCGGGTTTTACGCACTTGCAGGCTTTGTAGTTTTAACGCGCATGCGGGCAGAAATTCTGCATCGTGAGGGCAGTGCGCGTTGGGTGGGCGAATGGATCGCCGGGCGCAGGGCTATCTAATGTATTTCGATTCCTTTGCTGACTTTTTACAAATGGGCAAACACGGTCTGTATGTTTGGCTAGCCTACGGCAGTACTGCACTGGTTCTGCTGTGGACCTGGCTAAGTGCTCGACAGTCCCTTGCTAGGGTGACGCGACGCTTGCAGCAGCAGGCCCAACTGGCTGCCCGTGCCCCAGCATCTGCGGGTACTAAAATGCCTGCGGGGGCTGTGAGTGCCTCTGAGCGAGAGCAAAATTTGGCGAGGTCTGATGAATCCGAAACGTAAACAGCGTCTGTATTTGACCGTTTTTTTGTTGTTGGTTGCCGGTGGGGTTACCGCACTGCTGATTCAAATTTCTGGCGAAAACATGAATATGTTTTATCCCCCAGCGGATGTGGTTTCAGGCAAAGCCCCGGTGGCACAAACCCTTCGCGCAGGTGGCATGGTGCAAGATGGCAGCGTGGTGCGCAGTGGCGAAGATTTAGGTGTGAGTTTTGTACTGACAGATCATCAGGGCGCTGAGTTTAGCGTGCAGTACACTGGTATTTTGCCGGATTTGTTCCGCGAGGGTCAGGGCATTCTTGTTGAGGGCCAGCTAAGCGCTGGCGGTGTTTTCTATGCCACTGAGGTGCTGGCCAAGCACGACGAGAATTATATGCCTCCAGAGCTCATGGAGTTACAGGGCATAAAGCCCGACGCTAAGCCGCCAAGCAGTATGCCCGGCTACCCCTCGGCGTCACGAGATTCACAATCCACTCAGAGCTACCAGCATGATTCCTGAGTTTGGCAACTTCGCGCTAACCCTTGCCGGTGTGTTGGCCCTTGGCGGTGCCGGCATGGGCCTGCTCGCGCCTCGTGATGAAGTACTGCAGCGCTCGGCAATGTCCATGGTGTTTGGTCAGTGGGCCTTCAGTTTTTTGGCCTTTGCAGCCTTGGTATACGCATTTGCCGTTGACGATTTCAGTGTCGCCTACGTTGCCAATCAGTCCAATACACTGTTGCCCTGGTACTACAAAGTCAGCGCCGCATGGGGTGGGCATGAAGGCTCTTTCTTACTGTGGATTCTTATTATGGGCAGCTGGATGCTGGCGTTTTGTTTGCGCTCATCCCAGTACCCGCAACACTTCACTACGCGCACTCTAGGCATTTTATCGCTGTTGAATCTGGGCTTTATCTGCTTTGCACTGTTTACCAGCAACCCGTTCATACGCCTTCTGCCGCTAACGCCGGCAGACGGTGCTGACCTGAATCCGCTGCTGCAGGACTTTGGTTTAATTGTGCATCCGCCGCTGCTGTATGCGGGCTATGTGGGGTTGTCTATTCCCTTTGCCCTCGCGGTTGCAGCCCTAATGGAGGGTCGGGTGGATGCAACATGGGCGCGCTGGTGCCGTACTTGGACCAATATGGCATGGGCCTTTTTGACCTGTGGAATTACGCTGGGCAGTTGGTGGGCCTACTACGAATTGGGTTGGGGCGGCTGGTGGTTCTGGGATCCGGTCGAGAACGCCTCCTTTATGCCTTGGCTGGCGGCCACGGCCCTAGTGCACTCTTTGTCGGTGATGGAAAATCGCGGCACCTTCAAAAGCTGGACGCTGCTGTTGGCCATTACAGCCTTTTCTTTTTCGCTGTTAGGCGCCTTTATCGTGCGCTCTGGCGTGCTGACCTCGGTGCATTCCTTTGCCGTAGATCCGGAACGCGGCATGTATATTTTGATCTTTCTTGCTCTGGTTGTGGGTGGGTCCCTGTCCCTGTATGCGGCCAGAGCTGGCCAAGGCGCAGTGAAAGTGGGCTACAGCATGCTCAGCCGCGAATTTTTTATGCTTATCAATAACGTGGTCATGGTGGTTTCTTTAGCAGTCGTGCTCTGGGGCACATTGGCGCCTATCGGTTACGAGGCACTTTCCGGCGGGCGTATTTCCATTGGCACACCGTTTTTTAACGCCTTTTTTGTGCCGCTGGGCATGGCGTTGCTCGTAGCTCTGGCCTTTCTGCCAGTATTGAATTGGAAGCGCACTCGCGCTGAGACCTTGGGCAGTGTCTACCAAGCCTTCGCGATTTCTGCGGTTCTTGGCGTGTTGCTTTGGTTCGTCCTTGATCCGGCCTCGGTGGTGGTGGCCAGTGCGGTGGCGTTATCTGCATGGGTAGTAATCACTCATGGCCAGCAGTTGGCAGTACGCTGGCGACGCGGACGTCTGCCAGCCGCCTACTTTGGCATGACACTTGCTCATTTAGGGTTTGCCATGGGAACGCTGGGGATCGCGATAACGTCTACCCAGTCAACAGAATCAGATGTGCGTATGACGCCTTCGAGCACTGTCGAGCTGGCTGGTCAGCGGGTGACGTTTACCGGCGTGAAAGGCGTGCTAGGGCCAAACTATAGGGCTCAACAAGGGGTCTTTATCCTCACCGAGCCGGATGGCAGCAATGCATACGAGCTGCGGCCAGAAAAACGCCAATACCTTGCGGGAGGCAACGTCATGACCGAGGCAGGCATTGCTGCAGGCTTCTTTGCCGATACCTATATTTCTCTGGGCGAACCCTTAGACGGCGGGGCATGGGCGGTACGCTTGCATCACAAACCACTGGTGCGCTGGGTTTGGCTCGGAGCACTGCTTATGGCGCTTGGCGGCATAGTCGCAGTATTCGACAAACGCTATGCCCGTCGCCGCCGTAAGGCCCTTGTCGACGACACTTTGCTGACCCCTAGCTCATGAGCCGCGCCAGCTTCTATATTCCGCTAGCGGTCTTCGCGCTGATTATGGGCCTTGGCTATATCGGCTTTGACCTAGGTGCGCGCAACGAACTGCCCTCTGCGCTAATCAACAAGCCCTTCCCAGAATTCAATGCGCGTCTGTTAGATGACGCGGAGCAAACTGTCACTAGAGACGATTTGTTGGGAAAGCCCGCCATGGTCAACGTCTGGGCAACATGGTGTCCGACCTGTTTGAGCGAGCATGGCGAACTGATGCGCATAGCTGCGACAACAGATGTCGTAATCGTGGGCGTCAATTACAAAGACCGGCCGGATGCGGCGAAACAGTGGCTGGCCCAGTACGGCAATCCCTACGACTGGGTGCTCGATGACCGCGACGGATTGCTGGGCATTGAAATGGGCGTCTATGGCGCGCCTGAGACCTTCTTGCTTAATGCCCAAGGCGAGGTGGTGTACAAGCGCGTCGGCGACATCAATCCGCGTATCTGGCGTGACGAGTTGGAGCCACGTTTTCGCCTGCTAGGAGTGTCGATGTCTGGCGACTCTGCGGTCTCGACAGCCCCATGAGCATCCTGCTGGGCAAGACAGCGCGATGGCTGGTGTTAGTGACGCTAATGATTCCAGCAGCCAGTACCCTTGCGGTATCCCAAATTGACACATTTGAGTTTGCCGATGAGATAGAGCAGCGACGCTATCGCGCGCTGATCGAGGAGTTTCGTTGTCCCAAATGTCTGAACACAAATCTTGCTGGTAGCGATGCACCCATTGCCCAAGATTTGCGCAAAACTGTGTATCGCTTAGTGGTCATAGAAGCCATGAGTGATCAGCAGGTGCGGGACTATCTGCAGACCCGTTATGGCGATTTTGTACTCTACGATCCGCCGTTCAATGCCCGCACTTGGTACATCTGGCTGGTGCCAATTGCACTGGCATTGCTGGCTCTATTGGTGCTGTTGCGCATGCAGCGGGCGGGCCAACGCGCTGCCACATTGCTGGATGCTGGCCAGCGGGCCAAGCTGCAAAACATTATGGCGGAGTCTGCAGGCGACCCTGTGCAGGGCAGTGACCGCTAGTGCTGATGTTTTTTTTGTTGGCGCTAGTCGCGCTATTGTTCGTATTGGCCCCTGCCTTGCGCTCGCGACATGCCATCGATCAGCAATCGAGCGCACAGCTTGCTGCAGCCGAGAGTCGCTCTTGGTATGAACAGCGCCTGCGGGAACTGGGCGAGGAAGAACTGGATGCGGCGCAAAAAACCGAGATAACAGAAGAGCTGGCAGCAGTGCTGCTAGCGGAATATCCACAAACCTCGCCTGAATCCCTCGACGCCCCAATACCTCCCGCTATTGCGGAACCTGCTGGGGCGCTGCGCCGGCCGGCCAATGTGCTGGTGATGAGCGGGGTTTTACTGGTGCTTATGGCGGTAGGTGTCTACGCCCAATTGGGCAGTTTTGGGGCATCAAAAATCCAAGGTGCCCAAGCGGTATTGGCCCTTTCGCCAGAGCAAGACCTTGCTGATTTACAGCGCTGGCAGGCAGTACTCGGCGAATGGCTTGGCCATGCACCCGAGGATGCACAAAGCTGGTACTTACTGGGGCATACGCACCTTAAGTTAGGTGAGTTTGCACAAGCCGAAGTGGCCTTTGCCGAGGCTCATCAATTTGCTCGCACTGATCTGTCAGTGAAATTTTATTGGCTGCAGGCCCGTTATCTAAACAGCCAAGGGGTTCTTGATACTCGCAGTCGGCAACTGGCTGAGGAGATTTTAGCCGCCGACCCAAACAGTCCGCAGGTGCTAGAGATGTTGGCTGTTGCCGCCATCAGTGAAGGTGATGCCGCCACCGCAGTGACTTTGCTGAATCGCACACTTAACTTTGAGCAGCGACCGGAAAGAGTGCGCTCTACTGTGGATGCCATTGCCGCCCTGCGCTCGGCTGCCACAGCCCAAGGCGGCCAAGCGGGTGTGCGAGTGCAGGTGGGGGCAGCAACAGAAGCCGAGTATGACCCCATGGCCACTGTCTTCGTCGTAGCGCGTCCGGTGGGCGGGGGAATGCCCTTTGCCGTCGTGCGCCGTCCGGCATGGTTGCTGCCCTTTGAGGTCACTCTCGATGACTTGGTAAGCATGAGTGCTGAGCGGCTACTCTCGCAGGCGCAGGTCTTTGAAGTACTGGTTAGGCTGAGTGCCAGTGGTGATGCGAGCAGTGCCGAAGGCGATTGGCAGTGGCTTTCCCCGCCATTGAACCTTGCCGAAGCACAAATCCTGCTGCAAGCCAGTATAACGCCACCCGAATAAAACCCTTTCTTGCCGGTGGCGCGACACAAAAATGTGACGCGATGCCAGCGGATGAATTAAGCTTGGGAATACGTTTTAGGTGTACGACAGACTCGATGCGACTCAAACAAATTAAGCTTGCTGGCTTTAAGTCTTTTGTAGACGCCACTACCGTCACCTTGCCGGGTAATCGCTGCGCAGTGGTAGGGCCCAATGGCTGCGGCAAGTCAAATATCATCGATGCAGTACGCTGGGTAATGGGCGAAAGTTCCGCCAAGCAGCTGCGCGGCGAAAACATTACTGACGTCATCTTCAATGGTTCCGGCACACGCAAGCCGAATAATGCAGCGAGCATTGAGTTGGTATTCGATAATAGCGACGGTCGTATCGGCGGCGAATACGCAGCCTATGCCGATATTGCGATTCGGCGCGAGGTCAGCCGCGACGGACAGTCCAACTATTTGTTAAACGGCAGCCGCTGCCGACGCCGGGACATTCAGGACATTTTCTTAGGCACAGGCTTTGGTCCGCGCAGCTATTCAATCATCGAGCAGGGCATGATTTCCCAGTTGGTCGAGGCGAAACCAGAAGAGCTTCGTGTCTATCTTGAGGAAGCGGCTGGAATCTCCAAGTACAAAGAGCGTCGGCGCGAGACCCATAATCGAATCAAACATACTCGGGAAAACCTAGAGCGCATAAACGACATTCGTGAAGAGCTTGGTCGGCAACTCGACCGCCTGCAGCGTCAGGCTCAGGCCGCCGAACGCTACCGTACGTTGAAGACCGAGGAGTCGCTGTTAACTGCCCAGCTCTACGTGCTGCGCCATCAGGCTTTGAAGTCGAGCCTCGGTCAGCGCGAGGCGCAAATTACTGGCCTCGAAGTCGAGCTGGAAAAAGCGTTAGCAGAACAGCGCCGCATCGAAGCCGAAATTGAGCGGCATCGGCAAGGGGCATCTGAGCAGACCGACAAAGTAAATGCCGCGCAGCAAAGGTTTTACGAGCTGGGTTCGCATATCACCCGCACCGAGGAGAGCCTGCAGAGCAATAAGCAGCGCCTTGCCCAGCTGCAACAAGAACTCCTACAAGCGCAGCAGCGCAGTAGCGAAGCTGGTCAGCAGGCTGATGGCGATGACCAGCAAATTCAGCTTATGCAGGCCGAGATGACTCAACTGCAGCCTCAAGTGCAGGAGTTGGCTGAGGCCGACCGAGCGGTGCAAACCGCGTTGTCTGAGGTGGAGGAGAAAAATCAAGATTGGCAGCGCCGTTGGGATGCCTTCAACGAAGAATTCTCTACTAACGAGCAAGAGGCTCAGGTGCAGACGTCGCGGATCGAGTACCTGCAACAGTTGCTTACTCGGCTCAACTCCCGTGCTCAAGAGCTGGGGCGCATGGCCTCGGAGCAGCCGCAACAAGAAGGTCAGGTAGTCGAGCAGATGGCGTTGGAGATTGATGGTTTAGAAACCCAAAGCCGCTCTTTAGACGAAATAATGGCAGAGTGTCGCCGCGATCTGGCCGCTGCACGAGAATCTACCCAGACCCTGGAACAAACCGTAGAGGGCGCCCGTGTACAGGTGCAAGAACTGCGTCAGCAAGCGGCGAGTTTGCAGGCCATCCAAGACGCAGCGCTGAGCAGCAATGTACCCGAAGCCGAAGACTGGATACGCGCCAACAGCCTGCAGGATGCGCAACGTCTTGGTCAGTTGCTGTCAGTGGTGCCGGGCTGGGAAGCTGCCGTGGAGTCGGTTTTTGGTCGTTTTATGCAGGCTCTGCAGGTCGACGATCTGGCAGATTTTGCGGACACGCTGAGCGAACTGGCGGAAGGTGATTTAGCGCTTATCGAAGCTCGCGGTACGGATATTCCCGATGCCCGCAACGAAGCTTTGGCGCTGCCTTCGCTGCGCTCGCTGTTGGGAGCAGGGTCCTTGGCAGGAAGTTCCATTCTGCATGGTGTTTTTGCCGCTGAGTCCGCTGCAGTTGCCCTCAGTAAGCGGCATCAACTGGCAGCGGGCCAAAGCATTATCACTCGCGAGGGCTTTTTGGTTGGCGCGGACTGGATGCGAGCGCTACACGATTCAGATCAGGCTCAGGGTATTATCGAGCGCGGCCAACAAATCGAGTCGCTGGCGCTGCAAACAGAAGATGCCGATGGCCAGTTGGCTACCGCCCTAGAGCAACTGCAAACCGTGCGCACTCAGGTGCAGACCCTCGAGGCGAAGCGTGAGGAACTGCAGGGTCAGGCCAATGAACTGAATCAAGATCTCAGCGATCGCCGTACCGACCACGGTGTTACTCAGGTCAAACTCAAAGAAGCGGCAGCGCGACAGCAACAAATTCGCAAAGAGCAGGAAGAAATAGCCCAGCAGAAGGCGCAAGAGCAGTCGCGCCTGCAGCAAGCACAGGCCGCCTTGGCGGATGCGCAAACCGTACGAGCCGAACAAGCGGATCGACGAGCTGTTTTAGTCGAGCAGCGCGAAGAGTTAGGCGAGCGCTTGCAACTGAGTCGCGATGCGGCGCGGACCAGCCGCGATAAGTTCCACGCCGTGAACGTGCGCCTCGAGTCGGTGCAATCCCAGTTGAAGGGCAGCCTGACCGCCCGTGAGCGGGTGCTGGCCCAGCAGAGCCAGTTAGTTGAACAGATGGCGGCAATACAGCAGGGCATTGACGACAGTCAGAAGCCGATCCCTGAACTGGAAGTCCGGCTCAAGGAGCAGCTAGCCTCTCGGGTCGGCATGGAGGACCAGCTCAAACAGGTTCGGGGTGAGCTAGAAAGTTTGGAGGCCAACATTCGTGGGCTTGAGGGCCAGCGGAGCAACGCGGCTGAAGGCGTGGTGAAAGTCCGGGAGTCCCTAGAAAACGAGCGCGTGCAGCGTCAGGGGATGGCGGTGCAGGAAAGCAATTTGCTGGAACAGCTAGCCACTACCGGACATGTGCTGGAGCCAGTGGCCAAGGACTTGCCGGTAGAGGCCACCGAAGCAGCATGGGTAGAAGAATTGGAGCGCATGGCTCGGCGTATTCAGCGTCTGGGTGCAATCAACTTAGCCGCGATTGAAGAGTTTGATACCGAGTCAGAGCGCAAGAGTTATTTGGACGCACAGGCGACGGACCTTGAGCAGGCCCTAGATACACTGCTCGAGGTTATGGGCAAAATCGATAAAGAGACGAGGGTGCGCTTTAAGGAAACGTTCGATGCGGTGAACACCAAGCTAGGGGAACTGTTTCCTAAGGTGTTTGGCGGTGGTAGCGCGTCTTTGGAGCTTACCGGTGACGATATGCTCGATACCGGGGTGTCGTTGATGGCTCGGCCACCAGGTAAAAAGAATTCATCGATTCATTTGTTGTCTGGAGGCGAAAAGGCGATGACGGCGGTGGCCCTAATTTTCGCCATATTCCACCTGAATCCCAGTCCGGTTTGCTTACTCGATGAGGTCGACGCACCGCTGGATGACATGAATGTATCTCGCTTTGCCGCACTGATCCGAGAAATGTCAGATTCGGTACAGTTCCTCGTGATAACGCATAATAAAATCACCATGGAAATGGCAGATTACCTGATGGGGGTTACCATGCACGAAGCAGGGGTGTCGCGCTTGGTCTCGGTGGATGTGGACGCTGCGGCGGCATTGGCGATAGCCTAACTGCGGGTGAGTTAAACAACCGATTCGCGGAGCATGTTTTGGACACCAAAGATGTAATCATTATCGCAGGCAGCATTTTTTTTGTTCTTATCGTCGGCCATGGGCTTTGGGTTGCTCGTCGCGCGCGCAGGAACGAAATTCGCATGGATATCCAGGCTTCCGAAGGCAGTGTGGCGGTGACCAATGAGGTGGCTTCGGCTGAGTTACCCAACGGAGGTGCGCGGGTAATAAGCCAAGCGCTGCAGGGTGACCACATGCAGGCCAACGCTGGAGTTGATGACGACGGTCCGTCACTGGTTAGCGACGCTGCTGAGGGCAGTCAAAACAGCTCAGTTGTCGCAGCGAAGGCGCCGCAAACTCAAGATTTGTTTGGCGATACCCAGCCCTTGGTGACTGAGAACCGGAGCACTAATGCCGGACGCGCGCAAGAGACCGCAACAAGCACACCGGCTCAAAGGTCTGATTCGCGCACCAATCCTGAGCAGGAAGAGGTTTCTGTTGATCGTCGACGTCAAGACCCTCAGCTGGAAGAACTACTTATCCTCGGTGTATTGGCTAAGTCAGACCAGCCCTTTGGCGGTGAAGAACTGATTTCTGCGCTGCGCGGACAGGGCTTGAAATTCGGCGATATGGGCATTTTTCACCGGCTTGGCGACGACCAAGGCGAGCGGCTGTTTAGCGTGGCTAACGCGGTAGAACCTGGAACGTTCGATCTTTCTGATTTACCGGCTCTCACCACGCCGGGGCTTACCTTTTTTATGCAGCTGCCGGTTCCGGGGGATGCACTGGAAACCTTGGAAGACATGATTCTATCGGCGCGTACCGTTGCGGCAGCCCTTGGCGGTGACGTTAAAGACGATACGATGAGCGCCCTCACCGGGCAAACGGTCGAGCACATGAAGCAGCGCATAGCCGACTTTGCGCGTAAGCAGCTAACGGCGTCCAGCGACGGGTAATGAGTCAGGCAACACCGACCAGCGAAACCCTTGTTCAACGTGCTACCGAACTGCGCGAGCAGCTCAACTACCACCTACACCGCTACCATGTGCTCGATGCGCCAGAGCTTGCCGATGCGGAATACGACGCGCTATTTGATGAGTTAGTAGCGCTAGAGCGGGAGCATCCCAACTTGCAGTCCGCATCCTCGCCCACTCAGCGTGTGGGTGCGCCGGCATTAAGTCAGTTCGATAAAGTGACCCATGCAAGGCCCATGCTGTCGCTGGACAAGGCGACAACGGCGGAAGAACTCGAACAATGGCTGCAGCGCTGCCGCAACCGCTTAGGCGAAGGGGGATTTACGCTTACCTGTGAGCCGAAAATTGATGGCGTAGCGGTTGCTCTGATTTATGAACAGGGCGAGCTGACGCTGGCGGCGACCCGTGGCGACGGTAACGCGGGCGAGAATATTTTGGCCAACGTGCGCACCATTAGCTCCATTCCTCTATCGCTAACGGGCGACGACCTGCCAGCAAAAATAGAAGTACGGGGCGAAATTTATATTCCCTTGGAGCGCTTCGAAGCGTTCAACGCGCAAGCCATCGCCAATGGCGAAAAACCGATGGTCAATCCTCGCAACGGGGCAGCCGGTAGTCTGCGCCAGCTTGATAGTAAGATCACTGCAAGCCGGCCTTTGACGATGTTTTGCTACAGCCTCGGTGGCAGCGAGGGCGCTTGGCAGCCCAAAACTCAGGATGAAGTCCTAAATCAGTTCGCTTCTTGGGGCCTGCGTACCAATCCCGCATTAGAGGTGGTGGAAGATCTGCCGCAGTGCCTTGATTACATTGAACGGCTGGAACAGCGGCGCGACGGCCTGGGCTATGAAATCGATGGAGTGGTCATAAAGGTAAATGATCTGGCGCAGCAGCAAAGTTTGGGCGCGGTAACGCGCAAGCCGCGCTGGGCAATTGCCTATAAGTTCGCTGCGCAAGAAGCCACCTCAGTGATAGAGGACGTAGATTTTCAGGTCGGACGAACTGGCGCAATAACACCGGTCGCCCGCCTGCAGCCAACCTTTGTGGGTGGTGTAACCGTTACCAACGCTACCTTGCATAACATGGATGAAATAGCGCGGCTGGATCTGCACATCGGCGATCGCGTCATGATCCGTCGCGCTGGGGATGTCATACCTCAGGTTGCTGCAGTAATCACCAGTCAAAGACCGAGCAATGCGCAGGCAGTAGTTGTGCCTGCAGTCTGCCCGTCTTGCGGTAGTGCAACCCAGCGTATCGATGATGAAGTTGTCATTCGCTGCAGTGCGCCAAGAGACATTTGTCCTGCTCAGCGCAAGGAGGGCTTAAAGCACTTCGTTTCCCGTCTCGCGCTGGATGTCGATGGACTGGGCGACAAGCTCATCGACCAACTGGTTGATCAAGGCTTGGTGAGTAACGCCGCAGACCTGTTCTTGCTGCAAAGCGAACAACTGATTGAACTCGAACGTATGGGCAGTAAGTCCGCAGACAACCTGCTGGCAGCGCTGCAGGCGGCTAAACAAACTACCTTGCCGCGGTTTATTTACGCCCTCGGCATTCGTGAAGTAGGCGAGGCCACCGCGGCGTCCTTAGCCCAACATTTTGGTGATATTGAAAGGCTCTTGAATGCGCCGGCGGAAAGCCTAGAGCAGGTGCCGGATGTTGGGCCAATTGTCGCGGCTTCCATCCATCACTTTTTTGCTCAGACCCAGCAGCGTGAGCTGGTAACAGCCTTACAGCAGGCGGGAGTGCGCTGGCCCGATGTGCCAGTAGTTGAGCCAGATAGCTTGCCATTGACCGGACAAACTTGGGTGCTTACCGGCACCCTAGAGGCGCTGCCGCGCAGCGAAGCCAAGCGTCAGCTGGTAGAGCTTGGAGCCAAGGTGTCAGGGTCTGTGTCGGCAAAAACCACTGTAGTGGTCGCTGGTCCTGGTGCTGGCAGTAAGCTGGAAAAAGCGCAAACATTGGGAATTGATGTTCAATCTGAAGAAGACCTGCTGGATCTTCTTGGTCGATATACCTCAGGAGAGTAGCTGTGTTGAAACTGGTAATTGTCGCGCTTGCGGCGCTAGTGCTTGGCGGCTGTGCTTCCGGTCCGCCCTCAGACCCGAATAACATTTGTCGTATTCTCGTAGAGGAAAAAGGCTGGAAAAAAGATGCCAACAAGGCTCGCAAACGCTGGGGGCTGCCGCCGCATATTGGGTTTGCCTTCATTCATCGAGAATCGACTTTTCGTGCTAAAGCAAAGCCCGCACGCAACAAACTCCTAGGGGTCGTCCCGCTGCGCCGTCCTTCCTCTGCGTATGGTTACGCACAGGCCACCGATGAAGCTTGGTCCGACTACAAAAAAGCTACCGGTCGACGCTTTGTGCAGAGGGACAATATGGGCGACGCGCTGGATTTTATTGGCTGGTACAACCACACGAGTAATCGACGCCTGGGCTTGTCTAAAGGTGATGCCTATCGGCTCTATTTGGCCTACTACAGCGGGCACGGTGGCTATGCGAGAGGAACGTGGAAAAAATCTACGGCGATTAAGGGCTACGCGAAGAAAGCTGCTCGACAAGCGGCTATTTATCAGCGCCAACTGAAACGCTGTGCAATTTAAAACGTAAGCGCCAGCGGCTTTAAAAGAACTANAGTTGGAAGAGCTTTTTCGGCGATTGCGGCAGTTCGTCCGCGCGGCGAATAATTTTCGTTAGCCAGGCGATGTAGGGCTTGGCTTGGCGCAGCAGGGTGGCAACGCTGGTATCGTTTTCATCGCTACGAAAGGCGCGGCGAAAAACCGGTGCGTAATACAGGGGCTTGCCAAAATACACGGCATGGCTGGCGAAGTGGTTACGCAGTTCGTTAAATTCGTCCCGGCTATCCACCATATTTGGCAGCAGTACGATCGGCGGTGGCGGACCGTCTAAATTGCTTTTTTGGCGCCCAAAAAGAAGCCGCAACTCTTCAAGGTATTTCAGCGTAGCAAATACATCGGCATCGCCTACTGAGGTTGGCACAAAGATCACATCGCAGTGCATTAAGAAGGTGCTGCGTGATGGCTCGTTGCCCGCCGGGCAATCGAAGACAATGTACTTTTGGGTTTTGCTGTAGGGGAAGTCCGAACCCATATGATTGATCAGGTTGCCGTTATTTGGCGAGCCGGAATTTAGGAAGAAGTCCTCATTTTCCAGCACACTGAAGCGACTGTTCTCGAACCGGCGCAGAGACTCGCTGCTGGTTTTTTGCACATCCAGATCAATGAGTTCCACTCTGGAACTTGGGTGTTGGGTAGCAATACCCAAGCTCGCCATAAGCGCTAGGGTGCTCTTACCAACTCCTCCCTTGGAGTTGGCGAACACGACGGAACGAGGCTTCGCCAAGACGACTTGGTCAACCTGTTGCGGGTCTTCAGAGTTCAAAAGTGGCGCTCAAGCAGAAGCCGTAGTTTACTGGTTCTCACCATCGCCAACGACTGGGTCGTCATCGGTGTTGCCGATCGCTGCGGTAAACGCTTCAAGCCGGTCAGAAACAACGGGGGCGACAACGCTGTCACCTTCCCAATCTGTGGAAATTTCACCGACCAGCTTGGCGCCTTCCATACACTCGATGGAACCGTACTTAATGTTGCCGCGGATTCTACCCGAGGCGCAGACAGTCAGCTTCCCAGAAAGCTGCAGGCTGTCTTCAACCGTGCCTTCGACCTCGGCGGTCTCGCCGGAGATGTCGCCAACCACCACACCAGAAGGGCCAACGATTAAGTGTTTGACTGCCACCTTACCGACGATCTTGCCGTCAATGCGCGCAGTGCCGTCGATAGCCAGTGAAGCGCCTTCGAGATGAGTCGCTGGACCTACATAGAATTCGTAGTCTGAGTCGTTATCCGCCATGTTCCTGTTCCTTTCGTTTCTCAGATTGACTCTGAGTTTGTTGCTTAATTTGTCGACTAATTTTTAGTACTTGGAGATTAAAAGTTAACGCTTTCAAAATACCTGACACAGCACCTACTGTCGCTTTGCCACCTGTACTACAGCGGCCTGTGGCTCTTCAGCCATTGTCACTAACTCGCCGGTAATTACTGCTCCCGGGCTTACTGCGAGCTTGTAGAAACGGATCACACCGCTAACTTCCGCAGATGCTCCAATGGAGACACTGTCGGTGCCAGTCACGTTCGCGTCTACTCGTCCAGCGATCTCGACCCTTGGGGCATTGATTTCACCGGTAAATGTGCCGCCCTCAAGAATTTTGACCACGCTACTGTCTTGGTCATTGCAGATCACCGAGCCATTTACCGTGCCCGCAATTACCAGCTCTTTACAAAAAGTAATATCGCCGCTTAGCACCGTGCCAGCGGCGACAAGACTTGTCGCAGCGTTTTGACTCCGTTTCGTGTTCATCGTCCCTGTTCCAGGCAAACGTTCAAGCTATTAGTCGGCAGATACTACTATAAGTTGATAAAAATATTGTCAGAATGCGCGGATAGTTTGGAATTCAGTAACTTACGCCCATGCCCGCTCTGGCGTCATTGCTGACGCCATAACTGGGTATGGGATAGCGCAACCCATTGCGGGATAAGGCTTCCAGGCCTTGAATGACCTTGGGCAAGAAGTGTGGCGGAATGGCCATAAGCAGTTCATCTTCCATCACACCGCCGTAGCGGCGCTCGGCAAAGCACGGAATAGACAGGCTGGGTTCACCACTAGCAAGGGCCTTGCCCCAGCTATCAGCACAGGCAGATTCACCGACGCAGCCAAAGGAAAGCTTCTTATAGCCCGTCCATTGCAGGCCGTTGATGAACAAAATCATTTGCGCTGGCGTTGCATAGATAAGACAAATATCAGGCGGGGCGAGGCGGCCACTAGCCAGCGGGCTTACCGCCATGGCCTCATAGTGGCCGAAGGGCACCACATCCATGGATGCTTGATGCGCGGCGGCATCTTCAGCGGTACCAAACCAAACCCCGTGCATGCGGTCCCCAGAAAGCCATTCCTCACTGCGCGGATGCAGGCCTATAACCGTGCTGCATTGGGCCCCAACCAAATCCTCTGCAGTAATGCCCACAGTCCAGCCATTGCGCGCTGCTTGGCCGACAATCTGGTCAGTGGTGTGAATGTCCTTGGGTCTTCGAACCCGTGATATTTGTTCCATCTCTTCGCGTTTGGCAAATAACTTCATACCAATAGGCGTCGTGCGCAGGCGCAAGAGCCGATTCAGGTCGTCGACCACCTTGCTACCGTCAAAATCCAACTCACTTGCGATAATTTCTGACATTGGTTTTCCTTTTTTTTTAGGTAGGTGTCGACTCTTAGGGCTAGGGCGATAGTTTTTCTCGGTAAAATGCGCGACAAAGAGCGCCCAGTCGATCTGGTTCGTCGTAATGCACCATGTGCCCAGAGTTTTCG
>PCCE01000023.1 GCA_002731575.1 Gammaproteobacteria bacterium | reverse complement strand
CCCGGCGCACAGTAGCGCCGCCAGGCCTGCCACGGAGACACCGTTAGCCACCAGCTCAAAAAAACTTGCGGTTAGCGGGCTTTGACCACTATGCCAAGCCATATGCACGAGCACACCCAAGGGCAACAACAGACCCAAAAAGACAGGCAGGAAGCACAGTAAGAAAGCGAACCAACCGCGCCAGCCGCGCAGCCGATGACGCAGCAACTCACTGTGTCGCGCTAATGGATTAAAACGCTGGCCGCGACGCGCAAACTGCTCAGCAACTACCAGCAAGCACACCACCACAAAGAGCCAGCCCGCCAGCTGCAGTGCTGCGGCGGTTTCGCCCATGGCAAACCAAGTGCGAAAAATGCCCGTGGTTAGGGTTGGCACACCATAATGTTCCACAACGCCATAGTCTGCGACGGTTTCCATTAACACCAACGCCAAGCCGCCAACCACAGCAGGCCAGGCAACAGGCAAGCCTACCCGCCAAAAAACTCGAATCGGCGAGGCTCCCAAGGCTCGTGCGGCCTCATGCAGAGAGCCGCTTTGCTGCACAAAACTGCCTCGGGCCAACAAATACACATAGGGATAAAGCACTAGTGCAATCACCAATGCTGCTCCGGGCAAACTGCGAATGGATGGCAGCAGATGGGTTTGCGGTGCGAGGTCGAGAAGACTGCGCAGTGACTCCTGTATTGGGCCTGAAAACTCCAGCAAGTCGGCATAGACGTAGCCGATTACATAGGCGGGTGCCGCCAGCGGCAACGCTAAGGCAGGGACCAACAGGCCGCGCAGTGGAAACTCATAATGAACACTGAGCCAAGCGGTGCAAACGCCTATGATCAGCGTTAGCACTGCGACCATGAGCATCAGACCAATCGTATTGGCCATGTAAACCGCCAAGACGGTATCGCGCATATGCGCCCAACTGTCGCCGCCGGGTGCTAGCGCTGCCCACAGCAACAGCAAGAGGGGTAGGCTGACCGGGGCTGCAATCAGCAGCGTACCCAGCGGCCAGACAAATGAGGAATTACGGTTCGTCAACATAGCCCGGCATCATACCCTAGGCCGGTAAGCACCACAGAAAAGTCATAGCACTTCACGCTGCAATGTTAGACCCTGGCGGTATCTCAACGCAGCATTGGGCTTGCTGGTCGCAATCGGGCAGTATTGCGTCGTCATGAGCTTGCAACTGCACAACATCCATCACAGCTATGGCCGCCATGCGGCACTCACCGATATTTCCTTGTCGTTAAACGACGGCGAAATCCTCTGTGTCATCGGCCCCTCCGGCAGCGGCAAAAGCACCCTGTTACGCACAGTCGCTGGCTTGGAGCGGTTGCAGCAGGGCAAAATTTTGCTCGACGGTGAGTGCATCGCCCAGCCCAACCACAGCCCGCCGCCCGAGCGCCGCCCGGTTGGTCTAGTGTTTCAAGATCACGCGCTGTTCCCGCATCTTACCGTGGCTGAAAACGTCGGCTTTGGTCTCAATCACCTAACCCCAGCGGGGCGTCAGCAGCAGGTTGATGAGCTGCTGCAAAGTGTTGATTTGCTGGCTCTTGGGGCTCGGTATCCGGCGACCCTGTCTGGCGGCCAGCAGCAGCGCGTGGCATTAGTGCGCGCTCTGGCAACTAAACCGAGAGTCATGCTCCTCGATGAGCCCTTCGCCAGCGTTGACACACCGCTACGACGGCAGCTACGCCAAGATGCAAGGCAAAGCCTAAAACGCTCCGGCACGACGGCCATAGTGGTCACCCATGATCCAGAAGAAGCCATGGCCATAGCGGATCGCATTTTGGTTCTGGTCGATGGTGTCGCTGTGCAGTTCGATACTCCGCAAGCACTGTGGCAGCACCCTGCCCATCGCTTTGTAGCCGAAACCATTGCTGGCCTGCAGTCCCTGATCGGGGTGGTTGCGGCCGAACATGTGACTACCGCCTTCGGTAACCTGCCTAGAACAATTCTGGAAAATTCTGAAGAACTTGATGTTGGCCGGGAAATCACCTTGGGAATTCGCGGCAACGCAATCAGCATCGAACAAGATGCTGAGACAGGCGCAGCAGCCATAGTGCGCGACATACGCTTCGACGGCATTCAATGGACTGCTCTAATAGAGCCAGCAGTGGAACCGGCAATAGAACCAGCAGGCGGGACTGCAAGTGCACAGCTCAGCGTGGTGGTTGCTGATGCCCATACTCTACAGGTTGGCAGCGCGGTGACCCTGTCCTTTACCGCAACGACCGCCCTCGTCTACAATTGATAATTATTCTCATTTAAGGATTCGCATGCATCTCTTACCGAAAGTGCAAAAATCTGTGATCCAACCGCTACGAGAGCGATTTAGACCTGCAATCGTCATGCTGCGCAAGCTTGGTTTAACCAGTCTGATGCTGGCCCTATCCGCGCCGCACACGGCGGCGGCTGGCGAGGTAGTCAACGTCTACTCGGCCAGACATTACGATACAGACATCTCGCTGTACGAGGAGTTCACGCGACAAACCGGCATTGAGGTAAACCTTATTGAAGGCGGCAGCGATGCACTGATGGAACGCATTGTTAATGAGGGTGAATTCACTTCCGCAGATCTACTGATTACCGTGGACGCGGGGCGACTCTGGCGCGCCAGCGAAAAAGGGATATTTCAAGCCACCGACAGCCCAGTGCTGCAAGCCCGAGTGCCCGCCAACTTGCGCGATAGCAGCAACCTGTGGTTCGGCCTATCGAAACGTGTTCGCGTCATTGCCTATAACAAAGCCGTCGGATTACCCATTGACGTTGCTCGCTACGAAGACTTGGCTAATCCAGCCCTTATAGGCTCTGTATGCATGCGCAGTTCCTCTAACATTTACAATCTATCGCTAATGAGTTCGATTATTCAGGCTCAGGGTGCTGAGGCTGCGGAAACTTGGGCCAATGGCGTGGTCGCCAACTTTGCGCGTAAACCGCAGGGCAACGATACGGCCCAACTGCGCGCGGTTGCATCCGGCGAATGTGGCGTCACCGTTGCCAACACCTACTACCTAGGGCGACTGATGGGTTCCGCCGATGCCGATGACAAAGCCATCGCCAATGCACTGGCCGTCGTATTTCCGAACCAGCAAGACCGTGGCGCCCACGTCAATATCAGCGGTGCTGGAGTTACCCGCTATGCGCCGAATAAAGCCAATGCCGTTAAATTTTTGGAATACCTGACTGGCGATTTTGCCCAACGACTGTTCGCCGAGGGCAACAACGAATATCCCATCGTCGGTCCCACCTCAGGCCCCGTAACCTTCTTGGGTGAGTTCACCGAAGACCGGATCAACGCGGCGATTCTAGGCGAGCGCCAGGCCGAAGGGGTGCGTGTATACGACCGAGCAGGTTGGCAATGAACCGGGGCATGCAGGCNATTGCACCGGTTCTTGGCTGCTCCGGTCGCGTACTACTCGGNTTGTATTTCTTGCTGCCGGGCATAAGCAAAATCGTTGGTTTCGATGCCACCAGCGCCTACATGGCCACCCACGGTGTNCCCATGNTCGGCATAGCATTAGTGGTCACTATTGTGCTGCAAATTNGCGGTGGTACGGCACTGATTATTGGCTGGCAGACTCGGCCAACAGCACTGATGTTGGCCGCAATGACGCTGCTGATAAATCTGCTCATGCACGATTTCTGGAACGTCTACGAAGGCTTAAGCCAAGCCCACGAGACTCAGAACTTTGTCAAAAACCTCGCCATTATGGCTGGCTTGCTGGCACTGGCTGCGGGTCCCGCAACAGCGGCATTTGGACTTGATTCCCGCACGAGCAAACATCAGCCAGATTAACTCTCAGACCACTTCGGTGCATCGGCACCGGCAGGCCTTGGCGGTTGGTCCGGGATCAGGCTCGCACCATTTAGGCGGAAACCTACGCCGGGCAGCGACACCAAGGTTGCATCCTCTCCCACCTCAAGTTCAGACAGCATGCCACGGGCTTGTAGCTGGCCCTCTGCAACCGTTTCTGAAAGGCGCCGCACCCGACTGGCTGGTACCCCTGCGGCATCCAACAGCGCCTCCCAATGCGTTGCCGGCGCGGTGAGAAATACCTGTTCAAAGAGCTCGCGCAGAGCCTCCTGATTGTCCCGTCGGGCAATCGGGTCGGCCCAGCGCGGATCCGCCGACCACTGCGGATGCTTGAGCACACGACATAGGTCCGCAAACTGACGTTCGTTGTTAGCCGCCAACATCAGCAAACCGCCGCATTGAGTCACAAAGCAGCCAGACGACGGCGCGCGACTGGCGGCCTCATTACCCAGTTTGGGTAAGTCGTTGCCCGTGGTTGCTACGGTAACCAAGTTGTTCGCCATCATGGTCATGGCGGTATCGAGCATGCTCACATCCACCAGCTGAAATTTTCCGTCTTGGTCGCGCTGGCGCAAACCAGCCATGACCGCAAAGGCCGCGTTCAAACCGGTAGCGTAATCAATATAGGGCGCGCCGACTTTGACTGGGCCCATGTCATCGCTACCGGTAGTGCACATGATGCCGCTCATGGCCTGTACTACATGGTCGTAAGCCGGTCGGTGGCCAATGGGACCAACCTCGCCATAAGCAGAAATAGAACAGTACACCAGGCGAGAATTCACGGCAGCTAGGGCATCCTCACCAAGGCCAAGGCGACGCGCCACCCCGGGACGAAAATTCTGCACAAACACATCAGCCTCAGCAGCGAGGGCGAGTACTTGAGCCACATCTTCAGGCTTCTTCAAATCTAACTCGACGCAGCTTTTTTGTGCATTTTGGGTACAAAAACTTAGGCCCAAGCCCTGTTTCGATAGCCCAGGAAGCGCGCCTCCATAGCGCGTCATCTCGCCACCCGGCGGCTCTATCTTAATGACTTGGGCACCCAACAAGGCCAGTTGATAAGTGCAGTAAGGGCCAGCAAAGACTTGAGTGAGATCAAGAACTCGAATGTTCTGCAGAGGCAAATTGGTCGACATGTTGAATCCATCAATACTCTTATTACGGGACGGTAACCACAATTGCCGAGCGCGGCTAGCGTTAGCAGCAGACTGGGATTTAGCCCACAATGACCGCCTACCCAACAGCTAAGCATTTGTAAGCTCTTTTAAGCTTTTTGCGGGAGAACACTATGAAGACACAGAAACCTATCGCCCTAGTAACTGGTGCCTCTGGCGACATTGGCGGCGCTATTGCCAAAGAACTCGGAGCCAACGGATGGCATGTTATTGGCACCTATGTTGGTGCTACCGACGCCGCAGCCGCCACCGTTGCAGTCATTAACAATGCTGGCGGCAGCGCTGAAGCAATGCAGCTCGATCAGCGCGATCCGGCGGCAATAGACTCGCTGATAGCAAACATCGCCAGCGACTATGGCCGCCTCGACGTGTTGGTAAACAATGCAGCGTGGAATATCGGCATTCCTTTTCGCCGCCTCGACGACTTAACCGCCGACATCTGGGACCGAGTTATGGAAACCAACCTGCGCGCGCCATTTTTGCTGGCCCGATCAGCCGCTAAGCTACTCAGTGCAGACGGCGGCGGGCATATCGTTAACATTTCCTCTGCGGGGGGAATCAGCCCGGGTAGTAGCAGTATTGCTTACTCCTCCAGTAAGGCCGGACTTAACCACCTAACCCGCTGTCTTGCGGTGGCCATGTCACCAGACGTAGCCGTTAACTGCATCGCGCCAGGACTGGTAGAAAACACCCGCATGGCGGCCCGCCTGCCAGATAATGTAGCAGAGGGTGCCCGGCAAACTGCAGTCCTTGGACGTGTTGGCGAAGCGGAAGATATTGCGAAACAAACCCTCGCGTTCGTGCAGTCGACCTCGGTCACCGGCCAAACCTTGGTCATCGACGGCGGTATGCCCGGAGCCATGCGCTAACAAAAGACATACCGCAACAAGGTGACGAAAATGGCAGGGCACTTTGAGCCATAGCGGCCTTTTGGTGTAGTCTGCTCTCGCCTTGACGGACCACAGAAGACTTACACTGCGGAACGGCAAACACCGGTGTTATAAAGGAATATAAGCATGTCAGACGCCATCGTAGAAATACGCGACTACACCTTTGAAGCAGCGACCTTCGAGGCCTACAGGCAGTGGGCAATAGAGCTAGCGGTACCTTGGCTGAAAGCCAACTTGGATGTTATCGACTTTTGGATTGACTGCGGCATTGAGCCAGAGGTCAGCGGCAGCAATCCTCTGGTATCCGCTAACGGTCAGCCCAACATTACCTGGATTATCCGTTGGCATAGCATCGAAGACCGTCGTGAACGCTTTGCCAGCACTATGTCTTCGCCAGAATGGAAGGCTATCTGGGCACAACATCCTAATGAAAACGGCTACCTGCATATGAACGCCCGTTTCATGCAGGCAACCAACTAGCACTCAGCAAGGTGTGTTGCTCGTGGGCCTCGAAAAGTAACAGAGCACTGCAAAAGCCAAAACTGCGGGAGCCGCGAAAGACACCGGAATCAATAGGATGGCGATGGTAGGAAATACCTCTGACTTGAGCGAGCACTGGCGCAATCAGCATCAGCATAGGCCTCAGACGCGGTTTTAACGGCTCATCCTCAGTGTTCTCAAATTGCCGGGCAGAGACACTATTTCAAAAACTCTTTCAAAAACTCTTTCAAATCCATTTCAAGAAATGGCTAATCGACCGAGACATCAAGTCTTTATTCGGCCGGGATAACGATCTTTCGGCAAATGTGAATCGTTATCAAGGACTGCTGCAGCAACGATAGAGTAGCTAACCGTCAAACCATCGTCAGATGACTCACAAATGCAGGCAACGCAACGCCCATTATCTCGGCAGGTTTCACTGTCGTTGGTTTCCGCGTTACCCTGCAAACATGAGGGTTCGGTATCTGCACGATCACATTTCTGAGCGTCACGGGAGATAAATTTGCATCCAATCGATCTTGCCATCGTAGTGGCCTACGTCGCGCTTATAACTTCCGTTGGCATTCGGTTCAGTCAGCGCATTAAAACCGCCAAAGACTTTTTCCTCGCCGGCCGCTCTCTCACTTGGTGGGTTATCGGCCTATCGATTATCGGCACCAATGTCGACACCAACGGCTACATAGGGGCCTCAGGAAACGCCTACAGTATTGGTATCGCCCAAGCCAATTTCGAGTGGATTGGCGCTATTCCCGCCATGATTATTGCCGCGCTAATTTTCATCCCCCTGTACTGGCGCGCTGGTGTGTACTCAATTCCCGAATACTTGGGCCTGCGTTATAACGCTGCGGTAAGGGTTGTTTCTGCCGCCATCGTAGTTGTGGTTTCGGTTTTCGCCATGGGCATTGCTATGTGGGCGTTGGCGGTGACCTTACAGACCTTTATCGGCTGGCCCATTTGGCTGGGTATTTTGGTTTCGGGCACAGTGGTCGGTCTCTATAGCATCGCCGGTGGCCTTGCGGCGGTGGCCATTACCGATAGCATCCAAGTCTGCATTATGTTCGTTTGTGGCCTAATCATTGTAGGCATAGGCATCAGCGATGCCGGTGGTGCAGACAGTTTTGCGAGCAAGCTACTCGCAGAAAATCCAACCCACTTAAGCGCCTATCTGCCTGCAGATCATGAGGGTTACCCGTGGCATGGGGTAATTCTGGGACTTGGCTTGGTACTTTCACCTGCTTACTGGGTTGGCAGTCAGGCCATATTGCAGCGCACCTTGGGCGCAAAAACTCAGTGGGATGCCAGCGCCGGCATGATGTTCGCGGCCTTGGCAAAAACTTTTGTTCCACTGCTTATCATCTTTCCGGGCCTGCTGGCACTGGTCATGGTGGCAGATATCGAATATCCAGATATGGCGCTGCCTTGGGTGATCAAAAATGTGCTGCCTGTCGGCGTATCGGGGCTCATGTTTGTCGCCATTATTGCCGCACTGCAGTCGTCTATCGATTCCAGCATTAACTCGACAGCGCTAATCATTACTCGGGACATTCGCCATGTACTGATGAAAAACCACAACCCGGAAGCGGACTTGGTGATCGGCCGCATGCTGACGCTAGGGCTACTGCTTTGCGCCATGGGCATCGCACCTTTTATCGGCGACTTGGGCGGCATTTTCAATTTCTTGCAGTTCCTGCTTTCACTGTTCCAAGGCCCCTTGCTGGCATTATTGCTGCTTGGAGCACTCACCCAGCGTGCTACCGCCAGTGCGGGCATCATCACCTTGGCTAGCGGCGTGGTATTGGCTGGGCTTTTATCTTGGGTCCTTGATATGAATCTGCTTTTCGTGGCGTTTTTCAGCTTCTGCTACGCCGTCGTCGCGCTGTGGACAATTAGCGGCTTTACTCAGCCTCATAGTCAGGAACATTTGCGCAATCTCTCCTATTCTCCTTGGCGCGACCGGTGAGTCTTGCCTTGCCACTACAGTTAAGGCGTATTTGATATGGAGCTACCTGTTTTCTGGGCCAACTACATCTCTGTTGCTCTGTTTGTACTGCTAGGCTGCGGTGTCTGGAGTATCCCAAAGTCTGCCGTGGTACCGAAAGAGTATGCGCACGCGCGCTGGCGTGACCTGCGCTGGTGGGCGACAGGCCTAATCGTTCTGCAAATTTTACTTTATGCCTTCTTCAGCTAGGGGCTGACTATGTCATCACCGGCTAACAATGTGGTCTTGGTGGGCATGCCCGGTGCGGGCAAAAGCACCTTGGGCGTGCTGCTAGCAAAAGCCTTGGGCTATGACTTTGTTGACAGCGACCTGCTTATCCAGCGGCGTGCCGAGCAGACTCTTGCCGCCTACATTCAAAGCCATGGCTATGCCGCACTGCGTGCCCTAGAGGCCGAGGTCATCCAAACACTGGTACTGGAGCGAACTGTGATTGCCACTGGCGGCAGCGCTATTTATAGCGTCGATGCCATGTCGCACTTACAGGCCTTGGGGCGAATCATTTACCTGCGCTGTCCGCTGGCTGTTTTGCGCCAGCGCATTGAGAGCGCAGAGGACCGTGGCATTGCCGCCCCGGCTGGCCAAAGTTTGAGCGACATCGAAGCCGAGCGAACCCCGCTCTATACCGGCTACGCCAATCTAACCCTAGACATTGGCGAGGGTGATATGCAGGCGGCTGTTACCGACCTTGTCGGCTTACTTGCTCGCTAGTTCCAGCTCAGCCTGAGAGCAGGCCCCTACCGGCTCCTTGCGTTGCCGTCTAGCTATACAAGCGCTGCCCGCCAATGGATAATTCCGGGCTTTTGCAGGTGCAGGTATATATCGTCTGAGTCCGGCGCGTTCGCGTCGACCTGACTCGCTTAGGCTATCCACCGCACCTAACCCAAAACAAACGCGACACCAATAATAAGGATCATCATGGGGGATATGGAAAAGGTAGCGGAGACTGTTGCTTCGCTGCAGGCGTCATTTGAGGCGCACCGTTATATCTGCAGTGACGAGATTGCCACCGCGGTTTTTCTTGCTTACCAACTACGCAAACCCATTTTGATCGAAGGGCCTCCCGGCGTCGGCAAAACCGAGTTGGCAAAAACTGCTGCGGAAATGTTTGCTCTGCCGCTTATCCGTTTACAGTGCTATGAGGGTCTGGATGAGTCCAAGGCCATTTACGAATGGAAGTACGGCAAGCAGTTGCTGTATACCCAAGTGCTAAAAGAGGCCCTCGGCGAAGTACTTGGTGATGCCAAAGGTTTCCGCGAGTCAGTGGAAGAACTGCATAAATTTGGCGACATCTTTTTCTCCGAGGAATTTCTTGAGCCACGGCCGCTGATGAAGGCCATTAAGGAAGAAGACGGCTGCATCTTGTTGATTGACGAAATCGACAAAGCCGACCACGAGTTTGAATCTCTGTTACTGGAAATTCTCTCCGACTACCAACTGTCGATTCCTGAAATCGGCACCATCAAAGCAGCAGCAGAGCCGCCCTTGGTATTCTTAACTTCAAACAATACTCGGGAAATCTCCGATGCACTGAAGCGCCGCTGCTTACATCTGTACATTCCATTCCCAGATGTCGACATCGAACAGCGTATTGTTGCCGCTCGGGTACCGGAAATTCCGCCAGCACTACAGCAGCAGTTAGTGGCCTTTATCCACGAGCTGCGAAATCTCGACTTAAAGAAATCGCCGGCCATTTCCGAGACCATCGACTGGGCGCGCACCTTGGTGCTACTGCATGCCGAAGCATTGGACGCCAACATGGTAAGAGACACGCTGAACGTCATTTTGAAGTTCCAAGAAGACATCGAGAACGTCAAAGGCGAGGTATCTGCTATTACCGCCAAGGTCGCCAGGTAGGCCTTTCCCATGGGCATGGACCGTACCATCAGTAACTTTATTCGCGCCCTGCGTAACGCCGAGGTAAGGGTATCTACTGCTGAGACTCTGGACGCAATGAGCGCCGTGGAGTTGGTCGGCTACAAAGACAAGGCCCACTTGAAGCGTTCACTGTCCATGGTCTTACCCAAAACGGCGGACGAGAAAAACACCTTCGATGCCTGCTTCGATCAATTTTTCCGCTTTCAGGACGTGCGCGGCGAAAGCACTAGCAACAGCGAAAACAGCGGCGATGAAGACGGTGAGGAAAGTTCTGAGGGTGGCGAAGGCGGTGGTGCTGGCGGCGATCCGCAAAACCAGAACCGTGGCAAAAAGAAATCTAAGTCTAAGGCGAAGCAGAACAACCTCTATGAGGAAGAAGAAGAGGCCGATCTAGGCCCTGGCGAAGTTACCGATGCGCACTCCCAGTTGGGCAAGCTGCTGATGGCCAATTCCCGGGTTGAGTTGGCCCAGTCGATGGCAGAAGCCGGAGAAGCCATCAACGTGCGAGAGATCCAAATTTTTACGCAGAAAGGTCTGTACGCGCGCCGCATTATGGATCATATGGGTCTGCCCGACCTGAACCGAGAGATCAGCGACCTGCGAACGGATTCGCGGGTACCCGCACGCCGTCTGGGTCAACAGTTAAAGCAGCGTCGGGACTTTTTGCGCGAGCAGGTTCGCGACTATGTGGAACAGCAGTTTTTGCTCAACGCCGACGTGTCCGGCAAACGCCTGCGCGAAGAACTGCTGCGTTCGGTAAAACTCTCCAACGTCGAGCACCGAAACTTTCGCCTGATTCAGGAAATGGTTTACAAAATGGCGAAGAAGCTGAGCACCTTGCACAGCCGACGACGCAAGGTGTTTAAGCGCGGCCAGTTGAACGTGCCGAAAACCCTGCGCAACAACATGTCTTACGATGGCGCGATCTTTGACCTGTATTGGAAGTCGGTGAGAATCGACCGCCCCAAGGTCTTCGCCATTTGCGATGTTTCCGGTTCCGTTGCCAACTACGCACGCTTTATGCTGATGTTTCTTTACAGCATGGACGAGGTGATGCCCAAGGTTCGCAGCTTTGCATTCTCCTCGGATCTGGCTGAGGTCACAGATTTGTTCAACCGCAACAAAATTGAAGACGCCATCGCCAAGACTCTGCACGACTACAGTGGCGGCTCTACCGACTACGGACAGGCTCTTTTGGACTTCAAAAAAATGTGTCTGGACGACGTGGATAACCGCACTACGATCATCATTTTAGGTGACGCGCGGAACAATCACGGCGAGGCCCATGCCGAAGTGCTCAAAGAGCTGTATGACCGTTCTAAGCGTGTCATCTGGCTCAATCCAGAAGCCAAGCTTGCGTGGAATACCGGCGATTCGGAAATGCGCAAGTACGGTGCCTACTCTCATCAAGTAGAAGAATGTAACTCTCTCATGCACCTAGAACGGGTAGTGAGCAATCTGCTGCGGCAAACAAGCTAAGGTAATGCGGGCCAGTAGCCAGTAGCCCGCCGCAGGTATCCTCAAGACCACGACGACTAGCATTGGCAACTGCTGGCATTTACGCCAGACTTCTGGCTCCCAATCGTCTTTGCTTGCTTTGACCAAAAACACCTCACCCAATCGCCAGCTGGCCAAATTTTTCATCATCGCCTTTGCTGGTGTGGCAGCCCTGATGCTGACTCTGCATTACGCGGGTCGTGCGCTCAGCGGCGGCAGCAGTGATGTATCTGCTGTAGACGAAGCGGCGAACAGCATTTCGATCCTCCTTCGCGATGAACCCCCCCAATTGGATAGCAGCCGTGCAACTGACGCTATATCCGGCATGGTGCTTGGCCATGTTATGGAAGGCTTGGTGCGTATGGGTCTGGACAGTCGTCTTGAAGGCGCGGTGGCAAAAGACTGGGAGGTCACACCTACCACGGCAACTTTTTGGCTACGCGACAACGCCAAGTGGAACGATGGCCAGCCCGTTACCGCCGCTGACTTCATTTTCGCTTGGCAAACGGCCCTCAAGCCAGAGACCGCCTCAGAATATGCTTTTCTGCTGTTTGCGATTAAGAAGGCCGAGGCGGTAAACAAGGGCGAACTGCCTAGCAGTGCGCTTGGCGTGAACGCCCCCGACCCTTATACCTTGGTGATAGAGCTAGAGCGGCCTGTGCCCTTCTTCGACAAAATGCTCGTGTTCCCAACGTTCTATCCCATTCGCGAAGATTTCTATGCGGCCACCAATGGTCGCTTTGGTGCCGACGCAGACCAGCTGTTGTACAACGGGCCTTTTCAAATCAGCCGTTGGGTACATGGCTCGAGTATGACCTTCGAGCGCAATCCGCACTTTTGGAATCAGGACGAAATTCACCTCGACACCATCCATGTGCCCTACATTACATCCGACGGTACGGCGTCCTTGAACTTCTTCAAGGACGGTCGCATCGCGTCAACAGGACTACAGGCCGAGAACCTGACCGAAGCCATGCGCATGGGCTGGCAAATACGCCAACACCGCGATGGCACTGTATTCTTTCTTGAGTTTAACCATCGGCCAGAACGACTGACCGATAACCTAAATCTGCGCCGCGCAGTGCAAAGGGTCCTCGACATGGAGGAGATGGTCTACAAGGTCACCAAACTGCCGGGCTATGAACCCGGAGTATCGCTGTTTCCCGGCTGGCTCATGGGGGTAAGCGCACCACTGCGTGAAGAGCACCCCCCGCAAAAGGTTGTCCCTGACCTAACGGCGGCAAAAGGCTACCTTGCTGCCGCCATGCAAGAACTCAACCTCACTGAACCACCGGAATTGGTGCTACTGGCCGGTGACAATCCTATTTCTAACATTCAGTCAGAGTGGGTACAGCAGTCGCTGAAAGCCAAACTGGGCATCGACGTAAAAATCGACAAGCAAATTTTCAAGCAGCGTCTGGCCAAAATGACCTCTGGCGACTTCGACCTTGTGCTGGCTGGCTGGGGTCCGGACTACAATGACCCTCTTACCTTTGGTGATTTGTTCGCGTCATGGAACAAGAACAATCGCGGTCGATACAATAGTGCTGCGCTGGATGCTCTTATCGAAATAGCTCAAACCCGTTTAGAGCCAGCGGTGCGCATGCGCGCCTTTGGCGACATTCAGCAGCATCTGATTGAAAACGCCGTACTGTTGCCCATGTACGAACGCGGTGTGACCTATGTAGTCGATCCGCGTATCCGCCAGTTGAAGCGTCGGGTCATCGGACCAGATCCAGACGTCAGTCGCGCCTACATTGACAGCAGTGGAGAATAGCTAGGGCGATGACCACACACGAGCCATCAACATGCTGAAGTACTTTGCCAAACGCCTAGTACTGGGTCTGGTGACCATCTGGTTTATTGCCAGTGCCACTTTTTTTGGTATGCACGCGGTACCCGGCGATCCGTTAGCAGGCGACAAAGCCGTGACCGCACAGATACGCGCTAATTTGGCAGCCAAGTACGGGCTCGACAAGCCGCTGGGCACCCAATATCTGATTTACCTTGGCAATATCGCCAAGGGCGACTTCGGTATTTCCTATACCCAAGAGAATCGACGGGTAAACGACATTATCCGCGAGCACTTCCCCATATCTGCCACTCTCGGCATTTTGGCCATTGTCTTTGCTGGCTTAGGCGGGGTGCTCTGGGGCGCACTGACTGCCCTGTACCGTAACCGCTGGCCCGATGTCGTAATCATGTTTTTAGTCATTCTAGGCATCTCTGTGCCCAGTTTCGTGGTAGCCGCGATCAGCCAATGGTCACTAGTCGGACTGAATGTTGCAGCAGGCACCACTGTGCTACCCATTGGTGGCTGGGGTTCTGTTTGGCATATGCTCGTGCCCGCTCTGGTGCTGGGGCTGTCGACCATGGCCTATCTCACCCGCTTAATGCGCTCGTCTATGCTTGAGGTTGTCAGTACCGACTACATCCGCACGGCTAAGGCCAAGGGCCTCCCCGCGACACAAATTTTTAGTCGTCATCAACTGCGCAACGCGATCTTGCCGGTTATCACGGTTTTAGGACCGGCAATTGCCGGCATCACCACCGGCGGCTTCGTGGTAGAGATTGTGTTCGCCATTCCCGGCCTTGGGCGCTATTTCGTGCAGGCCATTCAGCAGCTCGACTACACCGTCATCATGGGCACCACGGTTTTCTACGGCGCGTTTTTGGTCTTTATGGTGATTTTGGTCGATCTGCTTTATGGCCTCGTTGACCCTAGGGTGAGGGTAGATCAATGAGCACAACAGACCTTACTCCTGCCGATTTTCAGCAGCTGCAGAGCGGCGCAGCAGCTGCGCAAACTCCACGCCCGTCGCTATCGTATTGGGCCGACGCCTGGCGGCGCTTGCGCGCCAACCCAAGGGCCATGATCTCTATGAGCCTTATCGTGTTCCTGCTGGCCTTTGTCAGCATTGGTCCAGGCCTATGGCGGGTGGACCCTGCGGCCCAAGATCTAGATCAAATCGGCATTGGTCCGGGTGCCGACCGGCAGGTGACCTTGGCCGAGCCTTTTCAACAGTGGCAGCCCTCGATTTCCGACATTGCGCTGGCCGATAACCCACTAGGCCTCACCTTGGCGATGCCTGCCAACACTCAGGCCGTGCGCCTTATCTGGTCGGAACAAGTCCCCCAGCAACAACCGCAGCAGACACGCTACCGGCTCTACCGCAATCTATTTGCGCCCAAAGATACCGGCAGTTTTGGTCTTCCGCTGGCGGTAGTAGACCGATCTTGGTTCGAGGACCGTCTGGACCTCCAGCCCGGCACCTATCACTACACGCTGGTAGCCTTGGACGCCGATGGGGCTGAAACCGCCAGCGCGGTAACCCAGGCGGTAGACGTCATCCGCGTCATTTCCATTGCCGAGGCACGCCAGCGGGGCTTGCTCGATGCCAAAGAAACTGCGGAACTGGGTCAGTCCTTGGAACTGGCTTGGCACCCGCTGGGTACGGACTACCTGGGTCGGGATATGCTGGCGCGTCTCATGTATGGCGGTCAGGTATCGCTATTTATTGGCATTTTTGCACCCCTTGCCTTCGTGCTGTTGGGAGTCATTTATGGCAGCGTCTCAGGATTTCTTGGCGGTGTTACCGACCAGGCCATGATGCGCTTTGCCGACTTTGTAGTAGCCCTGCCGTTCTTGCTGTTTATGATTCTGTTCAAAGTGATTTTCGGTATTGGCCCCGGCGAAAGCGGTATTTGGCCAATGCTGGTGGCCATGATTATTTTGCTCTGGCCAGCCCCAGCGCGCTTGGTTAGGGGCCAGATTTTACAAATTCGTGAAGAGGGCTATGTAAGCGCCTCGCGGCTGCTCGGCGGCACCACGAGCTATGTGGTTGGCCGACATATGCTACCCAATACCCTTGGCGTCATTCTTGTCACCATGACCTTTCAGGTACCCAGCGCCATATTCACCGAGGCGTTTTTGTCCTTTATTGGCATGGGTGTTGCGCCACCCACACCCTCATGGGGTGCCATGTGCAATGAGGGCATCAAATCTATGCTGACCCGGCCTCACGAACTGCTGTTCCCTGCCATGCTAATTAGCATCACAGTGCTGGCGTTCAATCTGCTGGGCGACGGCCTGCGAGACGCGCTGGACGCGCGTATGCGCGGCAGTGAGTAGTACAGCCCATGCAAGTAAAGCCAGCAGTAGGGTCAAAGATGGAAGCGCGGTATGACTGAGCCTTTGTTGCAGGTTGAAAACCTGCATGTGGATTTTCAAACCTATGGCGGCGTTGTGCAGGCAGTGCGCGGCGTCAGCTTCGATGTGCACTCGGGCCAAACACTGGCCATCGTCGGCGAATCTGGCTGCGGCAAGTCGGTTACCGTACAAAGCCTCATGGGGCTAATACCCATGCCACCTGGGCGCATTCATCAGGGCGCGGCGACCTTGCGCGGACGCGACATCCTTGGCTCCAAGACCGTCGAAGGCCGGGAGATACGAGGCCGGGAAATCAGCATGATTTTTCAGGATCCTATGACCTCGTTAAATCCGACCATGAATATAGGCAGCCAGATTGCCGAGACCTTGGAACTGCACCGGGGCTACAGCAAAAGCGAGGCCTTCGCCCGGGCTGTTGAGCTATTGGATATGAGCAAAATTCCAGAGGCCGCCAAGCGCGCCAAACAGTATCCCTTCGAGTTCTCTGGCGGCATGCTGCAGCGCGCGATGATCGCCATGGCCATAGCCTGCGAGCCAGCCATTTTGATTGCCGATGAACCCACTACGGCACTGGACGTTACTATTCAGGCCCAGATACTCGATCTGCTGGGCGATCTGCAGCAAGAAACCGGCATGGCCATTATTCTCATCACCCACGACTTAGGCGTGGTGGCGCGCATGGCCGACGAAGTCATGGTCATGTATGCGGGAGAAGTGGTCGAACGAGGCGGCGTCGACGATATCTTTTATCACTCCGCTCACCCTTATACCCAAGGACTACGGCTGGCCATGCCGTCGAATAAGCGCGATGAAGCCGCTATGGGCGAAGCCAAACTGGTGGCCATTGATGGCGCACCGCCGGACTTGTTCAATCCGCCCACAGGCTGCGCCTATCATCCGCGCTGCCCCTACGCCATGCGCGTATGCGCAGAGCGAGCACCACTGTTGAAAACCCTAGGCCCAAGCCATACCACCCAATGCTGGCTGCACCATGAACTAGCCGGAGCGCTACCGGCAGGTCTCAGCGCTGGTACTGGCGAGACCAATAACAGCACAGGTACTGGGCTATGAAGCCGTTGGTCGAAATCAGTAATCTGGTCAAGTACTTTGACATAGGGCCAAGACAACGGGTCCATGCCGTTGACGATGTGAGCTTCAATATCTATCTGCAAGAAATTGTTGGCTTGGTTGGAGAGAGCGGTTCGGGCAAATCGACCTTGGGAAAAACCCTGCTTGGGCTGCACAACAAAACCAGCGGTAGTGTTGCCTTTGCAGGTCAGACCCTACCCCAGCGCTACGCGAGCGCTGACTTCCGCGCCTTGGCGCCAAAGATGCAGATGATCTTTCAGGATCCGTATTCGTCACTGAATCCGCGCATGACGGTAGGCGAAATTGTTGGTGAAGGCCTGCGCCTGCAGCCCAATCTCAGCCCCAATCAGGTGCAGCAACAGGTTGTGCATTGGCTTGAACTTGTTGGTCTGAGTGCAGATCATCGCTCGCGCTACCCGCATGAGTTTTCCGGCGGCCAAAGGCAGCGCATTGGCATCGCAAGGGCGCTGATTCTAAAGCCGGAGTTTGTCGTGTGCGACGAGCCAATATCGGCCTTAGATGTTTCGGTACAGGCCCAAGTCGTGAATCTGCTGGGCGAACTGACCAAGGAACTAGGGCTGACTCTGCTGTTTATCGCCCACGATCTTTCCATGGTGCGCTACATCAGTGATCGTATGGCGGTCATGTATCTTGGCGGCTTGGTAGAGGTCGGCACTTCGGCCGAGGTGTTCTTCGATCCTAAACACCCCTATACCGAGACCCTAATCGCCTCAAACCCAGAAGCAGACCCAGTGCATGAACGGCAGCGTCCATCGACCACTATTCAGGGCGAGATTCCTTCGCCGGTAAATGTGCAGCCGGGCTGTCGATTTGCTAACCGCTGCCCCCGCGCCATGCCGCATTGCGCCAGCGAGACTCCAACGCTACAACCGATAGTACCAGTAGACCCAACCTCGACAACACAAAGACTGGTCGCCTGCCACCTGTATACCTAGCACGCACTGCCAACGAGTCTTTATCACCACCTATTTTCTTAGGACAAAAAAAAGCCCCGATACGATGTATCGAGGCTTTCGAGCATTAGCTATTTCGTCTTAGAAACGACGACCGCCACCGCCACCGCCGCCACCTGGGCGCTGCTTGCTTTGTGCTTCGTTAACGCGAAGTGCGCGACCTTTGAAGTCTAGACCGTTAAGGGCTTCGATAGCCGCTTCCGAACCGTCTTCCATTTCGACAAATCCAAAGCCTCTGGAACGTCCTGTTTCGCGATCCGTGATTACGGATGCAGACGCTACGCCGCCATGTTCTGAGAACAATGACTGAAGATCTTCATCGGTGACCGCCCATGCGAGGTTACCTACATATAGTTTTTTCACAGCTTTCTTTAGCTCCTTGGTTGATAAGCGCTTAGTTTTTCTCTCTGTGGAGAATTCGACCAATCAAACCTAGAAGCAGGAACCGAGATCTTGCTATCCTTTTTTTGACCTTGGAAGCGTTGTATCTGGGTGCATTAAGCCACAAAGACACGCAACGAGCCGAGGTAACAAAAAGTACAATCGGGCGAGAGAGACAAGCCTAGGGTATGCGGTCCCTAGTCACAAGATATTATTCCTGCAGATTTGTTACGCAAATATGGCAGCGCCGCTTATTTCATGACCCAGCTTGGACCTGCCATTTGCGCTGCATGCGCAGAATCGACTCCTCATTGGTATAACCCTGCAGGTCGTTTAGTGGCACCCAAGCCAAATCAATGGACTCTGCGCTAACCACAAATGCTCTGCTTTGAGCCTGTAGCAAAAATCGCACGTCGAAATGTTGGTGCGCCGGATCATCCTTGCGCGCCGGAATGGCGTGAATGTCGATATCAAAAATATCCGCACTCAACAGCGACACTGGCAGGCCAGACTCTTCCTCCGCTTCGCGCTTGGCCACTGCTGCGGTATTCGGGTCTCCGTCACTGTGTCCACCCAGTTGCAGCCACATGTTGAGTTTACGGTGGTGGGTTAGCAGCAGGCTGTCTCGAGCTGGATCGAGCAGCCAAGCAGACCCGGTAATATGACCGGCCCAGCAATCCCTTTCAAAGCAGTTTGGGTGCGCGGCGAGCAACGCGTTGAAGCGCTCAACGGTGTGGATTTCTTCAGGGTGTTTTTGGGCGTAGCGGCCCAATGCCTCAAGCAGATTGCGTCGGTGCATTAGAGTCCTTATTCTCAATCTAGCAACCTTAGCGCATGTCGAGGGGCTAGTTTAGGTTGTAGACAACGTTTGGTCTTCGGATCTGAGCGCGAGTACTGCGCAACCAATCATTCGGTCCACTGGCCGACTATTCGTAAATGTTAGTTAAAGGAGAAAGACATGCTTGGAGTCATAGCAAAGCTGAATGTTCGTGAGGGCAAAGAACAAGAGTTTGAAGCCGTGATGCTGGACCTAGCCGCCAAGGTCAATGCCAACGAACCCGGCTGTCATTTGTACAAGCTGTGCAAGGACTCAGACGGCGGTTATGTGGTTATGGAAATGTACGAAGACGAAGACGCCATGGCAGCCCATGGTGCGTCAGAGCACTTCAAAGCTTCCGGCGCGGGCTTCAAAGGCCTAATGGGCGGACCACCGGAAATTACGCGTATGGAGGTGGTGGGTTAAGCTACCTCTTGGTTTACCTGTTGGCTTGCCTCGGCTGTCAAAGGCCGAGGTGACTGCCCGCAGGCAAGTACCGCCAGCAAACCTCGACTAGTTCTTAATCTCGAACAGTTGGGCCAGTTGATCCGTCATGGCACCACCCAATTGCTCTGCATCGGTGATGGTTACCGCGCGCTTGTAGTGATGGGTGACATCGTGGCCGATGCCAATGGCCACCAGTTCGACCGGCGAATGATCCTCTATCATGCTGATGGCGTATTTCAGATGCTGCTCAAGGAAATTGCTCGGGTTTACTAGCAGCGTTGAGTTATCTACCGGCAGGCCATCGGAAATGACCATCATAACTTTGCGCTGCTCAGGTCGAGTTACCACCCGATTATGTGCCCAGATCAAGGCCTCGCCGTCGATATTCTCTTTTAACAGTTCCTCACGCATCATCAGGCCCAAATTTCGTCGCGAGCGGGACCAAGAATCGTCAGCGCTTTTGTAAACGATATGCCGCAGGTCATTAAGACGACCGGGGTTCGACGGTTTGTTGTCGTTAATCCACGCCTCCCTCGACTCACCGCCACGCCAAGCGCGGGTTGTGAAGCCAAGAATTTCTACCCGCACTGAGCAGCGTTCTAGGGTGCGGCCCATAATGTCTGCACACATGGCGGCAATGGTAATTGAGCGGCCACGCATGGATCCCGAGCTGTCGATTAGCAGGGTAACTACGGTGTCACGGAACTTGGTTTCTTTCTCTTGCTTGTAGGCCAGCGGATTCATCGGATCCACCACCACTTGGGTCAGACGGGCAGCATCTAAGATGCCCTCCTCCAAATCGAATTCCCAAGTGCGGTTCTGTTTGGCCATCAAACGGCGCTGCAGTCGGTTCGCCAGCTTTGAGGTGGCATGCTGCAGGGATAGCAACTGCTGGTCGAGTAACTGGCGCAAACGGATCAGCTCGTCTGGATCGCAAAGGTCTTCGGCCTTGATAATTTCATCAAAGCGTTCGGTGTAGGGTTTGTAGTTGTTCTCAACCGGGATACGTCCCGCATCGTCGGGCATTGGCATGGGGGCTTCGTCTGGATCACTCTCAGAAGCAGCCTCATCCATATCGGCATGAGCGTCCATTTCTACCGTTGTCGCATCGCCGTCACTGTTTTCTTCGCCGGCAGAGTCCTCGTCCAGCACGACGTCCTCGGGGCTGAACTCGGAATCAGCCTCTTCAGACTGATCCATGGTGTCCATGTCTTCAGGATTAGTTTCGCCATCGTTGGGGTCGGTCAAATCAATCGGCAAACCTAGGTCGGCAATAATGTTGCGGCACAAATTGGCAAACATGTCTTGATCGGTAACATGCTCGCGCAGGGCTTCAATATGCTCGCCAGCGTTTTCCATTACATGATCGCGCCAGTACTGCACTACATGCTCGGCACTGGGTGGTAGCTGGCGACCGGTGAGCTGCTGGCGCACCAGTAGTCCTACAGCAACAGACATCGGCGCGTCGGTTTCGGCGGTAATAGTGTCGAATGCGGCCTGCTTACACTGCACCTCTAGGTGGGCATCGAGGTTCTGCGCCACACCCTGCATGCGCATAGCTCCAATGGAGGCGATTCGCGCCGACTCGATCCACTCAAACATTTCTTGCGCAGGCCCGCCTTCTGGGCTGTAACGGGCATGCAAACTGGCATCGTGATGGCGAAAGCGTAGGGCAAATTCATCGCCGACCCCGCGCACCGCGTCGATTTCACTTTGTCGGGCACCAACCGCTGGCAGTGGCAGACGCAGCACACCGCCGCGCACCACAGGTGGCCCAGCACCAAAGGTCACATCGAGTTCGTCGTTGCCTGCAATCGCCCGTATGGTGGCTGTGGTGGCACGTCTGAACGGGTCTAGGGGGTTATCGGCGTCGCTCATGGCAGCCGCTAGGCAGACTTCAGGGTAATACCGTCTGTGGCATCGCCCAGATCTTCGCCCATGCAGCGTTGGTAGTACTCGGCCACAATGGCGCGTTCTAGCTCATCGCACTTGTTCAGGAAAGTCACCCGAAAGGCGAAACCAAGGTCACCGAAGATTTCCGCATTCTGTGCCCAAGTAAGCACCGTGCGCGGTGACATAACAGTTGAAACATCACCGTTGATGAAACCTTTGCGCGTCAGGTCTGCAACGCTGACCATGTTGCCGATAATGCGCTGTCCGTCTTCACTTCCTTGGTATGACGGCACCTTGCCCAGCACAATGTTGCTTTCCGCTTCGTGCTCAAGGTAATTGAGCGTAGATACAATACTCCACCGGTCCATTTGGCCTTGGTTAATCTGCTGAGTNCCGTGATAGAGACCTGTGGTGTCNCCGAGACCTACCGTATTGGTGGTGGCAAATAATCTGAACTGGGAGTGCGGGGTTATTACTTTGTTTTGGTCAAGCAGGGTTAACTTGCCCTCCACTTCCAAAATACGTTGAATAACGAACATCACATCCGGACGACCGGCATCGTATTCGTCAAACACTAGGGCCACTGGGTTTTGCAGCGCCCAAGGCAGAATACCCTCGCGGAATTCGGTAATTTGTTTGCCGTCCTGCAGCACGATGGCGTCCTTGCCGATTAAGTCGATACGCGAAATATGGCTGTCTAAGTTAACTCGGATGCAAGGCCAGTTCAGGCGCGCGGCCACTTGCTCGATATGCGTGGACTTACCGGTGCCATGATAGCCCTGCACCATGACGCGTCGGTTGTGGGCAAAACCGGCCAAAATTGCCAGCGTGGTATCACGGTCAAAACGATAGTCAGGATCCGCATCGGGTACATGTTCAGAGCGCTCACTAAAAGCAGGCACCATCAAGTCTTGATCAATGGCAAACACCTCGCGCACACTTACCTGTGTATCGGGAGTCATTTGCGGGTTTAAGCCCGAAGCGTTGTGATCCGTCACTACTTTTCCTATCTTCTGATTATCCAAAACATCATTGTAGAGAACCCATATCAAAAGGGCAGTAGAAAGATGGCAATCGTCCAACTTGTAAGACATGGCAAAGCAGCAGCCGGTTTTGGCTCCCACCCAGATCCCGATCTCGATGATTTAGGCAGAAGTCAGGCCCAAGCCGTGGCGAGTATGCTCAACGCGCAGCATCAATATCACCCAAGGTTGCTCACCAGTCCACTGGCCCGCGCCGCTGAAACGGCCCAAGCCTTAGCCGAGCTATGGCAGGCCCCGGTGGAGATTGAAAGGCGGGTGGCAGAAATCCCTTCACCCACCACAGACCTTGAGGCTCGCGCTGCTTGGCTTAGCCAGGCCATGGCGGGCAACTGGTCGGATTTGGACGCCACCGTGCAACAGTGGCGTCAGGCGCTGGCGGACTTTTTGCTTAGCTGCGATAGCGACTGCATTATTTTTAGCCACTATGTTGCCATTAACGCAGCGGTGGGAGCGGCCATGGACGATGACCGCATGCGTATTTTCAGCCCTGATAACTGTTCGGTAACGACCTTAGACAACAGCGGCGGCGAGCTGCATGTGGTGGAGCTTGGCCGAGTCGCTGAGACCCACATCAACTAGTCACCCAGCGCTGCAAACTCATCTGACAGCGTAAATCTGAAGGACCAAATCTACAGAACTGGGTCTAGCGGCCCTTAAGCTTGCGCTGATAGTGAGATGGCGGGCGCTGGCCGGGCTGGCGCGCCATGCTCAGCAGCAGCTGTTCCAAACCCAGCCAGGCATCGCCAAGGTGTTGACCCTTACCCTGTTGATCGAGCAAGGCACATTCCGCCAGTAGCGCTCTGGCCGAAGGTCCGCTGCGCGCAAAGGCCTCTTGGGTGCGCGCTCTAGCTGGGGGCAGGCCTTGTGTTTTGTCTAAGCGCCGCAGTTGGCTGCTGAGCGCGCCGAGCACGGCAAAAAGGCTGCCCTTATCTTCGCGCAGCACTGTCATGATTTTACTGACACGCTCACCTTGGCCAGACATCGCCGCGTCAATGAGATCAAAGCTGTTGAACCGGGAGGTATCCTCCAAACAGGCCAGAAGACTCTGTAGACCAATGGGCTGGGGTAGCTCCTGTAGCGCCAGTTTTTCCACCTCTTGGGCTGCCGCCAGCAAATTACCCTCAACCCGCTCGGCCAGTGCTAACAGAGCATCTCGTTCAAGGCGTAGTCCACGAGATTGCAGGCGCTGGTCTAACCAAGCTGGCAACTCTCGGGCCCCCAGCGGCCAAATCAGCACCACGGCCCCTGCTCCTTCAATGGCCTGGAACCAAGCGCTGTTGCGCTGCCGTGGCTGCAGGCGCTCGGTGCGAATGAGCAGCACGGTCTCAGGATTGCCAACGCTGCCGTCAACCCAGTCACGCAACACTTGGCTGGCTTCTTTATCGAATTTGTTTGCGGGAATGCGCAGATCTAGCACCTTGCGCTCGGCAAATAACGACATACTGGCGGCATCGTTAATAACGTCATGCCATTTGAAACCACTTTCCACATGATGGATGGAGCGCTCGGTATAACCCTGAGCCCGGGCCGCACCCAACACCGCGTCGCAGGCCTCGCCAACCAGTAAAGTCTCGTCGCCGCTAATCAAATAAACGCCTTGCAAGGATCGCTGCAAAGACTGCCCCAGCTGTTCCAGCTTAAGCGGCAAGCGGGCGGCTCTCTTTTGAACTCGCAGAGTTGACCGCGGAGTTCTGCTGCCGAGTGACGATCAACAGCACACGCACCACCTGCTGGGATAGTTCAGCCAGCACACTTTCTTGCCTAACGGACTGCAGAGCATGGCTACCCAGCAGTTGGCTGCGGTCGATTCGGTAGACATCACGCTTCGTTAGCTGCTGCTGGGCGGCGAGTACTTTGCCTTGGCCATCTAGCACTCGCAACGTCATCGATGCGATGGTGACCTTTTCCGCCACGCGCAGCTGGGTATCCACAGCGCCATCGACGGTGTCGAGCACAAAGTCGCTGATCTGCAGGGTAATATCTGCTGGCGTCCCCGGGCGCATACCCTGCCGGGATAGGGTACCGCTCAGGATGCGCTGAAAGTCTGTATAGGCAGGGCTTGATTCGCCGGAATAGGCCAAACGATAGTTAAGGTTTAACTCCCCTAGGCTGGCACCACGCAGCTGGAAGCCGCAGGCACCCAGGCTTAGCAGGGCAAGTAGGCCGAGCAGACCCCAGCGCACTGGGCTAGCCCACCACTATGTTGACAAGTTTGCTCGGCACCACAATTTCTTTGCGAATGGCCTTACCCTCAATATGGCGCTGCACATTGGCGTCAGCCTTAGCCAGCGCCAAGATAGCTTCCTGTCCCGCATTTGCCGCCACATCAATTTGACCACGCACCTTGCCATTTACCTGCACCGCAAGGGTGAGGGAATCTTGCTCAAGAGCGGCAGCATCGACGCCGGGCCATGGCTGCTCAACCAAGGCTCCGTTTCGACCCAGCACACCCCACAGTTCGTGGGCAATATGTGGAGCGATGGGCGAGATGATTAGCACCGCACTCTCCCAAGCCTCCTGTACGGCAGCGCGGTCCGCATCGTTGGCTGGGGCGGTTTTGCCGACAGTGTTCAGTAGTTCCATAACAGCCGACACCACCGTATTGAATTGCTGCCGTCGCCCGTAATCGTCGTCGGCCTTTTGCAGAGTCTCATGAGTTTTGCGACGCAGGGCCTTGCCCGCCGCGGACAAATCCTGCACCTGTAACTGCGCCACTGCCCCAGCCGCCGTATGGTCGTGGACCATGGTCCAGAGGCGCTTCAAAAAACGTGCGGCCCCTTCTAGGCCTGCCTCACTCCACTCGAACGACTGTTCGGGCGGCGCAGCAAACATCATGGCAGTACGCACGGTGTCGGCACCATAACGGTCGAGTAGCTTCTGCGGGTCCCCGGCATCACCGGCGGATTTCGACATCTTCTTGCCGTCTTGCAGCACCATGCCGAGCATCATCAGTTTTTTAAAGGGTTCATCGGCCTGAACTAAGCCTTCGTCGCGCATCAGCTTGAAGTAAAAACGTGCATACAGCAGATGCAAAATCGCATGCTCGATGCCGCCAACATAGTGGTCGACAGGTGCCCAAAAATTGGTGCGCTCATCGACCATGGTTGCCGCGTCAGGCGAGGCGAAGCGGGCAAAGTACCAGGACGACTCCATAAAGGTGTCAAATGTATCGGTCTCCCGCCGGGCGGGGGCGCCACACTTTGGGCATGGGACGTTTAAAAACTCGTCCATCTTGTGCAGTGGCGAGGAAACCCCTTCAAAGGTCACATCGGTAGGCAGCTCTACCGGCAAATCAGCTTCTGGTACCGGCACCACACCACAGCTATCGCAGTGAATGACTGGAATGGGACAACCCCAATAGCGCTGCCGGGAGACACCCCAGTCGCGCAGCCGATAGTTGGTCACCGACCGGCCTGCCGCTGTTGCTTCAAGCGCAGCAACAATGGACTTAAAAGCAGCATCGAAATCCTGACCGTCAAACTCGCCAGAATTTACTAATCGACCCTTGGCAGTAAAAGCCGCGGTAGCCAAATCACAGTCCTCGTCACTCATGGGTTCGATGACTTGCACAATGTCGATACCGTACTTTTGTGCAAATTCCCAGTCACGCTGGTCGTGAGCAGGCACCGACATTACCGCCCCTGAGCCGTATTCCATGAGCACGAAGTTGGCCACCCAAACCGGCAACAGTTTCCCGGTAAGCGGATGGCGCACCTGTAGTTCGGTGGCCACCCCTGCTTTTTCCATGGTCGCCATGTCAGCTTCGGCTGTCGTATTCTTGCTGCACGCCTCGATAAAGTCAGCAACCGCGCTATCTATGGTTGCAGCCAAGGCAGCCAGCGGGTGTTCGGCGGCGACCGCAACATAGGTCGCGCCGAGTAAGGTATCCGGGCGGGTGGTAAAAACCGTGAGCCTTTGCGCAGGATCGTGCTCGACGACGAAATCAATCTCCGCCCCTTCTGAGCGGCCAATCCAATTGCGCTGCATGCTCTTTACCGACTCAGGCCACCCCGACATATCGTCAAGCTCGTCTAATAGCTCTCTGGCGTAGTCGGTGATTTTCAAAAACCACTGGGCCATTTCACGCCGCTCAACTACCGCACCAGAACGCCAACCACGGCCATCGACCACCTGTTCGTTGGCCAGTACGGTTTGATCTTCTGGATCCCAGTTCACTACCGCATTCTTGCGGTAGACCATGCCTTTTTCATACAGGCGCAAAAATAGCCACTGTTCCCAGCGATAGTAGTCGCTGTCACAGGTGGCGAACTCCCGCGACCAGTCCATGCCGAAACCCAGCCGCTGCATCTGCGTGCGCATGTAGTCGATGTTATCCCGCGTCCACTTCGCCGGCGGGATGTTGTGTTTTATCGCCGCGTTCTCTGCGGGCAAACCGAAGGCATCCCAGCCCATGGGATGAAGTACGTTATAACCCTTCAAACGCCGGTAGCGGGCAATAACGTCGCCCAAGGTATAGCAGCGCACATGCCCCATATGCAGGCGGCCACTGGGATAGGGGAACATTGCCAGGCAGTAGTATTTTTCCCCGGGCCGATTTTCGTCACCGATAAAACAGCCGCTTTCCTCCCATACCGCTTGGGCCTTCGTTTCAACGGTTTGGGGGTCATACACTGGGTTCATGAACTGTTCTACTTACTACTCAATTAGGACGTTACCGGCGAAGCGCAAGGATAACATCTCAAGAGCTGACGATGCGTGAATCTGGTAGCCGAATTTGCCCCGGCTTGCACCACTCCCGGTCAGCTCCCCGAATTTTTGAGCTTCGTCACACAATGTGAAAAAAGCTAACTCTTCCAAGCTTGGGCAAACGCAAACCGACGAAATAGCCCGTATTTTATGGCCACTCTTAATACAAAAATGTTCTGGCCACACTATGAAATATACTCTACTCGTCGCTGCTCTCACGATAGTACCCACAATGCTGTCAGCCTGCATGGAGTCTGACCAAACCGACACCGCATCGACACTTACGGTGCAGCGCGCTAACCTCGCCGAAGCCGCCAATGGCGCAGGATTCGGCCCTCAGTCGCCACGCCATATCGACGAAGTTGCCGGCGCAAACCCCATCCGCTTCGGTGCCGCGCCGCCGTACACCGAAATGAATCTTTGTAATATTCACTTCCACAAAAATGCCGAGCATGCGGGTGGCGAATTCAGTCGATACGCGGGCAACGGTGACGGCAAAGGTTTCGACTCGGGCTATCTTTATACGGGTAAGCTTAGCGCCAAAGAAAGCGCGCCAATTAAATCCTCCGTTTGCCATAGCGCACATGGAGCGCTGCAATCGGGTGATACCGTTGAAGTCCACTATGTGTTCAGCAGCGCAGCAGTGACACCTGGACCCACCTTAGGGGCGTGTCTCAACGAGGCTACGACCAACCCCCAGCTTCGGGTGGAGGCCCAAGTGTTCGTTTTGACCAATGACAAAGAGGCACAAGATTTTGCCCATTTGGCAGCAGTGGCGCCTGTGCAAGGTTACCAACAAGCACCAAATATTCTGAACAACACAGGCCAACCCGTGGCATACGCGGGCTCAACCACTGGGCCGAGTTACAACGAGGTTGGCTCGCCTTTGCAGGTGTCTTGGCGTGTGCGGCCAAAGGTCGCCAAATTGAATATTCATTCTGTTGCGCGGTGGTGTACGGCCAACATTTTTGGTGAGAATCACGCGCATGGCGTCAGGAATTTAGTGGTAAATCCGAAATTGCTATCGCCTATCAGTCGCTGAGGCTGCCCGCTCGGTTCATCCCTGACGAGAGTGGCCAAGTGGGCTGAGCGCGGTTAAGAGCATTATCAGCGCGAGAGCAAAAACGGGCCAGTCGCCGAAGGTGGTATATGGCGTGGTGCCTGACACGACGGCAAACTCGCTGCGCAACACGGCTGCTTCAGATTGAGGCAGTTTCGCCTGCACCTCTCCGCGTTCGTTAACCACAGCAGAGATACCATTATTTGTCGCGCGAAGTAACCAACGGCCATTTTCCAACGCGCGCATACGGGCGATTTGCATATGTTGGTGCGGCCCAATGGAGCCACCGAACCATGTGTCGTTAGAAATAGTCAGCAGCACGCCACTGCTGATGGCATGGCGGCGCAGCATATCGCCGTAGGCGATTTCGTAGCAGATGCCCATGGCTACTTCAGTAGACTGCTCTAATCCGGGCAACTGCAGGCGAATATTGTCCTGCTGACGTGCCCCTCGACTGGCCGCCGACATGGGCAAGTCGAAGAATTCAATCACACCGCGCAGATAATCTTGCAGCGGTACGTAATCACCAAAGGGCACAAGATGATGCTTTGCGAAGCGGCCTGTGGCCAAACCAAAGCCCTGAGCCGAGTTAAAAAGCTGGTAGCTGTTCTGATCCAGCCAATGTAAATCTGGCATACCGATAATAATATTGGTTTGCTGCGCCTGACCCTGCTGCTGTAGCTGGTCGGTCACCTGTTTTGCGTCATCGCCATATAGGGTCAGCGCGAACTCGGGCCAGACGAGTAGATCTGCATCCCAATGGGCTTGGGAGAGCTGCAGGTGTTTGCGCACGTTGACCATGCGCTGATCCGCATTCCATTTCACGGCTTGATCGATATTCGCCTGCACCAGCGCAGCGCTGTAGCGTCCTACAGGCTCTACCCATGTGCGGGTATCGAGCAAGCCGCCCAGAGCAAATACCGCCAGCACGAACAGCAGGGCCATGCCGCGTTTGTACAATGCCAGCCGCCCGCGCAGCAGCAACAACCCAGCGGCGCAACAGGCCACAACCAGCAAACTCACACCCAGCACGCCAAAGACCGGCGCATAGCCCTGCAGGGGAGTACTCAGCATTGCATGCCCGGCGAACAACCATGGAAAGCCAGTAAGCAACCATGTCAGCAGCCACTCCATCAACACCCACGCGGCGACAAACACCATGCTCAGAGACAGGGGCGAGAAATTCCGAGGCGAGCGCTGCATGGCGCCCACAATGCAGCCTATGGGCAGACAAAATAGCGCCAAAAACGCCACAAAGACCGCCACCAGAGCGAAGGCCAAGAGCGGTGGCGCGCCGCCGTATTGGTGAATACTGACGTAGATCCAAGACACGCCGACGGCGTATTTTCCTAGGCCAAAAACCCACGCCAGCAGGGCACCGTGCGCCGGTGCTCGCAACAGCAGCCAAAGCAGCAGAGCAACCGATACGCCGAGTAGCGGAATAAGATCAAAGGGTGCAAAGGCCAGCGGATATACCGCTCCGGCTAGCAGCGCCAAAAGCAATTGGACTGCCAACGGCAGCCCCTTGCTTCGACCGATAGCCTCACCGGCATCTAAGCTCATGCTGGCAGAATCAGTTGGCAGCTTTGTGGTGAATGGGTTCTGGGGTGTCGACTCGGAGTAGGCGCAGGCGTCTGGAGTCTGCATTGAGCACTTCAAAGCGCAGGGATTCTAACTCGACGGTTTCGCCCAGCTCCGGCACATGGCCAAAGGCGTGCAGCACGATACCGCCAATAGTGTCGAATTCATCATCAGAAAAGCTCTGCCCGAAGTAGGCGTTGAAATCATCAATCTCGGTAGTTGCCTTTACATGAAAGGAACAAGGTTCCAGCTGTTTGACGAAGCTGTCGTCATCCACATCGTGTTCGTCTTCGATCTCACCGACAATTTGCTCCAACACATCCTCAATGGTCACCGCCCCAGCAATTTGACCGTACTCGTCAACAACTAGCGCCATATGATTGCGGTTGGCGCGAAACTCTTGCAGCAGTATGTTGAGGCGTTTGCTCTCCGGCACCACGGCTGCCGGCCGGATACAATCCTTGATGTTGAAGCGCTGGATGTCTTCTTGCAGCACCAAGGGCAACAGGTCCTTGGCGTGCAAAATCCCCTTAATGTCGTCGAGATCGTCGCCGATAACCGGCAAACGCGAATGCTGGGATTCGATAACAATGGGTAGCAATTCCGCCGGCTGTTGGTCTTCCTGAACGACTACCAAGGCAGAGCGCGGAATCATGATGTCCCTGGCGTGCATATCGCTGACATGCAGGGCACCGAAAATCATGTTCAGGGCGTCCACCTCAATCAGCTGGCGCTGGGCGGCATCCTGCAGCATCTCTAGCACTTCTTTGACGTTATCTGGCTCACCGGAGAACAGATCACCGATCCATTCACGCATGCTGCGACGGCTGGATTTGTCGTTACTCTCACGACCCTGATCCTGTAGATCACTCATAGGCTCTTTCTGCCACGCTGTGGCTCCTTTGTCAGTGTTCCTTTTAGGTAAGCTACGGATGAATTGCAAGAAGCGGTTTTAGGCACTTTTAACCTCAGTGGCATAGGGGTTGGCAATACCCACAACCGCAAGGGTGCGACACTCGATAGCCTCCATAACCTTCGCCTCGCTGTCCGCTTCATGATCGAAACCCAGCAAATGCAGAACTCCATGGAGAAACAAATGAATTAAGTGGTTTAGTGCCTCCTTGCCCTGCTCTGCCGCCTCTCCCTGAACAATCGGCCAGCAAATAGCCAAGTCGCCTAGGGGCATAGCTGGCATGCCTTGTTCGACATTCGGTAGCGCAACTTCGGGATCTAACGCCGCAAAACTCAGTACATTGGTGGGATTATCGCGTTTGCGATATTCCTGATTCAAGGATTGGGACTCCGCTTNAGCGCAGAGCCGCACACAAATTTCGCCAGATAACACTCTTGTTGGCGCTGGGGTTAGTGCTGGCGTTTGCGNAGAACNCANGTTACCNACCAGTGCGCGCAGACAGGACTCAAAAGCCGCCTGCACTGCATGCAGATCAGGGGTTTGGGTCACTTCCGGGGCCAACTGTATGTGCACAGTGGCTATCTCAGAATCGGTAGTTTGACTCATGGTGCGTCAGCGGGCTGATAGGCAGCCCAACGGTTCAACTAGCCTCGTCCACGCCCGCGACGTTCATCGTCGCGGCGGCCCATCTTCTGACCATCAATGTTCTGCCTGTCATTATCTTGCCCGTTAAAGGATTCGTAGGCGTCGACAATTTTTTGCACGAGCGGGTGGCGAACCACGTCCTTGGAACCAAAGTGGGTGAATTCAATGCCAGCAATACGCGCAAGTACGTCGCGCACATTTATCAGGCCAGAGGCCTCGCCCCGAGGTAAGTCAATCTGCGTAATGTCGCCAGTAACCACCGCAGTAGACCCAAAGCCAATGCGGGTGAGGAACATCTTCATTTGCGCAACAGTCGTGTTCTGGGACTCATCCAAAATAATAAAGGCGTTATTCAGGGTGCGGCCACGCATGTAGGCAAGTGGAGCCACCTCGATGATATTGCGCTCTATGTACTTATTGACCCGTTCCACCCCAAGCATTTCATACAGGGCGTCGTATAGCGGGCGTAGGTAGGGGTCGATTTTTTGCGCCAAATCACCCGGCAGAAAGCCTAGCTTTTCGCCAGCCTCCACTGCCGGTCTTACTAGTAAAATACGCGACACCTGTTGAGATTCCAACGCCTCGACTGCGCAAGCAACCGCAAGGTAGGTTTTGCCGGTGCCCGCGGGCCCGATACCAAAGTTAATGTCGTTCTTGCGTATCGCCCTGCAGTAACCGAGCTGATTACCGCCCCGAGGCTTGATGGACTTCTTGGGAGTACGAATTACCAGCTCGCCAACATCGGCAGTGGCTTCAGCGCTGCGGTCGGCATCGCTCATCACCACCACTGGCACAGTTTGCTCGCCGCCTTGAGCATCGCCGTCCGCATTTTGGGCTATGAGAACGTCTAGCCCGGCCTGCTGCAAAAACAGGTGTACAAAGTCAGGTTCGATAGCATCCCGGTCCATGGTTTCTCGATACAGCTGATGCAGCAACGCCTCGGCCGCCTGCACAGCATTGGGAATACCGCTCAACTGAAACTCGTTGCCTCGGTTGCGGATGCTGACGCCAAGACGCCGCTCTAGGTGTTTGATGTTTTGATCGACAGGACCGACCAAGGCGGCCAATCGTCGAGAGTCATTTGGCTCTAGGGTTATTTTTTTAGCCAACGTCGCCGTATCTGAATTTTCTTGCAAGGTTCACCAGTGCTGTTGCTTTGTGGCCAAGCCCAAAATGCCTTAGCCAAGTAAATAACGAGGATAAAAGGTTAAATCACCGCTGATAAAAAGACATCAATTTATCAGCGTACCGCGCAGCGAGTTCGGCAACGCTTCGCCGATGCGCACTGTCGCGAATTGGCCAATGAGCTCTGACGAACCGGCAAAATTGACGACCCGATTGTTCTCAGTACGCGCTGCCAACTGACCAACGCCTTTCTTCGCTTCGCTCATAACCAGCACCCGCTGCTGGCTGCCGACCATGGCCTGAGCGATGGCGTCGGCTTGCTCCCGAATACGCGCCTGCAGATGTTGCAGCCAAGCTTTTTTTGTTGTCTGTGGCACTTCATCGGCCAGTGCCGCAGCCGGGGTACCCGGGCGGGCGCTGTAAATAAAGCTAAACGAGGTGTCGAAGCCGATCTCATCAATCAACGCCATGGTTTCTGCAAACTCTGCTTCGGTCTCGCCGGGAAAGCCTACGATAAAGTCGGACGACAAACTGATGTTGGGGCGTACCTGCCGTAGCTTAGCAATACGCTCACGATAATCATCGGCGGTATGGCCCCGCTTCATGGCCTCTAAAATGCGGTCCGAACCGGACTGCAACGGCAAATGCAGATGATCGACCAAGGCAGGTATGTCCGCGTAGGCCTGAATTAGGTTGTCGGAAAAATCCATGGGGTGCGAGGTAGTAAAGCGGATCCGCTCTACGCCCGGTACTTCAGCCACATAATAAATCAGCTCGGCAAGATCCGCCTGATCGCCGTCAATATCGCCAAGATAGGAATTCACATTTTGCCCGAGCAGGTGAATCTCGCGCACGCCGCGCCGGGCGAGACTTTCTACTTCCTGCATCACCGAGGCAACCGACCGGCTTACCTCCTCGCCTCGGGTATAGGGTACGACACAGAAGCTACAGTACTTGCTGCAGCCTTCCATAATAGAAACGAAGGCCGCTGGGCCATCCACACTGGGTTCCGGCAGGCGGTCAAATTTTTCAACCTCGGGAAAAGTTACATCCACCACCGGCAACAGCTGCTGCTGGCGCGCAGTCACCATCTCTGGCAGTCGATGAATGGTCTGTGGCCCAAAGACCATGTCCACTACGGGGGCACGACGCATAATGGCATCGCCCTCTTGACTGGCCACACAGCCACCAACGCCAATAACCAAGTCTGGATTTGCCTGCTTGAGTTTCTGCCAGCGTCCTAACTGATGAAAGACTTTTTCTTGGGCTTTTTCTCGAATGGAGCAAGTATTGAGCAGCAGTACGTCGGCTTCTTCTTCGCTCGCCGCTATCTCGTAACCCTGAGCTTCCTTAAGAACATCGAGCATGCGCGCAGAATCGTATTCATTCATCTGGCAGCCGTGAGTTTTGACAAAGAGTTTTTTCACCATGCGACCCAGTTGCTAATAAAAAGTTGCTATCGAAAAAGGTGCGCAAGTATACGCAATTGCCAAGGAATACCTAGCTGGACAAGACTCGCCGAAGCCTCTCAAGGCGCGTCTTGAAATCCCTAGGGTTATCCCCAACTATGCTCCAAAGTTAACCACGACGGTCGCATTATATGCCGAGCAAAGACGAGACCCAGCACGTTTACCGCATCCTGTTTCAGAATCAGGGTCAAGTATACGAGGTATACGCGCGCAACATTTATCAAAGCGAGTTGTATGGTTTCGTAGAAATTGAGGACTATACCTTTGGCAACAAGTCACAGGTCGTCATTGATCCCAGTGAAGAAAAGTTGCGTAACGAATTCGAAGGGGTGCAACGCTCCTTCATCCCCATGCATGCGGTAGTGCGCATTGACGAGGTCGAGAAAGAGGGGGTGGCGAAAATCACGGCCACCAACGGCAGCACGGTTACCCCTTTTCCAATGCCAGTTCCCACCGATCGCTAGCCAATAGTAATCCTTAGTAGTCTTCCAACAGCGGGAATGCACTGAGCACACCTGACTCGGCCAAGGGCTGGGCACGCTGCATCAGCGACGGGTTCAGCGACTCTAAGTCCGGCGCACCCAGCAGCGCCATGTTAATGCGAATTTCCTGCTCTAGTATTTTCAATCCCTGCATCAGCCCGGCATAACCACCGGCTGCCATGGCAAGCCCCTCGAAGCGGCCCATGCCGACAAAGTCCGCACCCAAACACAAGCCTTTGACCACATCGGCACCGCGCATAAAGCCACCATCAACCACAACCGGCACTCGGCCTGCCACCGCGGCCGAGACCTCTGGCAGCGCGTCGATACAAGCTAGGGTGTGATCCAGCTGACGACCGCCGTGGTTAGACACATAGATCACATCAACTCCGGCGTCGACGCAGCGCTTGGCATCGTCGCCATGCATAACGCCCTTCACCACCAACGGAATATCGTGCTTGGCCTTAACATGGGCAATAGTGTCCCAAGTCATACTGGCTTGATGAGAGAAATCGCCTGCAGCGGTTGCTGTGCGTCCAGACATGGGAACATAGCCTTTGAGTACATCGCGCTCGCGGCGTGAATAGACTTGAGTGTCTGCGGTAAGGCAAAAGCCCGTATAGCCAGCGGCGATAGCACGCTCTATGTGATCGTCCATCCACGCGTTGTCCCCAACCAAGTAAAGCTGGTAGATGCGCGGACCGGGCACCCCTTGAGCAACCGCCTCATAGTCAGGCGAGCAGGCAGAACTGAGAATCTGCAGGATGCCAAAATCTTGAGCGGCGCGAGCAACACTGGTACCGCCGCCGGCGTCAAAGGCCTGCACCGAGCCAATGGGTGGCAAAATTACCGGAATGCGCATGGGGCTACCCAGCAGTTCGGATTCGACCTGTACCGTGCTTACATCGTTGAGTATGCGAGGTTTAAAAACCCAAGACTCCACCGCAGCCCGATTGCGGCGCAGACTGGCTTCAGTATCAGCGGCCCCAACCAAATAGTCCCACTCGCCTCGGGCCAAACGATGCCGCGCCCGCTGTACCATTTCCGTTAGGCTGCGAAATTCCGCTTTTTCTTGTTCCAACATATGTGTCCCTCCCATTTACCTAAAGTTAGCTGCCGCGAACTGTTCGGACAAGGTAAACTGGACACTTTACAGCCCAAGGATTTCCCATGTCAGGTGTCGTCATAATTGGAGCCGGTCACGCAGCCGGCCAAGCCGCCGCAAGTTTGCGGCAGGCTAAGTACGATGGTGATATCACCATCGTCGGGGAAGAGAACCATATCCCCTATCAACGCCCGCCGCTGTCTAAGGCCTACCTCAAGGGCGAACAGGGGGCAGACAAGGTTTATTTGCGGGCCGAAGCTTTTTATACCGACCGCAACATCACCATGAAGCTGGGTACTAGGGCCACGGCTATCGATACCGCAGCACAAACCGTGGCGCTAGATACTGACGAAACTCTGGCCTACGAGCATCTGCTCATCAGCACCGGTTCAAGACCACGCAAGCTCAGTATTGCTGGCTCAGACCTGCCAGGCATTCACTATCTGCGCACCATGGACGATGTGGACGGCCTGCGCGAAGGTATGCAGCCTGATGCCAATTTGGTCATCGTCGGTGGCGGCTATATCGGTTTAGAGGTGGCCGCCGTGGGCCGGGAACTGGGCTTGAACGTGCATGTGCTGGAAATGGAAGAACGCATTTTGCAGCGGGTGACCACGCCAGAGATGTCAGCCTACTACCACCAACTGCATCAGGGCCGTGGAGTACATATTCATACCAATACCGGCGTCACCGGTTTTGCCGGCAACGGCCGGGTGGAAGAAGTCATCTGCGGCGATAAACGCTTTGCCGCAGATATTGTTATTGTCGGCATTGGTATTATCCCCAATACCGAGCTAGCCGAGGCAGCAGGTATTCATTGCGACAATGGCATCGTAGTAGACGAGCACTGCCGCACCTCAGCCCCCCATATTTATGCCGCAGGAGATTGCACCAATCACCCCAACCCATTACTCGACCGGCGACTACGCCTCGAGTCGGTACCCAACGCCATGGATCAAGCTCGGGTCAGTACCGCCAACATGTTGGGCGACAACAAGACCTATGCAGCCATTCCGTGGTTCTGGTCCGATCAGTACGAGCTAAAGCTTCAAATGGTGGGTTTTTCTGCAGACGGTGACTCACAGGTAATGCGCGGCGATATGGCCAGCAATCAGTTTGCGGTGTTTTATTTGAAGGACGGCAAGGTCGTAGCGGCAGACGCAGTGAACAGTCCCAAGGAATTCATGCTCTGCCGACAGCTGGTGGGCAAGCCCGCTGACCCAGCCCAACTTGCAGACCCGGGGGCAGACCTTAAGACTTTGTTGGCCTAACGCAAAATCAGTACTGGCCTTAAAGACTCAGCACCTGTTTGGCAATGATATTGTGCTGCACTTCGCTGGACCCTCCAGCAATAGTGTAGCCCCGGTGGTGGTAGCGGCCAGAGGCAACAAATTCTGCCCAAGCTGGATTGACGGCGGCTGCGCCGGTATTTGTTGAATCCTGCGGTAGGGCAAGATAGTCCACCATACGAAACAGCAGTTCGTCCTGGGCCTGCACCAATTCGCTGCCTTTGAGTTTGAGCATGCTCGGCTCAGCGCCAATTGCTGATCCGGCATCTGCCTTGGTAAGGATACGCAGACTGGTCATTTCCAGTGCGTGCAGGCGTATTTCCAAGGCACTAATTTCGCTTTGCACGCTCTCTGACAGGGCCACGCCGCGCTCGGCCTGCTCCTGCACAGCCTCTTTAAGCAGGCCTAAAATACGCTTGTTTTCAGACACCCGAGAGACCATCAGGCGCTCGTCGCCAAGCAGGCTTTTCGCCACAGTCCAGCCCCGATCTTCCTCACCCAGACGCTGGGCAATGGGTACTCGCACATCCTCGAAAAACACCTGATTCCACAGCCGCTTGCCGTTAAAGGCGTACAGTGGTTTTACTGCAACCCCCGGCGAAGTGATGTCGAGCAGCAGAAAACTGATGCCCTTTTGTTGCTGTACCTCATGATTGGTCCGCACCAAACAAAAAATCCAATCCGCTAGCTCAGCCCCAGAGGTCCAGATTTTCGAGCCATTGACCACATAGTCGTCGCCGTCTTTGTCTGCTCGCGTACGCACGCTGGCCAAGTCGGAGCCAGCCTGAGGCTCGGAATAACCCTGACAAAACCACAGGTCGGCGTTCAAAATTTTTGGTAAAAATTCAGCATGCTGTTGGGGGGTGCCGAATTTGATAATCGCTGGCCCTACCATGTTAAATCCAAAACCGGACAGCGCTGGGGCATGAGCGGCACGACAAGCCACATCGAAGATGTGGCGCTGTACTAAGTTCCAACCGGTGCCACCATGTTCTACTGGCCATGCTGGGGCCGCCCAACCCTTGGCATTGAGGGTTCGCGTCCACTCGGTAAGTTCGGCCTTCGACACCCCTGCTCCGCGTTTAACCTTGGCAGCCACCGCTGCCGGTAAATGGGTACGCAAAAAGGTTTCTACCTCCTCTTTGAACACCAGTTGTTCCGGGGTTAGATCAAATCGCATGAGCCCTCCTCAAATACCGCTGCAGCGCTCAAGGCTACACGACCTAGGGAAGTTATGACCAGCCAGACAAAGCAGGGCGAGGAACTGCCACAACGCGAAACAAGGCTAAACAAGGCTAAACAAGGCGCAGATCTTCACGGGGCTTTGACCCGCTGCAGTGCTAGTCTCATTTCATGCAAACCACCACCATCGAAATCAGCAAGGAGTACCTGCACTTTGCTGCCGCCCATTTCACCTTGTTCAGTGACACTGAACGGGAAAATCTGCACGGCCATAATTTTCAGGTCACCCTAGACGCTGAGGCTGCCATAGCCGACGACGGTCTGACTTTCGACTACAACATTTTGAAAAAAGCCCTAAAGCAAATGTGCGATGACCTCGATGAGCAGGTAATCATGCCTACCCAGTCGCCGCATTTGCAGATCGAATCAGACGACGCCTACACCTACATAATTTTTAACGGCGAGCGTATTCCATTTTTAGCCAGAGACCTGACCCTGCTGCCCATTCGCAACGTCACCGTGGAAGAACTCGCCCACTACCTGCTCGATACACTGCGGCAACGCAGCGAAATCAAGGCCTTAGACATTCAGCAAATGGTACTGCGCTGCGCTTCCGGCGAGGGCCAGTGGGCGAGCGCAAGTTGGTCGTCGGCAAATGCCTAAGCTGACGAGGCTATGCGGGAAAAGCCTATGCAGTGTTTGGTAATCACGGGTGCTAGTTCGGGCATTGGACTGGCAACAGCCAACACCTTTCAGCAAGCAGGCTGGCGGGTTATCAACATCTCGCGCAGCGCCTGCCCGCTGAAAGGGGTAGTTAATGTCACCGCAGATCTCGCTGACCCGACAATGGTTGCCAAAATATCAGCCCTACTGCTGGATAGTCTTCAGGGCTGTACAGCCCTGAGTCTGATACACAACGCCGCGCGGCTAGACCACGACACCGTACAAGCCGTCGACCCGGAAGCGCTGCGCCAAACCTATGAGATTAACCTTATCGCACCGGCTGCCTTGAACCGTTTGCTGCTACCGGCCATGTCCGAAGGTTCGAGCATTCTCTACGTCGGCTCCACCTTGGGCGAAAAAGCGGTGCCCGGCAGCTTTAGTTACGTCACCTCAAAGCACGCCAGTATCGGCATGATGCGCGCCACCTGCCAAGATCTGGCAGGTAGCGGTATTCACACCGCCTGCATTAACCCGGGATTCACTGACACCGAAATGCTGCGCGACCATATTCCCGCCGACGTCATGCCCGAAATCGCCCAGATGAGCGCCTTCGGACGCTTGATCGACCCGACCGAAATTGGCGCAACCCTGTTGTTCGCTGCACAAAACCCCGTGCTAAATGGCTCTGTGCTAAACGCCAACTTAGGCCAGATCGAACGCTAACACCGCCTTAGCTGTCGATGCTGCGCGCCAGTGGCGCCAGCAGTATCAAGCCAGCCATGGCTGCCAGCGTGGCCAGACTAAACACCGAAGCCCTGAGTCCGAAAGCCTCAAACACCCAGCGCAACACCGGCGCAACAAGTAAAAACTCGACCGGAAGCCAAAGCCTAAGAGCGAGTTAATGGTTGCTCGGTAGTCGCTGTCGATGCGCCGATTTAAGGCATCCATAAACAGCACCCCAAACAGGCCGCGAGCAACAAAAAGCAGCATGCTGCCAACTAGCGCTGCAGCAAGTTGATTGACGGTAAGCAGTAACACCCCGAGCGTTGCAAGAACACCAATTAGCTCAATGGTGCGACGTGCACCGAGCAGCCGCTCCGCGTCGTGGGCAATGTGCCCAGTGCCAGCACCTAGCAATTGCAGCAAGCACCAGATCCAACCGAAGTGCATCAAGGTCAGTTCTAGCTCCACCCAAACCCGCTGCACCAACCAGATAGCGAGCACGGTTAACGTCGGCCATAAACACAGTGCCACCAACAGCCGACGCATAAACAGCGATTGTTGCCAAAGTGCGACGAGCGCTGCTTGCAGTGCCCGCCATTGACCCGCCCAGCCCCAGTGCGCGGGAGTCTGGGCCGCCGTCAACTCAGGCTGCCAACGCGCAGGCTCGCGCAGAAACAAAGCCGCGATAAGTACTAACAGGCCGCAGAGAGCCTGAGCCGCCACCACCGCCGGAATACCGCCATTGAAGAGGATGAGCGTAGCGGATAAGGACGCCAAACCTTCGGCCCCCATGCCGATAACAAACAGGTTGCGCACTGCACGATTTGGCCGTTCTGGCTGATCGCCGGCGAGCAGGCGCTCGCTATCGTATAGTAGGGCCAAGTCAGCACCGGAGAGCAGCGAACCACCAAGACCGGCTAACACATTAAACACCGCCAAACCGCTAAAGCCCTCAACGGCCAGCAGCAGCAGCCAAGCAGCCGCCCAAAGCACACCGCCGACGCGCAGCACGACTACCCTGCCAAAACGGTCTGCCAGATAGCCAGAGGGCACCTCCATTAACAGTATGGTCAGCGCATACAGCGACTCGAGCAGAAAAATTTCCTGTATGTCTTGACCGTAGTGCGCAAAAAAAGGCACCAGTACCGGTGCAATAACCATAAAGCGTTGCCCGGCGCGCAGGCAGGGTACCGCACGTAAATTGCGTCGCAACGCCAAGTTAAAATCGTTAGTGCGCTGTTGCGCGTCATTTTGCCTTTGCATGGTTCGATCCATCGTCAGTTGCCATTAGGCACAGTCAGGAAATCGAAGAGCAAAAAAAAAACCGAAGGCTTTCGCTCTTCGGGTTTGCTTTTCGCTAATGCGATCAATCAACCACCAGAGCATTCCCACCAAGTTGCCACGGCATATACCTTGGACGTACGCACCATGACGGTGGTTACATCACTTGGGAAAGACCAGTTAGCTGGCACAGCGCATTCAATCTGCACAGCGATATCGCAGTGGAGAGAGGAGGGAGCGAGCTCGAATGCAGAATTCTTGCGCATAGATGCCTCGGTTCGGGTTAAAGCTACTGAGTTAATTTACTCGATTAACAAAAATCACGATCAACCGTTAAAACGATGTCTCGCTGGTGATCTAAACTAAGGTTCTGAGAAAAAACCAACACGAAGATGCGATGAACGACTGTCAACCACAGATGAACGGTCCCTTTCGTTAGTGGCACCAGACCGTGAAAACAACGCTAGTGCTCCTTCCACAAAGGGCCTTCTCTGAAAAGGTCGTCTGTCAAAGGACTCTTTTCTAAGGATTATTGATGACAGACCTAAAACCACTCGGTGGCATTACCTTGGCTCAAGGCCAAGTCTGCCTAGAACCCATGGCCGATGCACACCTTGCAGGCCTGCGCAGTGCTTGCGCAGAAGACCAGGCCATTTGGGACATTTACCCAGTCAGCATGATTGGCGAACACTTCAGTGCTTCGGTGACCAAAATGCTGGCGCCTAGCAGCCGCCTCGTTTATGCGGTTATTGATGCAGACGCAGAGCGAGTGGTGGGCATGACCCGCTTTATCAACCCAAACACAGACGGCGTGGTGGAAATAGGCGGTACCTATATCGCGCCATCAGTCAGGGATACCGGCTTCAATGCCACAATGAAAAAGCTCCTACTCGACCATACTTTTGCTTGCGGTTACGCCAAGGTGGAATTTCGGGTGGACACTCGCAACGCGCGTTCTATGGCAGCGGTACTCAAACTCGGTGCACAACAGGAAGGCATACTGCGCAAAAACAGGGTGACATGGACTGGCTTCAGGCGCGACACCGCAGTGTTTGGATTGCTCAGTGACGAGTGGAGCTGAGCTGTCCTACTCTCTGCGATGGGCGCTCTGGGCACTTTGAACAGAGAGTTAGCTTGTCGCTTCCTCGTTGTCCTTCAGCCCCAACCAAGGCCGCAGATAGCGGACCGCTAGGTAAATTGGACCCGTGTCCAGCGCCGCCACCAGCACTTTAAAGACATAGCCAGAAGCAATAAAAACCATTAGCTGGGGCCATATGGGTTCGTCGCCATTCACCGGCAAGGCGGCGGCATAAAAGTGCGTGACTAAAATCACTGCCGTGGTATCAACAATTTGGCTCACCATGGTGGAGGCATTATTGCGCAGCCATAGGTGTTTGCCATTGGTGAGGCGCTTCCAAAAGTGGAACAACCGCACATCGCAGAGTTGGGCGGCCAGATACGCCACCATGGATGCTGCAACGGCGCCAAACGCCAACTCACGAATTTCAAAAAATGTTGGCTCTCGGCCAGCAGCGTCTACTAGGGGTTGGCCGCTGGCGTCTAGGTCAAACCCGGGGAGCACGCCTCCAAGCCACAGAAGAAAGATAACCCAAGCGTTAAGCAGCACGCCCATCCACACCATGTCTCTGGCTTTTTTCTCGCCGTAGAGCTCACTGATGAGGTCGGTACAAATAAATGTTACCGGATACGGCAGCACGCCAATGGCCACCACCATGGGAATGGTGACGCCAAAGACATCGAAGGACAGATCGAGAAAGCGGCTGATGCCCAATATATTGAGCATCGCCAAAGTACCTAAGAACATACCCGAAAGAATCAAAAACAGTCGCTGACGCCGCTTTTCGTAGATCTCAGCAGTTACCGTCATAGGGTTTTCGTCCTCAAGTGTCTCTCGTTTAGCGCTTTTAGTTTAGCGCTCTTAGTTAGCCTTGTAGGAGTCCGCCTAGCGCGGACTCGTCAACCATTGTTGGTTAACGCAGTTATCCAAACCGCCGGTATCAAGATACTTGACGATAACCTCGCCGCCTTTAAAGCGCATATCGTGGACGCTCTCCGGTGTGTAGAAAGCCGAATGTGGCGTGATAAGCAGACGATGATCGATCCACTCCTCGTCCGCTGCCCATGCCTTAATCAGCGGGTGATCCGGGTCCGCTGGTTCCTCGGGTAGCACATCCAAACCTACCGCCTGCACATGATCGGCGCGCATCGCCTCGTAAAGACCGTCCAGATCAATAATTGGTCCCCGCGCGGTATTAATCAAAATCAAGCCCGGCTGGGATTGGGATAGTACCTGGGCATTAATCAGCTTCTCTGTTGCGGTACTGAGGGGCAAATGCAGACTGACCACATCGCATTGGCCAAACAGTTCTGCCAGTGAATGCGCCCGGCGTATGCCTATCGCGAGCTCCGCACCGTTTTCCCGATACGGGTCGTACATGACCACATCCATGCCGAACGCCTTGGCCCGCAGCGCTGCCGCCGTACCAATGCGGCCGAGGCCCACTACGCCGAAAGTGCAGGCTGACAGGCGCTTGCCGAAAGGATTCAAAGCCGGACGCCACAGTCCGCGCGGATCTTTTTTCAGTTCCCGAGTGTGGAAAGTAATACCCTTCATTAGCGATAACATCAGCGCCATGGCATGGTCGGCAACTTCCTGAGTGCCGTAGTCGGGCACATTGCATAGCGGAATGCCCACCTGCGCCCAAGCCTTGCCGTCGATATTGTCGAAGCCAACCTTGGGGGTCACAAAGATGCGGCACTTGGTCATCTTTTGCCGATACTCTTCTGGAATGTCATTGACGCTGACCACTGCATCGCAGTTCGCCCACTGCTCATCGGTCACTTCGGTATAGCGCTCGCAAAATTCCGCGCTATGACCCGGCACACTGGATTCCTCGATATGCCGTCCGTCTGGCCAACGCATCGCCGGCCACAATATTCGATAACTCATTATTTTCCCCTCAGATAAAACGCCGGTCGCGACGTAACGCTAGGATATTACGTTTTCAGCCGCGCTTTTTCGATGCTGCTTTTGCTAGACGCCGTCGAGGGTCTGCGCCAGAAGCCTAACGCTGTCCCGCAGTTTGGGTTCCGCTAAGCCGGGCAACCGCAGGCGAGTGGCCACCAGATGGGTCATGCCCAAGGTTTCCTGATAACGCTGGATGCCGTCACGCACATAGACGGGGTCACCAATCAAGGTCCAGTCGTCGACCCCTTCTTCGGGCTGCAGGCGGGTATTTTCAACCTCGCTGCCCACACGCTCGCGTAGCTGCGCGGTCTCAGTTGCATCGTTACTGACGTAGACTGTCCGCATCAGCGGCACTGTGGTGGCTGGTTCCACCCCTTCTGCTAGCGCGGCTTGACGATGCTGGGCGTAGTTGGCGGCCAGTGTTTGCAGGCCCTCCATGGGCGAGCACAAGTAGGGCAGACCCAACCGTCCAGCTTGGGCTAAAGCCTTGGGGCCAAAGGCCGCTACCCAGATTGGTGGATGTGGCTGTTGCAGTGGCCGAGGGAATACCCGCACCGCATTGTCTTCGTTGCCATCCAGAGAGATCGCTTCACCCAGCCAAGCACGACGCATCAGATCCAGTGTCCAGGCGAAAATACGCCGTTTCTCGGCAATGGGCACATGGAAGGCTTTGAGCATTTCTGGCGCATAACCCCGACCAACCCCCAACAACACCCGACCGCCACTGAGTTGATCAAGTACCGCCACCTGCTCCGCCGCCTGCAACGGGTTGCGCAGCGTCAACAAGTAAGATGTGGTAGCAAGCGCAATGGTTTGAGTAGTTGCCGCAGCACTGGCAAGCAGCATCAGCGGATCTGGCAGAGCACCCTCACCAAAGTGATTTTCCGGCAGCCAGAAAGACTGATAGCCCTGGGCCTCGGCAAAGGCCGCCTGCTCGGCCATGCCTGCCGCAGTCGGCGGATTGAGCTGCCAAGGCGTGACACCCAGATGCAGGGTCATATTTGGGTTAACCCCTGTGCGAGCAGCATGGCCAGCATGGTAGAGGAGACTGCTTGTCTATGTCGCTCGAACGCGAACTCTTGATACAGCGGGTCGTCCTTTAACAGCAGACAGCGCATCTTAGGATCTGCCTCGGTGGGACAACGAAATGTCACCCGATTACCGAAGTTATTGCCCGCGGTGCCGTAATCGCCGAAGTCTGCACCCGGATCTTTTACCGACGGCTGCCAGAACGCCGACCAACGGGTTGGCATGCCAAGAATCTCGCCGTTAACCGCAGACAGCGTCTGGTAAGCGGTGTCGGCGAGAAGGCTGCGCAGCGCTTGGGGTGTCTCAAGGCTCTGCAGCTGCTTAAGCTGCTCTGCCACGTCAGCGCAGAGCGCCCCGCCATGGGACTCTAACCTGTTGGTGTCCACGGGATAACGATCGAAACGGTCTTGCATGGAAAATGCCCACCAGCGGCCGGTATATACGGGCACTACTCGTGCCGGTGTGGTCACATCTTGCAAATAGCTGAGCATTTCGCCAAACGCCTCAAGCCGCGTTCTTTGTTCAGCCGCCCCGGTCAAACTGTCGGTCATTCTGTCAAAGCGGGCATTAAAACGGGTATCAAACATGCCCCAAAGGGTCTCGCTACTGTCACGAGAGATGTCAAAATAATTCCAGCGGAACATGCGCCCGAAAAAATTTCCCTTAGACCGAGCCACATTAGCCCGCACCACATAACGCATATCTAGGGCCGAAAGGCGGTGCGCCGGCAAGGCTGATTCATTAGGCAGGTCATGCGTCTGCCCACGCCAGACCACGTCACAGCGGTTGAGCTGCTTAGCCGACAGAAAGGTCAGCTGCTGATGCAGATCACCCTGATAGGCTTGGGCAGTAGCGCTAGCCCAAAGCAACGCAAAAGGGAGGAGACTCCTCCAGCGCATATACTTTTTCATCGGTTTCTAGCTCGTTTAATAGGCAGGCAATAGACTTTTCTATACCCGGCCAGATTTCTTCAGGAAGCAACTGGGCTGCCGGTTGCAGCACAAACAAACGATCTACCGCACGCGGGTGCGGCAGGGTAAAAATTTCCGTATTGCGCGTATGCTCGTCAAATAAGAGCAGGTCTAAATCCAACTCGCGCGGCGCATTACGCTGATACTCTTCGGCGCGCCCAAAGTCCCGCTCTATGACCTTTAGTTCAGCCAGCAGTTCTTCCGGCGTCAATCCTGCACGAGCTTCAAACATAACTGCTGCGTTAACGAATTCACCGGAACCCGGGGGACAATTCACTGGCGAGGTGCGAAACAACTGGGAACTGCGCAGAGTATCCGGCTGTGCAAATGGCACCAAGGCATGTATCGCTGCCACGACAATATCAGTCGATTCGCCCTGGTTGGAACCCAAACCTACTAACACCATTTGCCGTTTCATCCTCCAAGCGCATGTCACCCACAAGCCTCGTGAATACTAGCATTGTCGAAGGCCAATAACCCTTAACGGGTCAACTAACGAATAACAACGTAATAGAAACGACCGTTGCGAAAAATTCGCAGCAGCAGCTGACGCCCATCACGCCGTACTGCCTCGCGCAGGGCGGCAATATCCTCTACTGCCACCCGATTCGCGCCGACAATGACATCGCCTGCCCGCAGGCCAAAACCATAGGCCGGGCTGCGTTGATCTACTTCCGTGGCTACGACGCCTGCCCCGGGCATGACCTCATCTGCGGTGCGCAGATTCTGCAGCGCAACGCCGCGCAACCAAGGGGCCAGACTTTGACCCTCAACCGCCTCCTGGTCATCGGCCACTATGCGCAACAGTGTGCGCTGCTGTTCGCCTTGGCGAATGTAGTCCACGTCGACTTCGTCACCTATGAACATCACCGCCGCTTGAGCCGAGTAGTCGGCTACATTGACGATGGGATTTGCACCCATTTTTACGATTACATCGCCGGGCTGCAGACCGGCCTTTTGCGCCGAGCTGCCCTCCTGCACGTCAACCACCACCACACCTTGAGGAATACCGTCACCAGAGATCACGCCAAAAGCCTTGGCCAATTCGCGGTTCAGCGGCTGCACAATGGCACCCACAAAGCCCCGGTTAACCTCGCCCTCTTTGATGAGTTGAGAAGTTACTGCGCTGACCATGTTGGCGGGAATGGCAAAGCCAATACCAATGTTGCCACCGGAGGGAGCAAATATGGCGGTATTGATGCCCACCAGACGCCCATGCAAGTCGACTAGCGCACCACCAGAGTTACCGGGGTTAATTGACGCATCGGTTTGAATGAAGTCCTCGAAGCCTTCGATGCCTAAGCCGCTGCGGCCCAAGGCGCTGACAATGCCGGAAGTCACAGTTTGGTTCAGACCAAACGGATTGCCGATGGCGACAACAAAGTCACCTACCCGCAGCCGTGCACTGTTGGCATACTCGATGGCGACTAGATCCTCGGCTGGCACCTGCAGCAGGGCTAGATCCACTTCAGGGTCGATACCGATAAGGGTAGCTTCAAGAGTACGGCCATCGGAAACCCCAATGCTGATTTCATCAGCGTTTTTCACCACATGGGCGTTGGTTACGATGTAGCCAGATTGAGCATCAATTACCACCCCGGACCCGGCACTTTGGGTGCGGCGGTACCGCTGGCGCCCCTCGGGCACATTAAAAAAGCGGCGGAAAAAAGGATCTTCCAGCAGTCGATTGCTCTCTCTCACCACAGAATGAGTAGCGATATTGACCACTGCCGGATTCACCCGAACTAACATATCAGCCAAGCTAGGCAACGGCTGATACTCGGTCTCCGACAGGGGCACCGCCGTTGGAAACGCAGTAGGCTGCACTGCTAAAGGTCGCTCAGCCTGCACGCTCTGAGCAAGCGCCATGCTAACCAAAAAATTCAGGCTAACGAGAAGAAAAATGAATCGCAGCCTCGGCATGGGAGCTCCGGCGTTAGTTATGAATCGGGCAACGAAAAGCAAAAAGCTCACTCCTTCAGGTTTTGCATCTTCAACAATTATTGTGTCTGCTACGGCAGCTCACTCTGGCGTTGGGTCACGATAGGCAGGCAGCTTGGAACCTGCACTGGCCAGCAGAACAAACACTAAAGCTGCCAGTGAAGAGGCCACCGCCACAAAGTAGGCGTAAGTATAAGTAGCGCCGGGGCTGGCATCAAAAATCAACCCCAGCAGATACGGGCCGAACGCGACGCCCATCACACTAATGGCATTGGCCCGGGCAAATACTCGGGGATATATCTGCGGCGGATACACCTCGGCAAGCCACAGCGGTTGGGTCATCAACAGGTTGCCGACACTGAGCCCAAACAAACCGGCGGCTAACACGGCAAGGCCGCCAGACGGTGCAAGGGCGAAGCAGGTCAAACCAACGATCTGCAACAGCAAGTTACCCAAGGCAAACCAGCGTATGGGTATGCGCGAAACCAGCCACCCACCTATAAAACGCCCGCTGATACTGCTGATCGTCAAAGCCTGGACTGCGTAGGCTGCGGTTTGAAAATCGGCCAGCAGTTCGACGCGGCTATACAAGTGCGCGATGCCGCCTACTTGGGCCATCATAATCAGCACATAGGCTGCCGCCAATAAGCGGAAAAATTTGCTGCTTACCGCAGCCTTGAGCAATGCAGTATCAGCTTCCAAGGTGGCAACGCTGGGACTTTGGTTCACGTTTGGTGCCTGACGCATCAACAGCGACAAAGGCACCACGGTTACGACAAGCAGTACCCCCAACAGCGGCATAGTAAATGCCAACCCCTCAGTGGTTATGAAGAATGCGGAAATCGGTGTCAGCACAACCCCACCGAGGGAGAGACCGGTAGAGGTCACAGCGAGGGCCATAGAACGCTCTGGCCCCGGGAACCACTGGGTAATCAACGTGGTCGCAATTACAATGGACACGCCAGCATTGCCAATACCAAAGAGTATAAAAAGCAGATAAATCTGCCAAACCTCGGTGGCTAAGCCCACGCTACCAAGCGCCAGCGCCGCGATCAGCGTGCCAACGATCATAATGGTGCGTACCGCATATCTGCGCAGCAAGGACGCCACATAAAGACCCGCCACACCACCGACAACAAAGAACAGGGTGACAGCAAAAGAAATTTGGCCCACGGGCGCTGTCAGTTCCGCGGCTAAGCGATTGATGTAAACCGACATGTTGTAAAAACCAAGGCCCGAGCTAACGGTTTGTACCAACAGCATCGCCGCGACGATGACCCAGCCATAACGCGGTACGGGTGCGGAGCTGGTCTTTTCTGCAGTCATTGGCATATCCAACAGTTGGCCTTGCCAAACGATGTGACAACACCGAAAGGCCGGGCACTATAGAATCGGTTACGCGAAAGGTCTATGTTGCCCAGCGTCGAGATATTGTGCCCGGCGGGTGGGCACTTGGAATAACACAGCAAGAGGAATCAACGTGGATCTCAAAGACAAGATCATCGTCGTCACCGGCGGCGCCAGCGGCATAGGCAGAGAGATGTGCCGGCGCTTTACCCGGGAAGGCGCTAGCAGGGTAATTGTCGCCGACCTTAACGGCGCTGGAGCCAAAGCCGTCGCAGAGGAAATAGGTAGCGTCGGGCATGCCGTCGATGTGCGCAACGAGCAAGATCTTATCGCTTTGATCGAAGATACCGAGGGCCAATTCGGACCCATCGACCTCTTTTGCTCAAACGCTGGCATTGGTATTGGCAAAGATATTTTCGAGCCCGACGAGGTTTGGCAGACCATCTGGGAGGTCAACACCATGTCCCACGTTTGGGCGGCCCGCCACCTTGTGCCGCGCATGATTGCGCGCGGCGGCGGCTACCTGCTAAACACAGCATCGGCAGCGGGCCTGCTCAGTCAGATTGGCTCTGCAACCTATGCTGTTACCAAGCACGCGGCAGTCGCCTTGGCTGAGTGGCTATCCATAACCTACGGCGATCAGGGCATAAAAGTTTCTGTACTCTGCCCCCAAGCGGTGCGCACCGCGATGACCGCCGACGGCCCCGGAGTGGCAGGGGTAGATGGCATGATTGAGCCAGAAGCCGCAGTAGACGCGGTGGTTGAAACCTTACGCGAGGAGCGCTTTTTGGTACTGCCGCATCCTGAAGTTGCCGAATACATGCAGCGCAAAACTACCGACTATGACCGCTGGCTCAGAGGCATGCGGCGACTACAGGGTCTCTATAGCGAGACTGAGCAAGCAGGCTGAGCGCGCAAAGCCTGCACACGCGGCAGGTACCCTGCCGCTAGTCTTCCATGTAACCGTTCAAGCGTAGAGCCTCGATCAGGCCGACGAGAATCAGATCAGAAACCACATGATCGAACAGGTCTTCGCGGTGAAACACATTTGAGAAGCCACCGGTAGCGATAACCAGCGGCGCCTCCTCTGCAAAGGCCTCGGCGCTGATACGCGACACCAGTTCACGCACCATGCCAACATTGCTCCAATACAGACCGCTCTGAATGCTTTCGATTGTGGTCTTACCCACAGCTGTGCGCACTGGCTTTATTTCTACCGACGGCAGCTTGGCGGTTTTTGCCTCCAACGCCTCCATGGCGAGGCGCATGCCGGGCATGATGTTACCGCCCAAGAAAACGCGGTCCTTAGTAATCGCACAGACCGTAGTAGCGGTGCCAAAGTCCACCACCACCAAATTCCGGTTCGGAAACAACTTCATGGCGCCCATGGCATCAGCGATGCGGTCGCTGCCAACTTCCTTAGGATCTTTGTAGGCGATTTTCAAACCCGTCTTCAGACCCGGGCGTAAAATCATCGGCTCAATGGCAAAGTACTTTTGACAGCAGGAACGCAGGGTGTAGTTCAACTCAGGTACCACGGATGAAATTGCGATGATTTTGATGCTTTCCGGATCAACGCCGTTTTCCCGCAGCGCGCTGCGCAGAAATACGCCGATTTCGTCCGAACTACCCTTGCCCGTGGAGGCATAGCGGAACTGGCTCACCAGTTCTTCTTGGCGAAACACACCGCAAAAAATTTGGCTGTTACCAACGTCTAAAACCAAAATCATGAAACAGCACCCTTTAACTCTGTGGCTAGGTGCGAAGTGGACACCGCGACATTGTCAATTAACCGCACCGCGCAATCGCCAGAACGAATGACCACCGCCGCGCAGCGCCGGGACCCTACCGTTTCGACATAAGCCACTGACATATCGGCGGCTTGCAGTGATTGCACCGCTTGCTCGTCGTTGGCGGCACTGGCCAGCAAAGTATTGAGGCGACCGGCCAGACGCCGCGCAGGGACGTCGAGCAGGGCGTTGCGCGACGACATGGCCAGCCCATCTGCTTCGCGCACAATGGGGCAGCCGATAATTTCGGTAGCTAGAAAAAAGGTCTCGCACATGTCCTTTATTAGCGTGTACTGCTGAAAATCTTTGAGGCCAAAGTAGGCACGGTTTGGACGAACCAAATTGAGTAGCTTCATTACCACCGTGAGCACACCGGTGAAATGCCCAGGGCGATCTGTTCCGCATAGACGGTTTGAAAACTCGTTCTCATTCAGCTGAAAGCGAAAACCGTCGCTGTACATCTGCTCAAAGTCCGGCAACAAAACCACATCGACACCCGCAGACTTTGCCTTTGCTAAGTCTGCCTCTAGGTTACTGGGGTACTTGGCAAAGTCTTGAGCGTCGTTGAACTGGGTAGCGTTTACATAAATCGACAGCACCGTTTGCGCATTGGCTTCGGCGCTGGCGCGCAGCAACGAAAGATGGCCCTCATGCAGAGCACCCATAGTGGGCACAAAACCCACGCTAGAGGTCATATTGGACCGCAGTTCACGCCACTGGTCCATGCAGCGTAATACCTTCACCGATACACCTCATCACAGCTCGGAAAGGCACTGGTCCTGACATCGTGATGAAACGCGTTTACTGCATTGCCTAACTGCATGTGGCCATCTAGGTAGTGGCGCAAAAACTTAGGCTTGAAGTTAGGCTGCATGCCCAACATATCCTGCAGCACGAGCACCTGCCCGTCGGTGTGCACCCCAGCGCCGATACCGATGGTGGGAATATCCAGACTGCGGGTAATTTGCCGACCCAAATTTTGCGGCACGCACTCCAATACCATGCCAAAACAGCCAGCCTGCTGTAGCGCCATGGCGTCACGGTAAATCTCCTGCGCCGCAGATTCGCTACGACCCTGTACCTTGTGGCCGCCCAAGCCCTCGACCGATTGTGGAGTCAAACCTAGGTGCCCCATCACCGGCACGCCAGATTCCACCACATGGGCAATGGTATCGAGTTGACCGGCTGCGCCTTCAATTTTGATCGCGTTGCAGCCCGCCTGCATCAGCTCGCACACTGCGTCGAGCACTTCATTGCGCTCGCGTCTCGCCGCCAAAAACGGCATATCACCAACAATGAATTTGTCCGGCGCGCCACGGCGCACGGCGGCAATATGCGTTGCCATCATGGGCACCGTAGCATGCACTGTGCTGTTAAAGCCGTGCATCACCATGGCAAGGCTATCGCCTACCAATAAAGTATCCATCTCGGTGTCGTTTAAAAGTTGTGCAGACCAGTAGTCATAGCAAGTGACCATGGAAATTTTTTTCGACGCCAGCTTGCGCCGATGAAAATCGTGAATGTTCAAAAGCTCCTCCGGTACCTGTCCGTATTCTCGGCATGTTGCATGCCTAGAACCCCGCTCGGGCTGGATCAAGTCCTATCGTTTTTTTTGAGAAAGCGCCCTCTCCAAGGCTCGCCACTTTATTGGCAGTTCTTTCTCGCCCCTTTTTACTCTCGTTATCCCTTTTTTAAAGACCTAGGCTCCAAGTCTATTCTTACTGTACCGATGCGGGCGCATTTGCCCGTGTTTCGGTCTACGCGTCTGGGTCTTAACTGTTTCAAGATCCCAGCGCTGGACGAAAGGTATGCAAGGCGAGTCGGAAAATCAACGGTCAAATCGCGGTTTTGCGGTCTTCCCGATAGGGACCCAATTAGGGCTTATGCAGGCCCTTGAAGGAGTGATAAGGGGCCCGATTGGGCAGGTGGCTGCTAGAGAGCAAGGACCATGGCGGTTATCAGCACTACGAATGCCGTGATCCAAATAAATTTCAGACCATCTTGCGCTCGCTCTACTGGTTTTTCAGCAACTGGCTCAGCGGTTTCGGACTGCTGGGCGTCGTTATTATTGTCTTGCATATCACCTCGCCATTAGCGGTCAAAAAACGCTATTTTTTGCCCTACGCTGTCGTTTAAATGTGAACCCCACCGGTTGATCGAGTCCACTCCAACAGCGGCAGAGTTTGATACCGAGAACTATACAGGTTCGCCGAGGGCTGCAGCGCGCTGCAGGCGATTGGTCTCATCTGCGGCCAAGTATCGACACGCCAACAGCAAGGCGATAGTGCTCAAGGCAAAGGCGCCTAGGCCCCAGCTCATTGCCGACTGCAAGGCCAGCGCGCTCTCCATACCATCGCGGAAATACAAGTCACTGAACTGGCCGATAAGGAATGGCCCTAGAGCTAGGCCGACAAAGGTATTCATCAGCAGGTAATAGGCAGACGCCGTTGCGCGCATACGCGGCATAACCAAGTCGTTTACAGTACTGGCAGCACAGCCGATCCAAGCCGGTGAGATGATGCTGAACAAGAAGCTGTAGATGTAGGCCATGGCAATGTTGTCGGTATACAAAAAGCCCATCGCAAATGGCACGGCAAACAACGGAATCACCAGCCCCACATAAAGTCGGGCGTTAACGGTTTTGGCGCGAAAGTAGTCGGCAATAATGCCGCCCAGCACGATGCCGATAAAGCCACCCACCGCAGAACCGAGACCCAAGTAAAGCCCAGCGTCGGCAATAGATTCACCATGAAAGCGCTGCATAAAGGGTGGCGACCAAAAGCCAAAGCCGTAGGTTACGAAGGAGATCGCGGGAAAGCCTAGGGTGGCATACAAAAATGCCTTGGACTTAAACATCATGCCGTAACAGGCAGGGTCTGTGAGCTTTTGGTAGTGGATCCAAGTCACGGTGATATAAACCCCGATACCGAGTGCAATCCACTGCAGCAAGGTCGGCATGAGTACATACAGCCCGTAAAAAAGTGCAATAACCACACCACCAGCAATCAGGTTGGTGGCCACCGCCCGCATACCACCGGCTGCATACAGTGCAAACAGCGAGAACCCGGGGAGCACGCTCATAAAGGAATTGGTGGTCGCCCGAAAAGGATGCGGGTGTTGCTTGGTCACCAGTCCTTCGGATGCACCGCGAATGGGTTCCTTTAGCGTCCACACCCAAATCGCCATCAAAACTCCGGGAATGCCCACAGCCAAAAACGCCGCCTGCCAAGCCTTGATGCCCAGCGGGGCAAGTGAAGGGTCCGGGTACCAAAGGTGCCATGTTTGCACAATGGCGCCACCCAAAAACAGGCCGATTCCCGACCCCAAGTAAATGCCGCTGGAATAAATCGCCAGCACAGTGGCTCGAACCTTGGGTGAAAAATAATCGGATATCATGGAAAAAGCGGCTGGGGTTGCACTGGCCTCACCAATACCTACACCAAAACGACAGGCTGCCAAATGCCCAAAGCTTTGGGCAAAGCCTGACAGCGCAGTCATCGCACTCCAGAATGAAAGGCCTATGGAGATAAGGTTTTTACGGTTCCAAACATCCGCAAGCCGACCCAGCGGAATGCCAAATACCGCATAAAAAATAGCAAAGGCGGTGCCGTACAAAAAGCCGATTTCCGCGTCACCGATGCCCAAATCGAGCTTAATTTCCTCTGCCAGAATCGACAAAATTTGGCGGTCTACAAAGTTGAAGATATAAACAATGATCAGTACGAAGAGAACGTAGCGGCCATAGTTCGGACCACCCACCTGCTCGATGGGCTGACGCTCTTGCTGGATGTTTTCAGTCGACGATGCGACTTGGTTTACTTCCGTCAATCGAACTCTCCCCGTGCCAGCGCGCTTTGCAAGCAAAGTTCGACACTGGCTGTCTGGTCAATTTGCGTAGCTATCGCGCCGGATATCCGCGAGGAATCAAGACGGTAAATGCCATTGGGTTAGGAGCGCCTAAGTGGGCTCAACCTCGTTCTCCGCCCCTGCCACGGAGATCAAAAGGGTACCACCTAATCTCTCATGGCGCGCTGCGTGTGAACAGGTAAGCAAATCGCACAAATTGGTTGCGTAGGTTTTGCAAATGCGTCGAACAACCAAATATCGGTTTGTTGAGCGTTACTTTAGAATAACCAATCGGCAAAGAAGGCTTAAGTCAAAGGACATAGAACAAATGAAAGCAGAGACACCTTCTACGCCTACTTTTCGCGCCCTGTTGTGCGCCGTTAGCATAATTCTCACCCTGTGTTCTGCCGCTTATTCACACGCTGCCGAACCACAGACATCTGACGATGGTCATTGCGCTTATTTTCAGCCCGGCGAGAAACAAGTTTTTTGGGGTGACTTACATGTGCATACAGGTTATTCACTCGATGCATGGGGGTTTGGCACCTCGACCACTCCGGCGCAAGCCTACGCCTTTGCCAAGGGCGACACGATTAACCTAGCTGACGGCAGGAAAGTCGCGCTACAGAGACCCCTCGATTTTATGGCCGTGACTGACCACGCCGAGTGGTTTGATCTGCTCTATATTTGTACCGATCCGCAATGGGCTGATGTCAGCTACTGCAGCACTATGACTGAAAAGAATAACCCTACCGATGGTATACAAGTCTTCGGCGAGTACGTTATCCCAACTATTACGAAGGCGAAGCCGGCGCCCACCGAGCTGTGTGAGTCGAACAAAGAGGGCTGCCTCACCGCAAAAGATCACCAATGGGGGCGCAGCCAAGTACAAACCCACGCAGCCAACGACCCGTGCACTTTTACCTCATTCGCCGGGTTTGAATGGTCGGCGACCCCAGATTTCAGCCACAACCATCGCAACGTCATTTTTGCTAATGAACAGGTAACGGCTGAAGCACTGGACTATCTTTCCTACCCCACCCCACTAAAACTTTGGCGCGAACTCGACAGGCAGTGCACGGTGAGTGAGGGGTGCGATGTTATCGTCATCCCCCACAACACCAATATGGGTGATGGCAAGAGTTTCGATGTGGAGACAGAATCTAACGCCACCTTATCGCTGCGCGCCCGCTTTGAGCGCTTGGTTGAAATACATCAGGAGAAAGGCAACAGCGAGTGCCTTTCCGCCTTCAACTCCAGCGACGAAGACTGCAGTTTCGAGCAATACCTCACCCTCAACTCGGCACTAACGACTGCGGATAAGTACTCGAAAGAGCAGTGGGAAAAGATGCGTTCCACCTATGTCAGAAATTTACTGCTGCGCGGATTAAGTGCTTACGAAGCCAGCGGTAATGCACGTGTTAATCCGCTGCAGCTAGGAGTAATTGGCTCGACTGACAATCACGCGGCAACCGGTGGTTTTGTCGAAGAGGACCAGTGGCCCGGCTCTGTGTTCGGCTTCGGCGACTTCGACCGCTCAATGACCCGGGTTAACTTCAACCCCGGCGGGCTGGTCGGCGTGTGGGCTGAGGAAAACACTCGTCCGAGCATTTTCGGCGCGCTCAAACGCCGCGAAGTATACGCCACCAGTGGCCCGCGTATCCGCGCACGCCTGTTTGCGAGCAACGAACCCATACCCTGCGAGGCTCCGCAAGGGATACCCATGGGCGGTGAATTGGATCCAGCCACTACCAACCCCTACTTCCTTATACAAACCCAGTACGACGAGACTCCTATTACCCGCATAGAAGTAATCAAGGGGGAGTTAGTGGATGGTGCCGCCAAAGAGACCGTTCAGCGCGTGTGGGAAGATGCCGCTGGCGCCCTTGACCTTTGCATTGCTTGGCAAGACAGGGATTTTAATTCTGCATCGCCTACCTTCTGGTACGTCCGCGTACTTGAAGCGCCGACACCGAGGTGGAGTGAACACCGCTGCTTGGCGGCAGGTCGCTGTGATGATTTCCCCGCAGCGCGCAAAACAATACAGGAGCGCGCTTGGACTTCGCCGGTTTGGTATCTTCCCAACTAGCGAGGCATTCGTATGGCGAGGCGCTAGTAGTAGCGAGGCACTAGTGTTGCACTTGCACATCGTTTGCGCTCTGTGCTTTAAGTTCGGATCGAATCGAAGCCAGACTACGCCAGAGAATAAAACCGCCGAGGGGGCAAAGGATCGCAGCACTCAGTGCAATGGATTTACCAATCGCTTCATCGTAACCAAAGACAGAGTCTGTGGTCATGGCAACCACTGTGGGACCCAGAGCTAGGCCAATCAAATTCGCGAATAGTTGGAACACCGCTACTGCTTGGCCCCGCATCCGATTCGGGGTCATCAGCTGGAGCGTGCCCCCAGACAGCCCTCCTTGAAATGCCGAAAAGAACACCGCCAGCGCAATGGCAGAGATGCCCACCACATCGCTAGTAGCAAAACCTAGTACCAGCGCGCAAGGCAGCAGGCCGACAATACTGAGTAAAATCGTTCGCACATATGCGTCAATGGTGCCTCGCTTCATCCAAGCATCTGCCAGCGTACCGGCTAACAACAAACCGGCTGTCCCGGCGACAATCATAACCACCCCAAACGCCCAACCCGCTTCCGGGCGGGTATAGCCGAAGGTGCGAATCAAATAGGTAGGCCCCCACAAATTCAATGCGTAGACCACCATGATGAAAATTGAAACCCCAATGATGTGTCCACCGTAAGCCTTGCGCCGCGTCCACAGATAATCGACGACTTCTCTGAACGGAATGGAATTAGCATCCGTCTCCTTGACACCGCGACGCGCAGGTTCACGAACCGTGAGCATCAACAATATGGCAACCAACACCCCGGGCAAGCCGACGATGAAGAAGGTCAACTGCCATCCATAGACCGTACCCAATACCGGCAGAGCAGCCTCTGGTATGTTCTCAACATAGGCAACAACGGCCCCGCCGAGCATATATGCAAAGCCAGATCCCAGCGTCACTCCCACCATGTAAACAGACAGCGCACGCGCCAAAATACTTTTCGGAAAATAGTCCGAAATCATTGAATACGCGCCCGGGCCCAAGGTTGCCCCTCCTACTCCAACTCCCATGCGAGCAAGAAACAGCAGCCAGAAACCCTTCGCCATGCCGCACAGTGCGGTCATCAAGCTCCACACAGTAATACCCGCAGCAATCAAATTGCGGCGACTTTTACTGTCGGCAATGCGCGCAAGAGGCAAGCCCATAATCGCGTAAAATAGCGAAAAGGCCAGACCAGCAAGCAAGCTGTATTGGGTATCCGTAATTTGAAAGGTCTCACGAATGGGGCCAACTAAGAGCCCCATGATCATGCGGTCTAGAAAAGAAAACGTCTGCGCGAGGAGCAGTACAAAAACAACGTACCAGGAATAACCGATCCCGCGCTCAAGCTTCAACAGCTGTCGCCGGTTGAATAGTCACGTCACGCTCAGCCAGCTCTGCGTGCTCGCGCAACGTCGGCGCTAACGCAACAAGTGCGTCGATCAATTCCCGCTCGGTTTGGTCCAGCGTAAGATGTCTCTCCCGTCAGCGATGCTAACCAAATTTCGCAATGAATCGAAAGCGCTAGGGTTTAGGGCGGATAGGCAAGGTGCATATTTGCGGTGCAGGCCACATAACAGCGCTTTCCTCAATTTAGGCCTTTGGACTGGGCTCACTTGCATCAATCAATGCCTCTCCATCCCAGCGTTCTTTGCATACAAAGTCCGATACCGGTTTTCGCGTCAGTTTAGTTAACTGCTTCACCGGTTGCCCGATAGGAATCATGGCGGCAAACGCCATATGGTTGGGCACACCAAAATGCTCTCTAACCTCGTTCTCAGCCCCTGCCGCGAAAGTGGTCAGAGTGCCACCCAGTCCTTCATGGCGCGCTGCCAGCAAAATGTTCCAGACGAAGGGATAAATCGACGCGCCGGAGATCACCCCCACCCGATCTAAATCGCTATCGAAAGAGGCGACAACCGAGAGGTCGACAAAAACCAGCAAAATCACCGGAGCATCGGTAAGGTTGTCGAGCATCTGCTGCGGTACCTGTGTGGCGGCAATCTCAGCGGCGCTAACCTTGCTTGGATGCACAGTATTCAGCGGCGCTTCACCAGCTTTCACCTGTGCAACATAGCGCTGCATTTGCGGCTCAATCAGTTCGCGTAAGCGTGCACGTGAGCCATCGTCACGCACCACGAGCACCTGCCAGCCTTGGCGGTTGCCACCGCTAGGTGCAAAGCGTGCTTGCTCAAGAATTTTTGCAATGGTCGCGTCGCTGA
>PCCE01000022.1 GCA_002731575.1 Gammaproteobacteria bacterium | reverse complement strand
CGGCAACCGCAAGGCCATGGTAGATGAAATTCAGACAGCGGTTGCCGCGTCGCTGAATCGTGAGGGCATCGTTGCCCAGGTTATAGGCCGCCAGAAGAATATCTTCTCTATCTACCGCAAGATGAAAACCCAGCATAAGTCTTTTGCTGAAATTATGGATGTGTTCGGTTTTCGCATCATTGTCGACCAGCCTGACGCCTGCTACCGGGCACTCGGAGTCGTGCACAGTTTATACAGTCCGCTAACCGCTCGCTTCAAAGACTATATCGCCATTCCTAAGGTCAATGGCTATCAGTCACTTCATACCACGCTGATGGGGCCTCAGGGCGCTCCCATAGAGGTTCAGATCCGCACCAAGCAACAGCAAGCGGTAGCGGAAAACGGCATTGCTGGACACTGGCTATACCGCACCAATAGCGACTTTGAATCGAGTCAGCAGCGCGCGCGGCAATGGATTTCGGATCTGATGGAGCTGCAAAGCAGGGCCGGTAATCCCATGGAATTTATCGAGAGCCTGAAAATCGATTTGTTTCCAGACGAGGTCTACGTTTTTACCCCCAAGGGTAAGATCCTCGAACTGCCCCGTGGCGCCAGTCCGGTAGATTTCGCCTACTGCGTGCACACAGATATTGGCAACAGCTGTATGAGCTGTCGGGTCGACGGCCAACTGGCACCGCTTTCCCAGCAGCTGCAGAGCGGCCAGCAGGTAGAGATTCTGACCGCACCGGACAGCAAGCCCAATCCGGCTTGGTTGAACTTTGCCGTTACCTCCAAGGCACGGTCGGCTATTCGTAGCGAGTTAAAGCAACAGCAAGCTGGGCAATCTATCGTTCTTGGCCGCAAGTTGCTCAATCGAGTTCTCGGTGCCGCCGATACCAGCATCAACGATCTAGACTTCCGCCGCCTGCGGCGGGTGTTTTCCGAGCTCGGCGTGCGCAAACTTGATGAACTACTGGAGAGCATTGGCACCGGCGATGTTTCTGCGCACCTAGCCGCACAAAAACTGCTATCGGCAGATAATCCAGACTATCAGGCAATTGCGGTTGAAGGCGCAGGCCCGGTCACCATCGCTGGCGGCGAGGGCTTGGTCGTCAGCTACGGACGCTGCTGTGGCCCGCTACCTGGAGACCACATTGTCGGTCATATGACATCTGGTAAAGGCTTCGTCGTGCACGTGGAAACCTGCAATAACTTAAACGAAGTACGCAGGCGCACTCCCCACGAAATCACCCCGGCGCGCTGGACCTCCGAAGTAGAAAATGAGTTCCATACGGTGCTGCGCATTAACGTGCATCGCCGCAAGGGCATCATGGCGGAGATAGCAGCTGAGATTTCCTCCCGCGACGCCGGCGTTGAAAGCATTAACATTGAAGAACGTAATGCCAAAATCAGCACCATTAACGTAGGTATTACCGTGCGTAACCGCGATCATTTGGCCAAAATTATGCGCCGACTACGACGTAAATCTACGGTCATAAATGTCGCCCGACGGACAAGTTAACGCTGATACTATCCGTTAGCGACGCTGGCTGGCCCACACAAACAGGAACTACTATGAGCCGCGAAATCATTCAAACCGCAAATGCCCCGAGCGCTATTGGTACTTATGTTCAGGCGGTAAAAACGCCGCCTGGCAGCATGGTGTTTATCTCTGGCCAAATTCCCTTACTACCTAATGAAGACCCCGCCGCAATGGCCCTTGTCAGTGCCGACTTTAGCGAACAGGCCCATCAGGTATTCAAAAACTTAGCTGCCGTAGCCGCCGCCTCAGGTGGCAGTCTTGCAGACTGTGTGAAGTTAACAATTTACCTTGTCGACTTGGGTCAGTTCGCCGCAGTGAACAAAATTATGGCCGAGTACTTTAGCGAGCCGTATCCCGCCCGCGCTGCGGTAGAAATTTCCGCTCTGCCCAAACAGGCTCAAATTGAAATCGACGCCATCATGGTGCTCTGCTAACACCAGCGGATATAGATTGCCCATGGCAGTAGATCCTCAAGGCAGCATTACCCAGCTCAAGGGCGTAGGCCCCAAACTCCAAGAAACCTTGGAGCGCTTAGGCATCTATCGGCTCCTCGATCTACTGATTCACTTGCCCTCGCGTTATCAAGATCGCTCCCAACTCACCCCATTGAGTGAACTACGCGCTGGCGATGAATGCTTCGTCGAGGGCGAAATCATGGGCAGTAAAATCACCTTCGGTAGAAGCCGCAGCTTAGAGGTGCTTGTTAGCGATGGGTCTAGGGATTTACGACTGCGCTTCTTTCATTTCAACAAATCCCAGCAGCGGATTTTGGCCGCCGGCCGAACGGTACGCGCCTTTGGGACGGTAGCGTTTATTGGCCGCAATCTAGCCATTGCGCACCCCGAATATCAGGTTTTCGACGAGCCACCACCACCGCCCAAGGCGGAACTGGTGCCCATTTATCCGACCACTCAGGGGCTGGGGCAGGCGCGGCTACGAAACCTGACTAAGGCCTTACAGCATTTGGATTGGCCTAACGCGCCGGGCACGCCGTTCGCGCAGCTACTGTATTTGCATCAGCCCGACGACCTCGGCCGCATCGACGAAATCAGCCAAGGGTTGGCGCTGGATGAACTGTGTGCCTACTACGTCGTGATGAAACGCCGCGCCTTGAAACGCCGCAAAGAGCAGGCCATTGGCCTGCCGCAGAAAGACGGACTCGGGCGCAAACTGCTGGATAACTTAGCCTTTGAGCTGACCCGTGCGCAGCAGCGGGTAGTTCGGGAAACCCTGCTAGATTTGCAGCAAAATGTGCCCATGCTGCGCCTCGTACAGGGCGACGTGGGTTCTGGCAAAACCATTGTGGCGGCATTTGCAGCCATTCGGTCGGTAGAGCACGGCTGCCAAACCGCAGTGATGGCGCCTACGGAACTGCTGGCCGAGCAGCATCAGCTGAACTTTAGGCAATGGTTAGAACCGCTGGGCATTCGGGTTGCGCTACTCACCGGACAAATGACCGCCAAGAGCCAGCGGCAAACTCTAGCGGCCGTAGGCAACGGCGATATTCAGGTGCTAATTGGCACCCACGCGCTGTTTCAAGACAAAGTCGTTTTCCACAAACTTGCCTTGGCCATTATTGATGAGCAGCATCGCTTCGGCGTACACCAACGTATGGCGCTGCAAAGCAAAGGCCTGTCGCCGCACCAGCTGGTGATGACCGCCACCCCCATCCCGCGCACCCTGACCATGACTCTCTACGCAGATATGGACGTATCGGTCATTGATGAACTGCCCAAGGGCCGCCAGCCCATCACCACCCACACTGCCGCCCAGCCCAATCGCCCCGAATTAATTGAGCGTGTGAGTCGGGTCCTAAGTCAGGGCCAGCAGGCCTACTGGGTATGTACCTTAATAGAACCATCAGATGAAATAGATGCTTTAGCCGCGGAGGAAGCCTTCGCCATGCTGTCCCAGCAGCTGCCGCAGTTTCGCATCGCCCTGCTGCATGGCCGCATGAAGGGCGAGGACAAGGTGGAAGTCATGCGGGCTTTCAAAGCCGGGGAATATCAACTGCTGGTCGCCACCACGGTGGTAGAGGTTGGTGTCGACGTACCCAATGCAACCCATATGTTTATCGAAAATGCTGAGCGGCTGGGTTTGGCCCAGCTGCATCAACTACGCGGTAGAGTAGGACGCGGCAGCCTCGCAAGCCGATGTTTTTTGTTGTTCAAGCCCGGCGTTAGCCAAACGGGCCAACAGCGATTAAATGCATTACGCGAAAGTCAGGATGGATTTTATTTGGCAGAGCAGGATCTAAAACTCCGCGGGCCCGGAGACATATTGGGCACCCGGCAGTCTGGGGAGCAAAGTTTCAGAATCGCAGATTTAGGCGAGCACGCCCACCTCATGCCCCAGGTGATCAAGCGCAGTGAGGCGTTGCTCAATGCGCCCTCGCAGTCAGCAGATGCTGCTTACTTAGAAGTCCTGCTGAACACTTGGGCCTCTGCGGACACCCAGCACCTTTCAGTTTAGCCAGCCTGCCGGCACCTTCCCGAGGATGCGCAACGGTTGATTAACTATTGGCTGCTTGTGGCGCGCTGCCCGCTTCACTGGCGTTGAAAACCTCTCGGTCAAGCTGCCCTTCGCTAGACGCTACGATGGTTGCAACCGTGGCATCGCCGGTCACGTTGACCGCAGTTCGCAGCATATCTAGTAGGCGATCGACGCCTATGATTAAGGCAATACCCTCTACCGGCAAGCCTACTTGATCGAGCACCAAGGTTAGGGTGATTAAACCCACGCCGGGTACTGCTGCAGTGCCGATAGAGGCTAAGGTCGCAGTCAGCACCACGGTGAGTAAGGCGGTAAGGCCTAGGTCAATGCCATAAAACTGGGCAATAAAGACCGTTGCCACACCCTGCATTATTGCCGTTCCATCCATATTTACCGTTGCACCAAGGGGCACGGCAAAAGAGGCCACACTGTTCTGCACACCCAGTTTGTGCTCAACCGTACGCAGGGTTACTGGCAGGGTTGCGCCGCTCGAGGAAGTTGAAAACGCAACCAACAGCGCCTCGCGCATTTTGCTGAGGAAGATCAAGGGGTTCAGGCCTGTGAGGCTTTTCAGCAGCAACGGATAGACCAAGGCCGCATGCAGAGACAAGGCCAACACAATGGTCACAAAGTACATGGCCACCTTACCGATCTCGGCCAAACCTAAGGTTGCGCCAAGTTTGGTCATCAGACAAAAGACGCCGATGGGGGTAAGGGCAATGATCATGGTGATCAGACGCATCATGACGTCGTTCAAATCTGCAAAGAACGAGCGCAGAGTCGCGCCACTGGTACCGGCCTTACTTAAGGCCAAGCCGAATAGCAGCGCAAAGAGAATAACCTGCAGCATCTGGCCGTCTGCCATGGCTGCGATTGGGTTGCCAGGCACAATGTTTATCAGCGTTTCTTTTACGCTTGGCGCGGTCTTCGGCTCAAAGGCAGATGTTGCAGCAGCATCGCCAATGCTGTCGCCGCCAAGACCCGGATCTGTGGTGAGCGCAATTAACATCGCCATGGAAACTGCCACCGCCGTAGTCAGCAGGTAAAGACCAATGGTTTTGCCGCCCAGTCGGCCGACGCTACCGGTATCGCCAAGACTGGCTGCACCACNAACNAAGGATACAAAGACCAAGGGCACCACGAGCATTTTCAGNAGCGTTACAAAAATACGACCGCCGCCGTCGATAACGCCATTGAGAATAAACGTGTTAACGAAGTGTCCCTCAGGCAGCGCCGCCCATTGCAGCACCGCGCCAATAGCCAAGCCCACACCCATGGCGATCAAAATTCGTTGTGTCAGGCTCATATCATCTCCGCTTGTGGTTGGCGTCTGTGCTCAGACTATAGCTCAACCAATTTCGATCATCTCGAAATCTGCCTTACCAACCCCACATTCAGGACAGATAAAGTCCTCGTCCACATCTTCCCAGGCGGTGCCAGCAGGTATGCCTTCATCTTCATAGCCCTCGGCTTCGTCATAAATCCAGCCGCAGACAATGCATTGCCATTTCTTCATGTCAGATGTTCCATTCTTGGGGTAACAAAAGCGCGGTACGCTATAGCCAGCACTGCAAAAAAGCAACGCCGCGCACCCTCAACAGGAGTTCACCCAGAGCAATCGGCCTGTAGAGGTGTGCTAGGTAAACCCATAAACTGAGCGGCTGAACAAACCGAGCAGCCAGCGCGTTGACCACCCAACTTACATCACCTTCGTTGCAGGACTACCTAAGCCTTATGCGGTTGGACCGACCCGTGGGCACCCTATTGTTGCTGTGGCCAACGCTGGCAGCATTGGTGATGGCCGCCGACGCCATACCGCCTCTTAGCTTGGTACTGATTTTTACCCTTGGCACATTTTCGATGCGCAGTGCTGGCTGTGTAATCAACGACTATGCAGACCGCAACGTGGACGGTGAGGTAAAACGCACCAAACTCCGGCCGCTGGTGACTGGGGCCATACAAACCCAGCAGGCTCTTGGGCTGTTTGCTGGGCTCGTGCTGTGCTCGGGCATTCTCATTTTATTTTTAAACACGACCACCCAGCTACTTGCCATCGGCGGCTTGGCCTTGGCAGTTACCTACCCGTTTATGAAGCGTTACACCCATCTGCCACAGGTAGTACTGGGGGCCGCTTTCAGCTGGGGTATTTTAATGGCTTGGTCTGCCCAAGACCTCGGCGTGCCAGCCGAGGCAGTTTTGCTGTTTATTGGGTCACTGTTTTGGATTGTGGCTTATGACACCGAGTACGCCATGGTCGACCGCGATGACGACTTGCTCGTCGGCATTAAGAGCACTGCCATTTTGTTCGGCCAGCTGGATAAATTTATGATTGGCACCCTGCAAACCCTCGCCCTTGGGACATGGTTTTTGCTTGGTGTGAACCTCGACTACCAGCACGCATTTTTTGTTGGCCTTATTACCATCGTTGGACTATTTGCCTATCAACACCACCTCATCGCCGACCGCTCCCGAGAGGGCTGCTTTGCCGCGTTTAAAAACAACATTTGGGTCGGCGTAGTGCTGCTAGTGGCGACCCTTGCCGAAGTGACCTTGAGCTAGTAGCGATGGCGATGCTACACCTTCTCGCAGGGCTAAGCCGCGTCACGAGTGTACTGGTTCGTCCACTGCGCTGGCTGGCCCTTGTGATGGTACTGCTCACCTTCGCCATCGTACTGCTGCGCTATGCCCTCAACAGCGGCGGTGCCTTGCTGCCAGAAACCGTCATGTACCTGCACGGTACCTTCTTCATGCTGGCCATTGCACTAGGCATCAGTGAAAACACCCATGTGCGGGTAGATATTCTGTACAGCCGTCGCATACCGGCCCAGCAGCAATGGATCGACCTAGCCGGGCATGTGCTATTTCTGCTACCGGTAGCGGTTTTTATGATCTGGGTCAGCCTGCCCTACGTCAGCAGCAGCTGGCAGATTCTTGAAGGCTCCAGCGAAGTGGGCGGCATTCCCGGCGTATTTTTACTGAAGACGCTGATGCCGCTCACCGGCTTGCTCCTACTAACGCAGGGGATTGCAGGCATAGCATCTATTTTACTTGGCAAGTTACGCCCATGAATTTAACCCCCCTAGCGTTGTTCGCCGTAACCTTCGTCGCCCTGTTGGCCGGTTATCCCGTCGCCCTCACCTTGGCCGGTGTAGCGCTTATATTCGCCCTCATCGGCACACTTACCGGTGCTTTTGACCCAACAAGCCTTGGCTTCGCAGCCGGCAGGCTGTTCGGCATCATTACCAACCAAACACTTATCGCCGTGCCGCTATTCATCTTTATGGGTGTGCTGCTGGAAAGAACGCGCATCGCAGAAGACCTGCTGGCAAACTTATCTAATTTGTTGGGACGATATCGGGGCGGCTTGGCGGTTACCGTGATCGTCGTTGGCATGCTGATGGCCGCCAGTACCGGTATTGTCGGCGCCACTGTCGTCACCATGGGACTGATGTCGCTGCCGATAATGCTACAGCGCGGCTATCCGCCGAGTCTTGCCACAGGCACCATTTGCGCCACCGGCACTCTTGGCCAGATCATTCCACCGTCCATCGCGCTGGTGCTATTGGGCGACGTGCTGTCTAACGGCTATCAGCAAGCCCAGTTGAATATGGGTATTTTTGCACCAAAGTCTATTTCCGTAGGCGACTTGTTTGCTGGCGCCATCATTCCCGGCCTGTGCTTAGTGGGCCTATACCTTGGCTACATCCTGCTGCGGGTTATTTTGGCACCACAGTCCATGCCCCCAGCAGAGCGCACCGAAGCTGTAAGGCTCGCGCCGGTACTAGGCACACTGACGCCGCCACTACTACTCATTGTTGCGGTGCTTGGTTCGATTTTAGGCGGCTACGCCACACCTACCGAGGCCGCCGGTGTGGGTGCATTTGGGGCACTACTGCTGGGGCTGGCCTACGGACGCATTAACGGCCAAGTGTTGTCCGAGGTAGGCAGCGCGACCTTATCCACCACGGGCATGGTGTTCTTCATCTTGGTTGGGGCTTCAATTTTTTCCCTAGTTTTTCGCGGCTATGGTGGCGACGACATGGTGCACGCCCTATTCGCGCAAATGCCCGGCGGCATGTGGGGTGCCCTTGGCATCGTCATGCTGGTGATCTTTTTGCTTGGCTTTATTCTCGACTTTATCGAAATCACCTTTGTTGTAGTGCCCATAGTCGGGCCAGTGCTCATGGCCATGGGGGTGGACCCCATCTGGTTGGGCATACTGATTGCTGTGAACCTGCAGACCTCGTTTTTAACCCCGCCCTTCGGGTTTGCACTGTTTTATCTGCGCGGGGTGGCCCCAGATCATGTGGCCACCACAGAAATCTACCGAGGGGTGCTGCCGTTTATTGCGCTGCAGTTGGTGCTGTTGGCGGCCTTGCTGATCTGGCCAAGTTTGGCGACTTGGCTACCCTCGCAGCTGTAAGCGACCCTTACCAACCTCATAGCACAACCACCCGCAAATCGCTTCATCCGGCGATAAGCCGGGCAAAGCCAGCAAAACACCGGCAAGCCAAACCTCAGCAACGACCGTATGTCAGCGAAAAGACACCTCACATCGGATTGATTCAGACACTCTAGTCGACGCTGAGAAGATGACCTGTCAGAACCAGCAAGCATGATCTTTATTGGGCTTAGCGTAGTTGCGGCCCAAGTAGGTATTAGAAGTCTGGGACAAGTCATTGAATGTGCGGCAAGCGGTGGCTTCTCGTCAGCATCAAGTATTTATTCAATCCAACTTGGTCCTATTACACTCGACGCAGCGCATCAAAAAGCAGAAAGGTCGACACAATTTCGAGGGCAAAAGCCGATGAACATCAAATGGTGGGATCAAAACATCTCTTGGCCCAAATAGTTGGTTGCTATAGTGATTTTGGGAATCGTTATATCCTGTCTAATATTTCTAGCCGAACGGTACTTTGGAGCCAACCTTAACGAATATGCCATTGGTGCGATTAGCGCAGTGATTGGCGNTCCGTTAGCCGGAAGGTTTTCTCAAAAAAAGGGGGGGCTNACATAGTTTTTAGCAAAGCGGACCAAAAAATCATATGGCNAGGGCCAAATAACATAACAGTATCCTAGCCCTGCCTTTGTCTGAATGATCAGTTCACNGTCCGGCAAGCTCTTAATGTTATCGAACCGAAGGCCAGTCCGGCGGNCGCTTCTCAACCAGCGCGGCAATACCTTCTTTAAAATCTTCTTCCTTAGCCATGTCTTCAATCAGCCGCTCAGATTCAACCACTGCGCTGGCCACATCGCGGTGCAGGTCTTTGTAAATCTGCCAGCGGGTTTGACGCAGGGAATTTGGTGAAATGCTGGCGATTAGCTGGTGTGTGTACTCTAGGGTTTTTTCCATCAGCTGCTCTGACTCGAAAATTTGGTTAACAAAGCCCAAATTCAGGGCTTCGTCGCTCGTGAATACCCGACTGGTCAAAAGCAGGTCGTTGGCGCGTCCTAGCCCGACAATTTTCGGCAGCATCCACGACAGGCCATATTCCGCAGGCAAATTGAGCTTGCCGTGAGCAGTAGTGAACTTCACCCCGGGAACGGCAAAACGCAGATCGGCAAAACAGGCCAGCGCTAGGCCAACGCCAGCAGCAGGGCCGTTCATCGCCGCGATAACCGGCTTGTCGAGGCCAAAGTGGTAAGCGAAGGAGGCGTCGAAATTCTCGTGGATGCCATAACCGGGCTTGGCAATGTCGGCGCTAATGCCCGGATCATAGGCACCGCGATCAACGTGACCGCTCAGCGCCTGACTGTCGCCACCAACGCAAAATCCCTTGCCGCGTCCACTGACAACAATGGCACGCACTCCCTGATCGTCATTGGCCTGTTGCAGTAGGTGGCGGTACTCGGTGTGCAGACGCCCTGTCCACGCATTCATGCGGTGCGGTCGGTTGAGCCAGATCATCGCTACGCCGTGCTGATCTACTTCATACTCTGTGTTCTTTAACTCCATAACCTTGCCTCCGGTTGTCAGCAATGTGCCTAGCGCACGTTTAGGTAGGCCTGCTCGCTGATTTCATGATAGCGGCGCACATCGGCCAAGTACGACATGTAGGAATCATAAATACGCTGCGCCAGCGGATCGGCTTCGGCAATTTCTGCCACTACCTCGCGTGACGAGTCACGCAGCGCGGCAATGACATCATCGGGCAAACGCCTGAGCTCTACACCATGTTCGTTAATCAGCGTATCTAAGGCAGCATTATTGCGCGCGGTGAACTCGCTCAACATGTCTTCGTTAATGGCCTGAGTAGCCACTTGGATCATGGCCTGTAAATCAGCGGGCAAGGCATCCCAAGCGTCTTTGTTAACAAAGGCTTCCAAGGTAGGGCCAGGCTCATGCCAGCCTGGGTAGTAATAGTACTTGGCCGCCGTATGCAGCGAAAAAGCCAAGTCGTTGTAGGGACCTACCCATTCGGTGGCGTCAATCGCGCCCGTCTGCAGGGCGGTGAATATCTCGCCGCCGGGCAACACCACCGGCACTCCGCCCGCTCGGGAAAGCACTTCACCGCCAATACCGGGTATGCGCATTTTCAGACCCTGCAGGTCTTCGATGGAGTTAATTTCTTTGTTAAACCAGCCGGCCATTTGCACACCTGAGTTACCAGCAGCGAAGGGCACAAGATTAAATTTAGCGTACAGCTCCTGCCACAGGGCCATGCCACCGCCATAGCGCAGCCAGCCATTCATCTCTTGAGCGTTCATACCAAAGGGCACAGTGGCAAACATAGCCGTGGCCGGATTTTTGCCGCGCCAGTAATAAGCGGCGCCATGACCCATCTGGGCAGTGCCCTGAGACACTGCGTCGAATACTTCCAGCGCGCCGACCAGTTCCCCGGCACCATAAACTTTTATGTCCAGGCGACCATTGCTCATGATTCGCAATCGCTCGGCTAGCCGCTCCGGTGCTGCGCCTAAGCCGGGCAGGTTCTTTGGCCAAGTGGTAATCAGTGTCCAGCGGTAGACCTTGGCGTCACTGACACTACCTTCGTTGGCAACCGCTCCCGCAGAGTCCGTTGCCGGCGCACATGCGCTTAGTAGAAGCGTTAGTACTGCAACGCCGCAGGCAGCTATGCATTGGCTGGTGTATTTCTGCAGGCCCATATATCCCTCGGTCATAGTCTCAAAGTCCCCTATTCATTATTCCATTACCTGCAGATTGGCGTAGCCAACCATTAGCCATTTTGCGCCTTCGGCAAAGTTCACCTGCACCTTTGCACGTTCGCCGTTGCCCTCAAATTGCAGCACAACCCCCTCGCCATATTTGCCATGCAATACCCGTTGGCCCATACGCATGCCGTTGGCTTCCTCTTCGAACAACCCCGAGCCACCGCCGGCATAGCCGCCACCAAACAGGCCCTGGGTACTGGCCTTCATGCGCACCTCGGATAATAGGTCTTGTGGAATTTCTAGCAAAAAACGGCTCGGGCGATTGTAGCTGTCTTGACCGTGCAGGCGTCGGCTTTCCGCATAGGTGAGATATAGCTCCTGCATGGCCCGGGTAATTCCTACATAGGCCAGCCGCCGCTCTTCTTCCAAGCGCCCGGGCTCTTCTGACGACATGCGATGAGGAAACAGTCCTTCTTCCATACCGCCCAAAAACACTAAGGGAAACTCCAAACCCTTGGCCGAGTGCAGGGTCATCATTTGCACGCTGGGGCCTTGGGCACTTTGCCGGTCTCCAGCGTCCAAGGTCATTTGATCGAGAAATTCCTGCAGCACGCTGACTTCCGCGCGATCACTGTCTTCAAAGGGGAAGACTAGATCGCCACTGAACTGGCGGCAGGCCGATACCAGTTCCTGCAAGTTTTCTTTGCGCGCCAAACCGCGCTCGCCGCGTTCTTGGCTGTGGAACTCTAGCAAGCCGCTGGCGTCGATGATGTGCTCGGCCAACTCATCCAAATGCATGGGCGCTACCGCATCTGCTAGTTCATCAATGAGTGTAACGAAGCCCCCAACTGCGCCATTAACTCGCGCAGTAAAAGCTCCGCCTGCGATGCCTTCCTTAGCCGCCTGCCAAAGTGATGTTTGATTCGCTCTAGCGAGCTGACGAATGCCTTCCAGAGTTTTGTCGCCAATGCCGCGGGCGGGCGTATTTACCACCCGTTCAAACGCTGGATCGGAGTGACGGTCTTCCATGAGCCGCATGTAGGCCAATGCATTTTTGATTTCTGCGCGCTCGAAAAAGCGCTGACCGCCGTAAATCTGGTAGGGAATGTTGAGGCGCAGTAGGGCTTCTTCTAGCACTCGAGACTGCGCATTGGAGCGATACAAAATGGCTGCTTCATTGGCGCTGCCGCCATCGTCCATCCACTGCTGAATGCGCTCGGCAATAAATCGCGCCTCGTCCAAATCGTTAAAGCCAGCATAGACCTTGATCAGCTCACCCTGCTCGCCCTCTGACCACAACTCTTTGCCCAGACGATTGGTATTGCGTTGAATCAGGCCATTGGCTGCATCCAAAATGGTTTGGGTAGACCGATAATTTTGCTCTAAACGCACGGTGGCGACGTCGGCAAAGTCCTCAGAGAACTGATGGATATTTTCCACCTTAGCGCCGCGCCAGCCGTAGATGGACTGGTCGTCATCACCCACCGCCATAACCTTAGAGGTCTTGCCAGCCAAAACCCGCAGCCACGCGTACTGAATGGTATTGGTATCTTGAAACTCATCTACCAGTAGGTGGGCGAAGCGCTGTTGGTAGTGGGCTAACAAAGTCGCATCATTGAGCCACAGCTCATGGGAGCGCAGCAGCAGCTCGGCAAAGTCCACCAAGCCGCCCTGATCACAAACTTCTTCATAGGCCTGATAGATGCGCTTATGGGTCAGCTGAAATAAATCGTCCGCAGCGACGACTTCATGTGCCCTTTTGCCCTCATCCTTTTGGCCATTGATAAACCAAGCTGCCTGCCGCGCCGGCCATTTCTTTTCGTCAATGTCTTGGGCTTTCATAATGCGTTTAATCAAACGCACCTGATCGTCGCTGTCGATAATCTGGAAATTCTGTGGCAGCTTGGCCTCCGCCCAGTGCATACGCAGCAGGCGATGGGCTAAGCCGTGGAAGGTGCCAACCCACATTGAACGTGACGACACATTGAGCAGTGATTCGGTACGCGCCCGCAGCTCGGCTGCGGCTTTGTTGGTAAACGTCACCGCTAAGATGCCGTGAGGCGATACGCCTTCTACGTCAATTAACCATGCAATACGGTGCACGAGCACGCGAGTTTTACCGCTGCCAGCACCGGCGACCACCAGCGCGTTGGACAATGGGGCGGAAACTGCATCGCGCTGTGATGCGTTAAGTCCATCGAGAATATGCGAGATGTCCAAGGGGGTCCCGTTTGCGGCTCTGAGGCGGTTATCCTACCTCAGGCTAGAATCCAGCGCTTGGCACACCTTAGTTATCACAAAGTTTAGGCGACTAGGTTCGGTGACTTTCGTCCTGACCGTTCTCGTCGGCTCCTGAATCGTCGTATTCCTCGCCTCGTGCTTGGCTGGTGAAGTCGAGGGTATGTGAGGTGATGAGCTGCCCAATACCGCGCCCTTCGTCGGTCATGCCAAGCCGGTTCAACACTTCATTAACAAGGCCGCGCACTTCAGAGCGCAGTTCGGCCAGTTCTTCTTCTGTTGCGGTGAGTGACTGACTACCTACCCGATAGAAGCGCTGCACGTAAGACTGCGGCAGCCAAGACTCCACTTCGCCACGCAAACCACCAACAGGGGCGCTACTTTCCGGAACCGCCTCGCGGTTGCGTTGGCGGTCAAGCTGACCCTGATCAATCACCTGTTCAATATGCCGGGCTAATACGAAGGCATAGCGGCTTTTCAACTGATCTATGATGCCAGGATGTTTGCCGGGGTTTTCCAGCGCATCCCAAATGGCCTTGCCACGAAAGCCCGATAACGAACCGCCCTTTGATTGTTTCGGCTCTGCGCCGTTTACTGACAAGTTGTCCTCACTCCGCTGGCTTTCCAAAAATCGCAACCGCAGCAAGATGTAGCTCACTACAATGAATAGAATCACAATTAACACAATTGTTAGCGTTATGAGCAGAATTGGCACTATGCTATCGGCCATAAAGTCCTCTTTTAGTCTGGGCAAGCCCAGCGTTTTTGATACAGCTTCTCTTTATCAATTTTTCTCTTTATCGATCTTTCTTTAACGCGATCTCTTTTTCTCGACCCTTCTATTCATCCAATTGTTTTGCTCACAACGGTGAGCACCAATAGTTTATAAGTTATAACGGTAATGTTGGGATAAATTTAGCAATATCAATCCCTTAGGAACTATTAACCGCGCGACTGTTAATCAATTAGCATATTACTCGCCAATAACTTCCGCCTTGGCTCCCAACATCTGCTTGGCAACACGAGCACGCTCGATGATGTACAGATCTGCTACCGTCTTCTCAACCGTTTGCATGCTCGAACGTAGTGTCGACAGCTCTCGGCGCACGCTACGCAAAGCAGATAACTCAGCTTCCTGAGCATCCACACTTTGTCGCATGCCCTCTAGGCTGCCGCTAAAACTCGCACTCTGTGATTGCAAAGATTGAAGCTGCTCGGCTAGCGCCTGCTGGGCGGCGTTAACAGAGCTGTTGGTCGCGCTACCTACCTCAGCAGGCATTGCGTCGAACTTTTCGTTGAGGCCTATCATGGCAATCTCGTTGGCAGCCAGCATCTCGCGCAGCATCAGCTGATTCGCCAGGCTTTCCTGCAAACGTATTTCCAAAGCGCTAAACGATTCGATCCCCTTGGTCATCTGCAGCGTACGCTTCGCCATAGCGCCTAACATGGCATCTATTTCACCAACCTTGGATGAAAGCTGTGCCGCCATCAGCACGTAAAAGAGCACTGCAGCCAGTAAAGCCGTACATAACGCGCCTACCGAATACACGGTGAATTGCCGGGATTTTTGCAACTGCTCGGCAATGTCTTCGATCAGCGGGTGCGCTGTGGAGATGCGCACTTTCTCACCGCCGACGCTAATTTGCAGGTTCGGCTCGTTATCCTCTGTCGCCGCATTCGCATCCTCCATGGCGCTGAATACTGGCTCAGGCAAATCTGGTTCGCCCTTCGGCAACGCTATGGGTGTGCTCGCATCGGCCAGCACATCTTCGATCTCTGCTGCCCGCTCCTGCACGTTTTTAGTGATCGCTTCGATGGCATCGTCAGCGCTGCTGCTCTCTGTAACATCTGCTGCGCTCTCTAACTTAGCGCCGGTTATTTCGCCGTCAGATGCTTGCTCTTCCACGGCACTGGATTCTGCCGAGCCGGCTTCCTCTATATCTTGAGTGGGCTTTTCTTCATCAGCCATTGTTCTCTCCTAATATCGTCTAAGTCCAAAAAGAATCGCTAACAGGCTGCGTTAGATTGGCGCTTGCGCTCGCAGCACGTCGCCACTAATGAAGTAAGGGCTAACGCTAATACCAAATTCGGCGAGGTATTGGCTCGCCTGATCACGATCAACAAACGGACCGCTTACTGTGACAAAACGCTGGCCCTTTGCCGCAACTTTTACCCCGGGCAACTGACTGTTGTTGTTTTTCCAGATCAGCGCACTTTGCGGCAAGCGGAACGAGGCATGCTGCACGTATACGCCGGGCTGAAAGACGGGAGTCGGCTGTGGCCGCGTGCTCAACTGAGGTGTCGCCAAGGCGAACAAAGCCATCAGGTTTGCCTCTGAATCGTCGGTTTGGCGAATTGGCGGCGCAGCGTCCTGTTGGGTCTGCACCGGTATCTGCTCCGCTGCCTTGGTGTTTTCAGCATTAAGACCAGGCAGGGCTAGCGGCAGCTCGGCTGTTGCTAGCGGTAAAACATCACTCGCCGCCGCTTCTGTGTTGGCCGCGTCTACACTGTTCGTTTGCACGCTGTTCATCTGTACGCTTTGTAACTGCGCTTGTCCCCAACTCACTGCCTGTGTAAACGTTGCATGGGTATCAAAACTTGGGCTGAGATACAGACCCATCACCAACAGGCAGGCAATGCCGCAACTGACGAGCATGCGCAGGTTGGAAACGCCACGCGGCAGCACGGGGGCTTTTGCCGGCCGATCGGTTGCCGGACCGGTCTTTGCCTTGGCGGCCTTTGTTTTCGCCGTCTTTGCCGTAGCGACATCTTGATTTGCATTTGGCGCTGCACTATTGATCTTCGGCACCGGTAATTTTTGCCCCGCACGCTGCATAAGCTCGGCTAGATCTGTGGTTGCTGGCATGGACTCTAGGTCAGCGGTCTCATCGCTTTCAAGGGTAATGCCAAAAGAACGAATCAATTGATTCACCTGGCCCGCCTCGGAACTGCCCTTGGCACTTGCCGCCAGCTTGCGGCATTGCTCCTCGTCTGGGGTTTGAAAAGCCACATGCTTAGCGCGTAGGCGCTCGGCTAATTTATGCAGATGGGGTGAGTCCGGTCTTGCTTGGCGGCTATGCACGATGATGGAAATGCCTGCTGCTTTAAACTGCCGCACCATGTTCGCTGCTACCTGCAGCAAATCGGACTGGGCAGGCCCGGGTAGCTCATAGAGCCAAATCTCACGGGTTTTAACCACCCGCTTGGCCTGCAAGGCTGACAAATTCAGGGTGGCGATATGCTCGTTTAATGTCTCTAGCAGGCTATCGTTAGTTTTCGGCATACGCCTAATTACTACGGTACTGCTACTGCCGCGGTTGATTTCCGCCAACATAGATCGGGTGTAATGCGCCAACAAATTTTCATGCCGCGCCGAAGCGATCACCGTGTTGCCAGCTTGGGCAATAGTGGCTTGGCAGCTAAGCAGCAGTTGTGCGTCTTCGTCGCTAAAACAAAGCGCTGCGTTGACTTTAGGTTCTTCCTTTAAGGGGATCATCCTGATTCATCCTATTCCAATCTAATTCGGGGTTAGTTGAGTGGGCTCGCTGTTTCTCGACGGCGGCCGCTTTCATCAAAGACCATGTCATCGGGTATCTGCGGCTTCGGCTTAGTCATGCGTTGGCCATCGGCGCTTACAGAATTCAAGCTGTACACATAGGCGATAACCTGAGCGACGGCGTGAAACAAGCCCGCAGGTATGTACATGCCCACGTCGCAGGTGAAGTACAGGGCACGGGCCAGCAATGGCGATTCAAAAATCTCGACACTGTTGTCTGTAGCCCGTTCACGAATACGCTTCGCCATAAAATTTTTGCCCTTGGCCACTACTCGGGGCGCATCTTCCTTGTCCATCTCATATACCAATGCCACGGCAAAGTGCTGCGGGTTGGTGATAATCACATCGGCGGAGGGCACATCGTCGAGCTGGCGCTGTTGAGCCATTTCACGCTGCTTGGCGCGAATTCGCTGCTTCACTTCTGGCTGGCCCTCGATGTCTTTCATCTCATCTTTTATTTCTTGCTTGGTCATCTTCAATTTTTTGATGAACTCATAGCGCTGATAAGGCACATCGATCATGGCGATAATCACCAGCGCTACGGTGGCAACAAGGGCACCGAGCAGAACGGTTTCAACGCTTTGCCCAATTGCGTTGTTAATCGGACCATTGCCGACCTGCATGATCGAGTCAAAGTTGAAATAGAGGTAGGAGCCACCAATGGAGGCGACCAAGGAAAATTTAGCCACAGATTTGCCAAGCTCCACTAAGGCCTTGAGGCCAAAGATACGGCTCATACCCTTGATGGGATTGAGTTTGCTGGCCTTGGGCGCAAAGGCTTTGGCCGAGAAAACAAAGCCGCCTAGGGCCGTGGCCGAGCCGATCGCTGCCACAATGGCCAGCGCAAATACCGGAATAACCGTAACAAAGCTTTCGAGGGTTAAGGCAGACAAGCGATTAGTTGCGAGGTTTGCTTCAAATGCGTAATTCGCTGGAATAGTCAGGGCCTCAGCGAAGGTATCGACGAAACGCGGACCCATCCAAAAACCACCAAGATAAAGGCTGGCGATTACCGAACCGGTAACGGCTGCAATCGTCATATCCTGAGAGCGCAACACTTGGCCGTCTTCCTTGGCTTTTTCCAGACGTCGCGCGGTGGGTTCTTCGGTTTTGTCGTCTTGTGATTCTTCAGCCATTACAAGCCCAACATGTTTTCGTTAAGTGTTTGGAATGCTTGGAACCAAAGTCCTTCCATCTTGCTAATAATCACCACCATGCTCAGCAACACCATGCCAAAGCCGATTGGGATCAGGGCGGGAAAGCCAACTGCAAAAACGTTGAGACTTGGCGATGCTCTGGAGATTACCCCCAGACAGGCATTGATCATGAGCAGGCCCAGCATCACCGGCAGCACCATAATGACTGCGCCAATAAAAACCTGAGAAGACCAAGCCAGAAAACCAGAAATGGCGTCAGTACTGAGCAGGCCGCTGCCGACCGGCACCGAGGTAAAGCTTTGCACCAGTACGCTTATAAGCACCAAGTGTCCGCCGAGGGCGAGAAATACCAACAGACCAATAATCAACAGGAACTGGGAGAGGGTCGGCACGTTCCCCAGATTTGGATCCATCATATTCGCCATGCCCAGGCCCATGCTGGAAGACACCGCGTGACCGCTGACGACGATGGCTGCGGTGACAATTTGTAGCGTCACACCCATCAGCGCCCCAACAGTAACTTCATTGAAGAGGCCGTATAGAGCTCCGATGCTAAACGGATCAACTTGGGGTATGACGATAAAGGGGTAAATCATCCAAGTCAGTACGAAGCCGATCAAAATGCGTAGGCGCAAGTTCATCGCACGCTGCGAAAACAGGGGAGCGGTCATCATCACTGCGGAGACACGCACAAATGGCCACATAAAGGTTTGCAGCATTTCAACGAGTTCAGCAACGAAGAAAGTCATAGCACTACAGGGTGACGGTACGGACGCGTTCGAAAATGTCGTTGAAGTATTCGGCCAGCACGGCAATTTGCCATTCACCAAACACCACGAGAGAGAGCACCATTACCGCAAGCTTTGGGATAAAGCTCAGGGTCATTTCTTGAATAGAGGTGGCCGCCTGCAAAATACCGACAAGCAGACCAGAAATTAGTGCCGCCGCCAGAATGGGCGCTGCAACTAAGATTGTGACTCGCAGCGAGTCAAGAGCGATGTCCATTACTAAAGAAGTATCCATTGCACCCTCTAGGTCATGTAGGTGGCGACAAGCGAGCCGGTCACCAGCCCCCAACCGTCCACTAACACGAACAACAACAACTTGAACGGCATGGAAATCATCATCGGCGAGAGCATCATCATGCCCATAGACATGAGTACGCTGGCCACAACTAGGTCGATAATGATGAAAGGAATGTAAATCAGAAAACCAATGGTGAAGGCAGTTTTCAGCTCTGAGGTTATAAAGGCCGGAACCAATACTGTTAGCGACAGATCAGAAACGTCGTCAACGGGCTCCATCTGCGACATCTCCATGAACAGCATCATGTCTTTTTCACGGGTCTGACCGAGCATAAATTGCTGTAGCGGTACACGCGCCCGGTCTAGGCCTTCTTCGAAGGTAATCTCTTCGTTTTGTACCGGCTCTAAGGCATCGTCATAAATTGCCTGCAAAATCGGATTCATAATGAACAGGGTTAGAAACAGCGCGATGCCGATTAACACTTGGTTTGGCGGCGTTTGCGCTGTGCCCATGGCCTGTCGTAACAGCGACAAGACAATAATGATGCGAGTAAAGGAGGTCATAAGAATTAAAATAGACGGAAGCAGACTTAGCAGCGTCATCACGATAATGAGCTGCAACGACAGGCTGTATTCGGTACCGCCATCGTTGCCTTCGAGAATCTTCAGCGCTGGAATGCCTTCAGCGTAGCCAAGCTGGGGTAACAAACAGGCGAGCGCGGTGACTGCTACGCCGACTAGCGCGCGACCCGTTGTGCCTTGTATGTTTTGCCGAGTTCGCTTCATAACACCCTTCATAAATCTGGCCAGAGCTTAGGGCTCTGCGCTGGTTTTATTGTTCACGGGTCTTGGGAAGCAAAGAGTGTGCCACTTTTATTTTCCATGTATATCAGTAGTTTACGCCGCAGTGGCGGTATATTGCCGCCTGCAGTGCCATTAGCTATGTTTTTAGCCCATCTTTCGTCGGTTTTTTGACAGGCTGCCCAGAAGTCCGAAACGCAGAAGCGCCGAAGTCGGTCGCAATTGTTGGCAATACGTCTACCATTAGCTCACTCGCCTTACTTCGGACTTTCTATGCACCAGCCTGCACTTTGCGGCAATCCGATGCCTGTTTACCCAAAATTTGCTCGGTACGGGGCCGCTCTGCGCACGGCGCTCGCTGCCATTACGTTGTTAGCAGCAAGCACGCTAGCCTTAGCGGGTACCTCAGACCCGATACCCGACAGCGGTGAGGCTTCAAGCAACGACGAGCCAATTGTGATCGATTTGGATATTCCACCAGAATTGGCAGAATTTCTGCAGCAGCAAGAAGCGGGCAACCAAGACGAAACCGAAACGGAAGAAGTGGTAGACGCGGAAGAAACGGCAGTAGCGGAAGAAGCAGGAACCGAGACAGTTACGAATAACGCCGAAAACCCCGCACCGACAGACGAAGCTGCGAAAGTACCCGATGCTTTTGAGGCCACGACAAACGACCAGCCAGAACAAATTCAGGAACCAGAGCCAGAAAATAGCGATTTGGCGGTCGCCTTGGAACCAGCGCTAGCCGACAGCCCGCAAGTGGAAGCGAACCCGTTTACCGAGCTGCCATTTCAGTCCTGTTTCGCCACTTCGGCTGCTACTTACCAAGTCGAAGAATCGCTATTGGTTGGTATTGCGATCGTTGAAAGCAGCATGGACCCAACAGCGATTTCCAGTTCAGATGCGCTAGGGCTGATGCAAATTAAGTGGCCGATCACCGCCACCCATCTAGGCATTACCGAGCGTCAGGACCTGTTTGACCCTTGCATAAACATCGACGCCGGAGCGCGCTACCTGCGCGAGTTGCTCGACGACTTAGCGGGTTTCGCTGCCGAGCCGCGCATGCGTTTGGCGCTCGCCAGCTACCGTTTGGGCCCTAACGGCTTTGACCCCAACATTCCTCTGCCCGTCGCCGCGCAGGATTACATCGAAAAAGTCACTGCTCAGCAGCGCACAGTGCAGGCGCCAGAAGAAGGCCAGCGGGTGCTTTCTACTGCTGGGCCAGTGTTGCCTTGTTTGGTGCAAAATCTTCGGCAGCTAGCCGTGATCACCCATGATCCGGCCCAGCGTAATGCTCAAGTCGGGCAGTGGCTGGAGGCCAGAGGCCAGGGTTGCAGTGCCTTGGCGCTGATTCAAATTCGCAACAATCTGCCGGTTTGGTTGGGGACTGCGCTGACTTCTGAGCGAATGGCGCAAGTATCCATCTTGCTTGAGAAAGCGATTGCAACACCGCGCAAGGAAGACATACGTAGTCGCAACAATTGACGCTAGAGCTTGGGGCTGAGCGGAGCCTTAATTCTTGGTATCTCGGCCCATAAACTGACGCAGCTGGCCAGCAAAGGATACTGGGCTGTCGCCGGCGTCACCCGCATCCGCGTTGATGCCCGCCGCAGCTGACAATTCTTCAGCAGCACCTGTTTCCTTGGCTTGGTTATCCAGCAAAGTAATCTGATTGGGTGCGATGCCAAGCAGCAACCGCCTGCCTTCATACTCGACAACATCCAAACGATGCTTGGTGCCCAGACGTAGGCTGTTCACCACCCGCAGGCCCTTGCCCTGCAGCGTGCCCATACCAATACCCTTGGCACGGACAATCCATAGCGTGCCCAACAACAGGCCAATGACGAATAGAAAACTGACGACCGCCGAAACCAGCGGCGACACTTCCATCATTTAAACAGTCTTCACACGTTCGAGTGGAGCAACAATTTCCACCACACTAACACCGAGCTTATCGCCAACGGTAACAATCTCGCCCTTGGCGATTACGGTGTCGTTGATCTTGATGTCGTGAGGCTCACCTACTCCACGATCTAGCTCCAGCACGCTGCCTTGGGACAAACGCAGCAGGTCACGGAGCTTCAACACCGTAGTACCCACCTCTACCGATAACGTAATGGGTATCGCGCGGATTACATCTTGGTTGATGTTGCCTTCGCCAGACTGCTCTGCTTCTGCTGTCGGCTCTTGCCCTGTTTCTTCTGTCTCGCTCATTAATCTTCCTCTGGCATTATGCTTTCGACAATTTGAATCGCGACTTGATTACCCCGACTGCCTACCTCAGCGGTAAAAACAGGGAAGCCGTTAACGGATACTTCGGCGTGTTCTGGTGGCCTAATCGGCAACCAATCACCGGCCTTAAGGTTGGAAAGTTGTTCCACTGAAATGGGCATATCAATGCCGGTGACCACAACTTCGATAGGTACTTCGTCGAGGCTTTCGAGCAAATTTTCAGTCCATGAATTATTTGCGTCATCGTCGCCGCCGCTGGTTTGAATGCGTGATCGCAGGACATCACGAACCAGCTTCAAGCTGGCATAGGGATAAATGATGTCGACAAAACCCAGGTCTTCACCATCGCCTGCGGTTTCAAAACGACACTTAATAATCATGTCATCATCTGCAGCCACATTGGCAAACACCGCGCTGATTTCAGATGTCGATAGCGAGCACTCGATTTTAATAAAGGGCGCCCATGCTTCTGCCAGTGACTTGAACATCACCCCACGGATCTTATCGATCACTGCGCTTTCGGTGGGTGTGAAGATGCGCCCCGGTGATACCGAGGTCAGCGACTGGGGCGAGCCACCGAACCAGTTATCTAGGCAGCTGAACACCACCTGGGAGTGAATTACCGTCAAGCACTCGCCGCGCAGGGGATCGATTTTCGTCACATTGACGGATAGCGGCGGCTGGGTGCTTTGCACATAGTCGCCGTAACGAATGATTTCGATTTGGCCCGGCTGCAGTCGCGCGTTATAGCGCAGCGCGTCCAACAGCCCCGCACGCATGAAGCGGTGGAAGCGGTCATTAATCTGCTCAATGGCCGTTACGTTTACACCGACACTGGTGTCCTGCATGGTTAGGTCATGGGCGCCAGTCGCTATCCCGACATTGAAGCCTTCGCCACCCAAGTCACCGGAAGCCACCATGTCTTCGATAGCGCTCAGTTCTTCGTCGGTCAGCAGCTTGTCGTTATTTTCAGCCATATCGGTGTTTTCTTACGTTCCTAAAAGTACATGCGTGAATAGAAGAAGCTACTGGACCACAAAGCCTATGAAATACACCTCTTCGATACCAGCGAATTTAAACTCTTCAAATTTCTCCAGCACCTCGTTCATAATCAATGCCAGTTCCTCTTGCAGGTCGCGGCGGAAATTCTCCTCACGCAGCTGAGTTTCTGAAACCATACGCAAGCGATCTAATACCGCCGACTGAAGTGCGAACTTGTGATCGCCTATGGCCGTTACTACCCGTTCATCGTAGTAGGTCATTACCGCGACGGTTACCTGCATCACCTTGCGCGAGCCTGCCACATTGGCCACGAAGGGCTGGTCAAAGGTGTAGTAGGTTGGCTTGAACTTTTCTTCCTCTGCGGTTTCCTTAGCGACTTTTTCAGGCATCTGGATAGATTCCGTGCCTTCGATTTCAGCCTCTAGCTCGGCAATGGCCTCCTCCGCAGCGTCTGCTTCTTTTTCATCAAAAAAGCCGGTAAAAAACAGCGCGCCGAGGGCAGAGCCAACTGCCACCAACAAAATTGCCAGTACCAATAAAATAATTTTCAGCAGGCCGCCTTTCGATGGCGCCTGTTCTTCCACTTCAGCCATTGTTAACTCCTGTTATACGACTGTGAGTTTAAACAAAAACATTCAAACCATCTCGAAGAATGTTTCCGCTCGCCATCTGCTGCTGTGACGGAATTAACTCTTCCGCCAACAGATCCATAGAAATCTCAATTTCCTGAGATTCTTCCTGTTTTGCTTTTCGCTCGCCGCCATCACCAAGCTCTAAATTGACTCCAGCATGCTCACCAACAAGCTCCTCGAGGGCTTGTCTTAATCTTGGCATGGAGTCACCTAACAGTTGGCGTACGTTAGCGTCGCTTGCGGCAATTTGACCATCAATGCCTTTGTCGCTGACCTGTAGCTCGATACCGACAGGCCCCAGTGATGCCGGGTTCAGGTTCAGCTTTACTGTCCAATTGCCATCCTTTACCGCCAGCGCCAGCTTCTGCGCCAGCACCTCGCCAAAACGCTGAGCCCAAACCTGATAAGGCTGCAAGCGCGATTGCATTTGCGCGGGATCTGAGGACATCAGCGCATCGGCCAGTGTTATCGCGGTATTACCTATTGGCGCCTGCACCAGGCCGCTTTGGGGGTTGGCTACAGGCGCTGGCTGTTGTTGACCCGCCTGAGGCTGTCCTTGTTCGCTCTGGCTGTCCGCTAGTACTGTACCCACCGGGATATCTGCTGTGGTTGAAGCATCCTGAACAGTGGCTAGTGGTGACTGCGCTGCGCGCATTTCTGCCGCTGCCTTGGTCAGCATGTCTTGCTCCGCCTTAACCACTGCTACGTCAGCTGTCTTCGCAACCGGATTCAAGGCTTCTTCCACCGATAGATTGACTTGGCTTGGGCCGCTGGCTTGAACCACTGGCTCAGCACTAGATAAACCCGAACGCTGCATGAAGTGCAGTTTTGCTTCTTGTAGGGCCCCTGCTGCCAGTGTGGTATGCGGCAGCTGTGGGGAAATATTCGCCGCCGGAATGGCAGTTACCGCAGGTTGAGCGGGTAACATTGGCTGCGCAGGTTGGGCGGGCTGCATTTGCCGATCAATAAGACCTTGTAGCATCCCACCGGTTCGCGGTGGGTTCTGTGGGCCTGCTCCGTCTTGGATTGTAGCAATGGCCTCTGCTCCAGCAGAGGTCAGTTCAGGCATTGGCGCCCCCTGACTGCGGGCGAACTGACTCAGACTTTCTTCGCTATCCCTGGGCTGCGCCGTGGTCAGAATGACGCGGCCCACCTGCAACGCTCTGGAATGAATGGACAACTCGG